>JAJFUE010000103.1 GCA_021372575.1 bacterium | reverse complement strand
AGGGGACGCTCTACCCGGACGTGATCGAGTCGGTCTCGACGCGCGGGCCGTCGGCGACGATCAAGACGCACCACAATCGCGTGCGCGAAATCCAGCGGCTCATCGAGCAGGGGCGCGTGATCGAACCGCTGCGCGAGCTGTTCAAGGACGAAGTGCGCGCGGTCGGCCGCGAGCTCGGGATCCCGAGCGAAATGCTGTGGCGGCACCCGTTCCCCGGGCCGGGGCTTGCGATTCGGATCCTCGGCGCGGTGACGCCGCGGCGGCTGACGATGCTGCGCGCCGCCGACCGGATTTACCTCGAAGAGCTGCGCCGGGCGGGCCTTTACAACCAGATCTGGCAGGCATTCGGCGTGCTGCTGCCGATCAAGTCGGTCGGCGTGATGGGCGACGAGCGCACCTACGACCACGTCGTCGCGCTGCGCGCGGTGACCAGCGTCGATGGGATGACGGCCGACTGGTATGAAATGCCGAAGGAAATCCTCGGCCGCATCAGCAATAGAATTATTAATGAAATCGATGGCATCAACCGCGTCGTCTATGACGTGAGCAGCAAACCGCCCGCGACGATCGAGTGGGAATAATTCATTAGAATTAGAAATCACGAAAAGGCCGGCATTCCGCCGGCTTTTTTAAATGGGGCAGGTCGGATCTTTGCCCGGGCCCAGTGTCGGCTCGATGAGCCGACCTACCTTCCTTTCATTCCGCCGTGAACCTGTCATTAGCCATTAAGAATTTCCCCTGAAACACCATCGGCACGGCTTTCTCCCTGTTTTGCGCGTGAATATGCAGATGCGGCGTGGCGGCGTTTCCGGTCTGGCCGCACGCGGCAATTTCCAGGCCGCGGCTGACTCGATCGCCTTTTTTAACCTTAACCGATCCCTGCATCAGGTGCGCCAGGCAAATCTGCGTCCCATTTTCGCAGCCAATCATAATGATATTTCCATCCGGCGCCGAATCGTCATCAGACCTGTTCCCGATCGCTTCCACGATCACGCCGTCGGTTGGCGCATAAACCTTCTGCCCTTCCGTGTCCCCGCTCGTGCAAACCATATCGACGGCGTAGTTCTGAGAGGCCGGATGATCGTGGTGATAATTGGTCATGGCGGATCTGCCGCCAGCCGCCACACGCCACGAACCCTTTACCGGAAAATCCAGATTGATCCGGTCCGCGGCAGGCCCTGGCGTGCTCATTAAAAACAAAACATACGACACGAAGACAACGCCCAGCACGGCGGCCAACGCGGGCGAGATGGTTTTCTTCGCATTCAGTTCATGTGTCGTTTGATACTTCACCACAATGACCACATCGGCGATCGAGGTCAGCAAAATGGCGCCGATCAACGCGTGGACATAAGGCAATGTGCTTTCGACAACAAAGAACGGCGCGCCCAGATACATGCCGCCGCTGATGAGCATCGCCGCAAGCAGGTTGAGCAGCGCGGGAACTGCCGGAAGCATCCTTGAGGGAGAATCCGCCGGCTCGATCCCGCGTGTCGCGGCCTTGTAAAACCGGTAAACGCACGAAACAATGAGATACGCGGTAAAAACAATGGCAATGTTCTTAATGGTCAGCATGGGGCCACCTCTCGGCAAATCCGATGATCGCCCCTGTCAGGGTGTAAATCAACCGGGATGTCAGATCACCTGCCGGAACGGCTCCGGCTCATGATCCGCGGCGATGGCCAACAGCCTCCGGTACACATCTTCGATGATTTTATCCGGGGTGGATGTTCCCGCCGTCAGGCCGATCGATTCGAACTGATTCACCCACGCAGGATCCAATTCGTCGGCGCCCTGAACCAGGGCGCACGGCTTGCCCGCGTTCCGCGCCATCTCCGCAAGCTGTCTCGTGTTATTGGATTTTTTGCCGCCGACGACCACCAGCGCTTCAACCTGGTTTAGCAACGACCGCACCGCCGCCTGCCGGTCCAACGTCGGCCGGCAGATCGTCGCCGCGTATTGGATATCGCTGCCGCCGTTCATAAATCTAATGCGATCGACGATTTCATTGGCCAATGCCGGCGGCGTCGTGGTCTGGCAGACAATCCCGATGCGCCGTTCGTCGTATCGCCTGACTTCGCCAACCGACTCGACGACTTCGAATCGCCGCAGGTCGCCCGTGATGCCATCAACCTCGACATGGCCGCGCCGTCCGATCACCAGCACCAGGCACCCCATTTTTTCGAGCGCGCGCGCCGCGTCGTGCGCGCGCTTGACGAGCGGACACGTCGTGTCGATCAGCCTGTATCCGGCCGCGATCAGCCTCAGCCGCTCGAGTTTGCATATCCCGTGCGCCGTGATCATAATTTGCGGCGTGACTGGAATCGAACGGCCGCGTTCGGATTCTCCGAGCCGGTGAAATCCCCTGTCGTCCAGTTCGCGCATAACGTCCTCGTTGTGCACAAGCTCGCCGTAGATCGTCACGTCGCCGGGATTCTCGATCGAGCGCGCGACTTCCAACGCATCGCGCACGCCGAAGCACATTCCCATCGCCGTCGCCTTCACAATTCTCATTCCTGACACCTCTTCAATCATTCAACTCTTCGTTCCAACCCGCGCGTTTTTTCTGTGCCGGATCATATCTTTCATGAACCGGATCAGGCCGGCCGCATTTTGCTCCGAGCCCGGGATCATTTCGTATTCATGCGCCGGCGGGACACGATACGCCTTCCCGTGCAGATGCCACAGCATCAGCCGCGCGTCACCAAGCGTCGCCCAGTGGTAGCCCCGATTGTGCAGAATATTCTTCAGCTTGAACCCCATCGGCAGCAGGCTCAGCCAATTGCCGTTCCAGACCGTCAAAACAACGCTGCACCAGATGATGAATGCGAGGTCGTGCAGCACATTGATGTTGATCCGGCTCTGAAAGCAATGCCTGACGCAACCGGCGAGAATTCCAATGGCCATTGTTAACAGAAATAGCCGGATTATTGCCGTGGGCAATGCAAACACCCAATAGTGATGCCGCGATCGATCGCGGCTTGCCCATCGCGCCACTTCGAGATACGGCAAGACAAATATCAACAGCATCGAAAACCAGAATAAAAGAAATTCCGCGCTGCGCCCGACCTCGTCGAGCGTCAACCGGCCGGCGTAAATCATCGAGAACAGAAATAGTTCTATCGGAATGAGAAATGCCAATCCCATTGCCAGGAAAACACCGGTCGCGACGGGGCCGAAGCAGCGCTCATCGGGCAAACGAGCCAACTTTGGAATGAATGGAATTTCGGCACCGCTCGAGATCATCACGAACAGCATCAAAGGAAATAACGCGAAAGCCAGGATCGCCAATTCGTCACGGATCATGCCGACGGCCAGCCTTGCAAACGCCCAGATTAGCATCATGCTCGCCATGACGGTCAGGACCGACTCGCGGCGGAATGAAAACGCCTTCGGAAAATAAGGTTCACGCGGCCACTGGCAAAGCATCCAGATAATGCCGCACGAAATCCAAGTCCAAACGCCGAATGCAAATATCCGCATGATCGCGAAATATCTGATGCCGCCCGGCTGGGTGTCCAAGCCATCGAAAATGCTTGAAAAAACGAACGGAAGCATGAAACACAATGCCAATGCGAATGGAAACAAGACGAACGCGTATTTCGCGAGCCGTTTTCCATTAACATTCATAGGCCTGCTCGCGAACAACAGCAGCGGAGCGGCGATGAACACGCAGGGGGCCTTCAAGAACGCGCACGCCGACGTTGAGCCCGGGGCTTTTGTTTTCTCCACGATGCGCACGAGCATCGCGCCGCAAAGCGCAATACCGACCCATGCGGAGACGCGCCATGAACCGGCGCTGCCGCCCGGAAAATAATTGAAATAGCCAGGGAACAAAACGGCGCCAAGAGCGCCCAACCCGAGCGCCATCCACAGCCGCAACGCCGGATTGGGCACTTTCCACGGATCGTGTTCTGGGTCAACTTGCATCGACATCGATTTTACTTCGATTCAGAGGTTTGTGCCGTTTTTTCGAGACTGATATTTCCGACCAGTTCAGCGAACTTGTCCTCGTTCAGCGAACCGGTCGTTTTTGCGTCGCCGGCCTTCGTGTATTCCTGCAGAAGGAATTCGTACGGCTCGCGGTGGCGAAGGATGCGCACGATTGTGAAGTCGTCGAGATACCAGAACTCGGTCACGTGCCCCGGGCCTTTCTTGAACCACGTGTAAGACGGCGTGAGCTGCGTCTGCACGACGTGATTGGCGTCGAACGTGCCCGCGGGGACGGCGATTTTTTCCTTGCCCCGATGCTCGACGCGCACGCGATACGACGGCAAATCGTCCTGTTTGTCGCCGTTGCGGCCGTAGTCGCACATCACAAATTCGCGGCTCTCGCCGGGCTTGAGCGCGAACCGGCGCAGAATAAAATTGGCCATTGCATACGAATCCGGCCGCGTGTTCGGATCGTAAATGGCGCCTTCCTCGACCGTGTATTCCTTCGTCGGCTTCGCGTCGTTCCAGTTCGTGTAATTGGAGATTTTCTTGTTCTCGAATCTCAAATGCGAGCCGGCCCCGCCCCATTTCGAGTAATAACGCGTCGGATGGAATTTGGCGTCACACATCGCCAGCGTCGTCATCTGCCCAAGCGTGTTCAGGCAAACCATGTCGCCGTCATATTGTCTCGCGAGCCACATGTCCGCCAGGCCTGCGTCGCGGTTCCGGCTCCGGTGCTGGTAACGGCCAAAGAAGACAACCCGCCCGAATTCATGAACATTAGCCCTGGCTTTTGGGGTTTCAGGCGCTTGCTTATGGATGACACACCCGAAGGTCAGCAACACCAAACCAGCAATGCACGCGCACAACCGATACAGCCCTGTTTTGGCAACGTTCACCGGCGACATGGTCGCGCTCCTTTCAGCTATTACTTGGCATTGCAAAGCTACATCGCAAAAAAATCGGCTCAGGCGGGGGCCCAGCCGTCGGGCAGCTTGTTTTTCTTGGCAGACGTGGCGTTCACCGCCGCGGCCGCGTCGCCGATCACGCGCTCGAGCTCGGCAAGGTAGGCCATGAAGCGCTTGCGGCCCTCGGCCGACAGGCGCACGAGCGTCTGCGGGCGGCGCTTCTGCCAGCCCTTCCAGATCTCGATCAGGCCGGCTTCCTCGAGCGTCTGCAGGTGGCGGCTCAGGTTGCCGTCCGTCAGCGAGCACAACTCCTTGAGTTCGTTGAAACGCAGGCCGTCCGAGCGCGCCGCCAGCGACGTCAGGATCCCCAGCCGCGCCTTCTCGTGCATGATCCGGTCGAGCCCCTCGTAGGCGTAACGACCGCTTTCGGGCTCCTTGCTCATGATTCCGCCCTCCCGCCGTTGCGTTCGAGATTCCAATACAAAACCAGTCCCGTGACGAGCTGCCCGGGGCCGAACGTGAGGCCCATGCACCATGGCGACAGCGCCTCGCCGCGCGCGCCAAGCATCAATAAAACCCCGCCGGCAACGATATAAAACAGACCGACCCAGCCGATGATGCGCGGCAGGTATGGGCGCGACGCGAACGTGCCGAGGCTGAAGATCAACGCCCACAGGCCGGGAAGCCACTGGATCGCCGCGGCGCCGGACCCGGCCAGCGCCGCCGTGGCGACGGCGCCCACGGCGATGCACGGCGCGAACTGCCCGGCCAGGATGCGCGTGCGCCGCCGCAGGATCGGATTCGGCTGCGCGAAATAGCTCTTGATCATCCCCGCGCCCGCGATCAGCGCTGCGATCGCGGCCAGGATCACCCAATAAACGACGAACAGGCGCGGCTCGGGCTGCGCGCCGATGATGACGCCCTGCGCCGCCGCGGCCGCGATCGCCAGCGCCCCGCCGCACGCCACCGGACCCGACCGCCAGTCGCGGCACATCTCGGCGCGCGCCAAGTGCTCGTGGATCTGCTGAATCTGGTCGAGCGCCTTGTCGATTTCCACCATGCAAAAGATCTCCCGCAGGCGAATACATGCAGGCTATTCCCACACGCTTTGCATTGTCAAGTTATTTGTTATCGCAAGAATATCGTCACCCCACTTCTGAAAACCCTTGCAGTCCGCTCGCGTTCGGATGCTAACTTGGATGGGATTGGCATTGCTTTCCATCGCGGAGATGACTGGAGCCCAATGACCCCCAGCGAGCAATCCAACAATAATTCCCAACGCCGCATCATCGTCATCGGCGACGATCTTTCACATCTAATTGAAGGTTGAGCATCAGCGGAGGTTCCAGCGAATGTTGTTAAGCCGGAAAATTGTATCGATCCCTCTGATTTTATGGATCCTGATCGTGATCCGCGCGGCTTTGCTGACAGGCGTCATTCTTTCAACCCCGATCGAAAATGCAATGTTGCCGGACAGTCCCACGTATGAGCAACCCGCGCTGGCCTTGTTGCACAACGGCAATTTCGCAAGTTCTCCCATGGCGCCCTATACGCCCGAAGTGATTCGAACGCCGGGCTATCCCCTGATCATCGCGTCGATTTACGCGATTTTCGGCGAGCATCGCATGGCCGTCCTGTTGTTGCAGGTTCTTCTCGATGCGGTTCTCATTGGATTGATTTACCATTTTGGGAAATACCTGTGGTCCGAGCGTGCAGGCATGCTTTCCGCCGTTTTATTCGCATTCAGCATCTGCGCCTTTGATCAGGTCACGTTCCTGTTGTCCGATTACAGTTTCGCTTTCCTGCTCACGATAGCGCTCCTGCTTGGCTGCCGATTGATGAATCCGGGAAACCATCCCATGCTTTCCGCATTTGCATTCGGACTCGTTTCGGCGTGTGTCACGATGATCCGCCCGGTGTTCTATTACTGGATTGTCGTTCTCGCCGCATGGCTCGTTTTTTTAACGATAAAAAGAAAGATAACATGGACAGCGGCGGCCATTGGAATTTTGCCATGGATCGTCATCGTCGGCGGATGGCAGGTTCGCAACAAGATCCTGACCGGCGATTCCACGTTCTGCCAAATTCAGAATGTTAACCTTTATCTTTATCGTGCCGCAGATATTATCGCCCGTAAAAACAATATCCCTTTCGTTACGGTCCAGCAGCAAATGCAAAATAAAGCGGGAGAAGAAACAAAGGGCATGCCCGCAATCGAACGATACCATTACATGAAGCAGCAGGCCGTATCGATCATCAAGGCCGAACCGGCCCTGCTCTTGAAAACACAATTTATCGGCATGGCAAAATTCGTTTTCGGTCCAGCCTCAATCAGTGTATATAAACGCGCAGGTGGTACGTTACAGCACAACAAGGGTGTTCTGGGTGACATGCTGCGCATGCCGTTATTCGATTATTTACGAAAATGGCCCTTCTCACACCCGATGCTGTACATGCTCCTCGCTATCGAAAGCCTTATTTTGTCCTTTCTATATCTGAGCTTTTTGATTTCGCTCTGGAAGATCGTGCGCCATCGCAAGACGCTACCAATCCATTTATTCTTAATAGGCACATTCATATATTTCCTCGCGGTCGCATCGGGTCCCGAGACCTATTCGCGTTTCCGCCTGCCGGTGGAGCCGATCCTCGCCCTCTACGCCGGCTACGCGTGGATGAAAAACGCTGAGGCCAGGCCGTAGGCGTGGGATTCGCGTTCATTTCTACGCATTCACGAAGACCCAACCGGTCCGATCGACGTGGACATCGACGCCGATCGCGAGCTCGCGGCCGAGGATCGCGCCCAACGCCTCGTGCGGCTTGATGAACTCGCCCTGGGCCAGGCTGATCCGCATCTTAAAAGTGTTCGTAGTCCCGCCTTCAGGCGGAACAAAATTGATGATCGATTTTTTCAGATCAATCGACCGCATGCCGTTTTTGCGCTGAATTTCCGTTAAGAATTCGTTCGCCGACAAATAACGCTCGACGGCCTGCTGCACGCCGTCCTCGGCCGAGTCATTCAGTTGCAACCGGTAATCGGCGTGCGAGAGGCTCGCCTCGACCGACGTGGCCTTAAGCGGGACATCAGTGCATTCGCTGAATGAAAGCCCCGGCAGCGCGCCGGCGCGAAGCTGCGCGAGCGCTTCGTCGGGGTCGATCGGCTGCGCCAGCATCATGTCGAAAATCTCGGCCTCGCCGCCCATCCCGAGCGACAGCGGCGGCCCGTGCTGAAGCCGCGGCTGCGGATTGAACCCCTGGCTCCACGCCAGCGGAATCCGCGTTTTTTTCAATATCGAATGCAGAATTTTGAGGAAATCCAGATGCGAAATGAAACGCAGGCCCTCGAGCCGCGAATAAATTACCCGCAAACGCTGGACGGGTAGTAAGGAGCGGTCTTCGTCAGGTTGCGCGCTTTCCAGAGTCGGCTCGTAGAGCCGACCTGCCATATCCTTCGCGAGGGCGTGATCGATCCAGTCGCCGCACACGTTGCAACCGGCGCAATGGCCGGTGTCGCAATTTTCGACGGTGCGGCCGTCGCGCGCGCGGCGTTTTTCCATCTCAAAAAACCCGCGGCCCGGCCCCGCGTCGATATGCTCGAACGGGAAGGCCTCGTGATCGCCGCGCTCGCGATTGGCGTAAAACGCCGGGTCGATCCCGGCCTCCTCGAACGCCTTCATCCACACGCTGAACTTGAACTGCTCCTGCCAGCCCTCGAACCGCGCGCCGAGCTCCCACGCGCGCTTCAATGCGCGGCTCATCCGCCGATCGGCGCGCGCCAGCACGGCCTCGATGAACGCCAGCTCGATGTCGCCGACCTTGATGTCGATGCCCGCGCCGCACCGGCGCAGCCGCTGGTGCACGTAATCGTAGCGCCGCCGCAGTTCCTCGCGTGGCAACTGCGCCTCCCATTGGAAGGGGGTGTTCGCGCGCGGAACATACGGCGAAAGCGTCACGTTCAGCCGCGCCTGCCGCCCATGCCTCTTTCGCCCCGACCGCGCGGCCTCCTCGCAAATCTGCACGATGCCGTCGAGGTCCTCGTCGGTCTCGGTCGGCAGTCCTATCATGAAGTAGAACTTGATCGTGCGCCACCCGCGCCGCCAGACGTCGTCGATGAGCTCGATGAATTTTTCCTGGTCGAGCGGCTTGTTGATGACGTTGCGCAGGCGCGTCGTGCCGGCCTCGGGCGCGAACGTGAATCCCGAGCGCCGGACTTTAGCAAGCCCGTCGGC
>JAJFUE010000048.1 GCA_021372575.1 bacterium | reverse complement strand
TAGGTAGGTCGGCTCTCCGAGCCGACTCTTGTCCGTCGTCCGCTTCACCCCGAGGCGACATCACTTTCAATCCCCCCACCACCCCGCCGTGCGCTCACCCACCCGCCCGGCCGTGGATCCCGTATTGTCAGTAGCCTGCATGGATGCAGATCCGTGTCCTGAAGCTTTGTTTTGCCCATGGCTGGGATGAATTCGCGTTGTTGGCGCTCTGGCTGGCGCCCATATTCAATGACGGATAACTTGCTCACGCTTAACACATACTTTATCGGTTCGACAAATCCCTCGCGGGCGCGCGTTGTCGAACCACTTGTCGCGGTCCCAAAAATACAACGAGCCCCGCGGAGGGGCGACAGGATCAATTCTGGCCGGCCGTCGTTGACAGGTGGTTTTTGGTGATGCATCTTTATTGGGGATGATAATTTGTCGAATCTGTGAGGGTTCTTTATGGGAAAGAAAGTCCCATGCCGAAACAAATCTCCCTTTGGCTGGTGGGTTGCTTCCATCCTGGTGCGATTCGAGATCGAAGGTGAAGATGCTGCGAATCTGAATCGCCACGCGGAGGCCTGGGAGAATACGATCATTATCAAAGCCAAGGACCGGAACGGGGCGTATCGTAAAGCCGTTGCGGCAGGAAAATTGCAGCAATCGAAGGGTTGGGATTTACACACAGACAACGGGTGCAAGGCCAGATCGGTGTTTGATGGCATTACCAGCTTGCTTCCAATTTATGAAAAGATCGAGGACGGGGCCGAGATCATTTGGAAACTGCATCGGAGATCAGTCAAGAATTTGAAAGCGCTCGTCAAAGCAAAACAGGATCTGGAATGTTTCCATGATGATGAAACGTAAATTGCATAACAATTCCGATGACCAAATGCGGCCGGTTCATCCGGGCGAAATCCCTCGCGAGGAGTTCTTGATTCCGCTCGGCATGAACGCGCACAAGCTGGCTCTCGAGCTCAGGGGGCCTACGCCGCGGATCAATGACATCGTCCGCGAGCGTCGCGCCGTGTGCCCGATCCTGCGCTGCGGCTGGCGCGTTATTTCGGCACGACCGCGGAGTTCCGGGTCAACCTTCAGGCAAGTTATGACCGGAGCGCGGCGGTCGAATCAGAATCATCAGTGCTCGATTAGCGTCCAAGAAAGAGAGATCCCATTATGAAACCGAAGCAGACTGATCCTGATATGTTGAACGAATACGACTTTCGCGGCGGCGTTCGCGGGAAATACGCAAAACGTTATGCGGAAGGAACGAACGTTGTTGTGATTGATCCGGACGTGGCGAAATTTTTTCCGGATCATGATTCCGTCAACGAGGCTCTTCGCGGCCTCGCCTCGATTATTCAACGCCGAAATAAGGCGGTTCGATCGACCCGCCGCCGTGTACAGACGCGTTCGGAGAGTCGGTGATTCGCCCCCCGGACTGTTTCTTCACATTGCGCGCGTAACTACCTTCGGGTTATCCTGAGACCTGAATTGCTTCGGACGCGCGGGTCCGACCCAACAGCCCGGGGGTTTCTTCTCTTTCCTTGTTCACGCCCTTGAAAAAACACGTTCAGGCGCTTGGCATTTTGGCCGGCGTCGTCGCGCTTGCCGCCATGGCCGGTTGCGGGCGGCGCCAGGCCGAAGCGCCTGAAAAACAGCCGTGGCAGGCGGCGATTCAGCCTGCGCCGGCCCCGGCGGGTTTTCAGGTCGTGCGTGCCGACGATGCCGCGACATCGATTGTCGTGACGCTGCGCTGGCCGGCGGGCGCGCCCGATCCCGACACGCTTCCCGCGCTGGTGTTCTGCCTGCCGGAAAAGCAGCAGGTCAAGGGCCGCGTGATCGAGGCGCGGCTGGCCGGCAGGCCGGTCAATCGCGGGACGATCGGCAAGCCGACGATCGCCGGCACGTTTCTTACCCAGCCGCTTCAGGTCGAGTCGGCGGGTTACCTGCGGCACTGGCCGCTTTACCGCATCAACCTGCCCGCCTCGGCCATTGAGTCGTTGCGCGGCCGCGAGCCGGCCAATGTCGCCGAAGATCTCGACGTCGTGCTTCAACTGACGTGGCCGACCCCTGCCGCCGCTTCCAGTTTCAAGCTCCCACAAAACGAGGCCGAGCGTTACTGGCGGCGCATGGCCGACGCGCTCGTGGTCAACAAGTCCGGCCTCGACAAGTTTGCCGTGGCCAGCCCGCCGCCACCCGGCGACCTGACGTTTGCCGCGACCGACCCGCGCGCGCTGGTTCCCGGCGACCGCCCGTGGGCGCGGCTGCGCATCGATCACGACGGCCTCTACAAGATCACGCGCGACGACCTGATCCGCGCCGGCATCGCCTCGGACAAGGCCAATCCCGACGAGGTCCGCATTTTCTCGCGCAGCCGGCCGGTGCCGCTCATCCGCGCCAAGGCCGGCGACGGCACGGGACTCGAGCCGGGCGTTTATCTGTGGGCCACCGCCGCAACAGGCCCTTATACCCGCGAGCGCATTTACTGGCTGACCTTCTCGCCGGACGCGCCCGATCCGCTGATCAGGATGCGCGCCCAGGCGGCCGGCAATACCGCCGTGCGCCCGATCGTGCGCCGGCAATATCACCGCGACCGCGACAACCGGCTCGTGACGCTTCACGGCCGGTTCCTTGCCGTCGAGGCGATCCGCTGGATCGAGCTGGCGCTTCATCCGGCCGAAGATTTTCAATTCCCGATCGAGCTTGCCGATTTCGTGCCGGGCGCCGAGTCGTTGCGCGTCAAGCTCGAGTTTCTCGTCGAGCGCGAGGTTGCCGCGTTGCAGCCGCGCATCGAGGTCCGCGCCGCCAACAAATACCTCGGCATCGTGACGCTCAACAATTACGACGATCCGCGCGGCACGGTCGAGCTTCCCGCGACCGTGCTCATCGACGGCCGCACGACCCTGACGCTGCGCATGGTCCTGCAGCAGGCCGCGACGCTCCCGGACGAGGTCCAGGAAAGCGGCGTGTGGCTCGACAAGATCGACATCGATTACAACGGGCGCGCGCGACTCGTTCGCGGCCGGCTTGCGCTCGGCAACGATTCGTTGACGTCCGCGCCGGCATGGACGGCCGTCGAAGGCACGCCGGCGCTGGCGCTCGATATGGACGCGGCCGGCGTCGCGCGGGAGATGCTTCCGCTCGTTCGCAGCGATGGCCGGGTCGGCGTTTTGCGCCGCGCGGCCGACGAGCGCGTCGAGTTGTTCGCCGCGGGCGCGATCGAACCAATCCCGCGCCCCGAGGTCGCCGATTTCGACAACCTTGCCGACGCGAAGGAGGGCGCGGACCTCCTGATCGTCACGCACCGGGAATTCGACGCCGAGGCGCGGCGCCTCGGCGACTTCCACAAGGCCCGGGGCTGGCGCGTGCGCGTGGCCGACATCCAGCATGTCTATGACTCCTTCAGCGACGGCGAGTTCACCCCCGTTGCGATCCGGCGCCTGCTGGCGTGCGCGATGCGGCAGTGGCGGGGCGGCGTCCCGGCCGCCGTGCTGCTCGTGGGCGATTGCAACAGCGATTACCTCGGCGTCGCGCGCCAGAACATCCCGAACTGGGTTCCGACCTACACGTTCTCCTACGGCGGCGACAGCTGGGCTTCCGACTACTGGTTCACGATGGTCGCCGGCGACGACGAACTCGGCGATTACGTGATCGGCCGGCTTCCCGTCGCCAGTTCCACTGACCTCAAGCAGATCGTCGATAAGGTCGTCGCCTACGAGGCCAATTCCGATCCCGGCCCGTGGCGCTCGCAGCTCGGTTACGTTTCCGACGATGGTGAATTCCCGGAGGTGCTCGACGGCCTGCGCCGCAACAACACCCCGCCGGCCCTCGGCGCGCGCCGCGTGTTCCTGAACGAGATTCCCCTCGAAGAGAACTGGTATCTGCCCAAGTCGATGGTCGAGCGCAAGCGCATGAAGGTCAGCCGCGCGGCGACCGACGCGATCCTCGACACGTTCCGCCGCGGCGTCGCCTTCCTCACGTATTACGGCCACGGCTCGCCGAACATCTGGGCCGACGAGCGCATCTGGTTCGGCGGCGACTCCCACAACAGCGACAACCTGCAACTGGCCGGCCTCGACCACCCCGCGTTCGTCGCGTGCATGACCTGCAACTCCGGCGCGATCGACTACCCCGAACGCCCGTGGAACATCTGCATCAGCGAAGACATGCTGCGCGTGCCGAACGGCGGCGCGATTGGCCTCTTCGTCCCGTCGGGGCCCGGCATCACTTACATTCACAAGCAGATGTCGGAGGCACTGAACCGTGTCCTGTTCGGCGACAGGATGCGCGGCCTCGGCGAGGTCACCACCCTCGCCAAGCTGCGTTATTCGCTCGCCGCGCAGCCGCGCGAGCTCATCTTCATGTACCTGCTCCTGGGCGACCCGCTCGTGAACCTGTTGTTGATCGACGACTGGGCGCGGCTCGACCTGAAGCCCGGCGTGATGGCGCCCGGCGCGCATGCGGATATCGCGATCAAGGACGTGCCGGTGAAGTCCGGCAAGTGGTCGGCGCAACTGGTGCGCGGTGATGAAACGGTTTTGTGGCAGGCCAGTGGCGACATGAAAGAAGGCAAGGTCGCGCTCGCGGTCGATTGCCCGACGACCGCGAGCGCCGGCGACGCCATCCTGCGCATTCAGGCATGGAACGACGTCAAGGGCTGGGCGGCCGCCGGCACGATCGCAATCCAGCGTCCGGTGCTGACCATCGCCGACCTGCACACGGATTCGCTGGACGATATCACGATCGCGAATCCCGGCAAAGTGCCCGCGCGCGGCGAACTCACCATCCTCGGATACGATGACGCGGGGACACACACGCTCGACGTTCGCACGGTCAGCGTGGCGCCGAGCACGACGACGACTGAATTGTTGAATATCAAGAAAGTGCAGGCGCCTGCATTTTATGAGGTGCGGCTGCGCCTGCCCGAGCCGCCGGATGACCCGAAAATCCCGCAGGTGATCAGCCTCGTGAAGCCGGCCCGCTCGACTTTGGAGGCGCGGCCGGGCTGGCTGCGCGGATCGCTGCGCATCGAGAAGAATCCGTTGGCGAACAGGGTCAACCTGACCGCGTGGGCGCAGAGCACGACCGGGACCTGTTCGCTGTTGACGCACGAGGGCGCCGCGCTGGCGACCGGCACGATGACGGTGCGGCCCGACACCAGCCTGATCCGGCAGGCCCGATTCGAAATCAACACAGCGCTCTTTAACCGCCTCGCCGGCGGGGCGCTGCGGCTGAACGTCTCCGGTGACTCGCCCGCGATGATCATGCCCCTGTCCGAGGGGCGCGTGGTCGCCCCGAAGCTGCGCATTGTGCCGGAATCGATTCGCGTCCGACCGCGCCGGCCGACCGAGGGCCAGACGATCTTTATTTCGTGCGAAGTCGAAAACGCCGGCACCGCGCCCTCGGAGCCGTGCGGCGTCGAGCTGCGCAAGGGCTCGGGGGGGATCAGCGAGCTCCTTCCGGACGCGATGGGCAATTCGCGGCGCGACGTGCCGCGGCTCGCGCCGGGGCGCCGCGTGCCGGTCGAGCTGCGGTGGGATCCGTTCGCCAACGCCGGCCACACGAAGGTGCAGATCCGGCTCGAGACGGGGGTCGGCACGGCGGTCGATCCGGCCGGGCATGTGGCATCGCTGGACATCGAGGCGCTCACGAAGGCCGCGTTCAAGGTCAACAAGGTCTGGGCCGAGGCCGGCCGCAATGACCTGCTCGCCAACCGCATGAAGTTCACGGCCTCGATCGCCAACAACGGCCAGACCGACGCGCGGCGCGTGATGGTGAGTTTCTACCGGAGCGACAAGCAGACGCCCGAGACCGAGGTCGGCCAGATCGAGCTCGACCGCGTCCCGGGCAACAGCACGATCGACGCGCAATACACGTGGAATTTCAAGCCGGGCGTGGATTACACCGAAGGCGCGCCGCTGCCGAAGCCGACCGTGCGCGTGTGGCTGAAGGGGTCGTCGCAAAGGTTCAGCAGTTCAGGCGGCGAAGTGAACGATTAAATACACAGAGAAATTCTGGTCGCGAAATTCACGAAAAAACACGGAAAAAAATTTGTCGCAGAGATGCAGAGTTGGGCAGAGAAGCAGAGAATATTTCTGAACTGAAGAATTGAACAGGAGGAAACAGAGGAAACGGAGTAATTTCTTTTGGCTGAAATCTCTGTTACCTCCGTTGCCTCCTGTTCAAAAATCTTGCCAGGAAAACAAGATTCTGCCGGATAGTAGTACGAAAAGGTTGAAACATTTTCGTGAATTTCGTGTGTGTGTTTCGTGTCTTTCGTGACCTGATTTGTTTCCGCAAATTCCGTTCGATTACGATTACGAGCACGAGCACGAGCACGAAAAATTACTGTACCGCTCCTTTGGTAATCCGCATGAAGATGTCCTCGAGGTTGACTTCCTTCTCGCTGAAGCCGGTGACCTTCACGCCGCCGGCGATCAGGGCTTCCATCAGCACGCTCGGGTCCTCGAGCTCGAAGTCGATGTTCACGCAGATCTCGTCGCCGTCGGGCTCGACGCTGCGCACGCCGTCCTTGCTGTTGAGGATATCGACCGCCCGCTGTACGTCGCCCTTGACCTTGATCTCGATGACGCGCGTGCCCTGCAGGTTGCGCGTGATGTCATCGACCGCGCCGGCCACGAGCAGCTTGCCGCGCTCGACGATGCCGATCGTGTTGCAGAAGTCGGAGAGCTCGGTGAGGATGTGGGAGCTGATGAGGATCGTCTTGCCCATCTTGCGGAGTTCTTTAAGCAGCTCGCGGAATTCGATGCGCGCGCGCGGATCGAGGCCGCTGGCGGGCTCGTCGAGGAGGAGGACCTTGGGGTCGTGCACGAGCGTCTTGGCGAAGCACAGGCGCTGCTTCATGCCGCGGGAGAGTGACTCGACGTAGTCGTCGCGCTTGCCGGTCAGGTCGGTCAGCTCGAGGACGTCGTTGATGATCTGCGCGCGGCGCGAGGACTGGATGCGGTAGGCGGCCGCGAAGAAATCGAGATATTCCCAGACCTTCATGTCGTCGTACACGCCGAAGAAGTCGGGCATGTAGCCGATGACGCGCTTGACGTCATCGACGTCGCGCAGGACGTTGAAGCCGCAGATCTCGGCGTAGCCGTCGGTGGGCCGGATCAGCGTTGCGAGCATCTTGATCGTCGTGGTCTTGCCGGCGCCGTTGGGGCCGATGAACCCGAAGATGTCGCCCTCGTTGATTTCGAGGTCGAGGTGATCGACCGCGGTCAGCGTGCCGAAAATCTTCGTCAGGTTAATCGTGCGGATCATCGTCGATGCCTTTCCGTGTTTCAGTTTGCAAACCAATCAATATCACTTTGCCTGCGCAAGGTCCATCGTCGCGCTCACGTCGCGGAAAATAATTCCCTCGCCGCCCTTGACCGGCAGCGCCTCGATGCGCACGCGCACCATCGGGCTCCACGGGTTCACCCACTCCGGCTTGAGCAGGATGTGGCGCGAGTGCTGGCCGCCGACGCCGTCCAGCGGGAACAGCGGGTCCCATTGGTTGGCCCGGTAATTATACACGAGCCCGCGCGCCCTCTGGCCCTTGACTTCATAAGCGATATCGATCACGCCGCCGGCCACCTGTGCCTCCCCGCCGAGCCGCGGCGCCGCGAACAGGATATCGACCCACGCCGCGTCGAGGTCGCAGAAGTTTCCCTTTTCGCCGAAATTGATGCTGCCGGTCTTGTCGTAGCCGACGTGATAGACCTCGCGCCGCAGCAGTCCGTTGTTCGAGCCGATGCGAACCTGGCCCTCGACGAGCAGCGGCAGATCGACTTCGACGAGGCCCATGTTGTTACGCCAGTCGGGCGTCGGATCGACCTTGATGTCGCTCGGCCAGGCCTCCTGCCGCGCGATCAGCCGGCAGCGGCGCTGCGGATGCACGAGGTTCAGGTTCGGATAGACGTCCTGCTGGCTGTTGGCGATCGTGTCGGCCCACGCCGGCAGCCCGGGTTCGGCCGGAGTGGCGGCCGGCGGTACGGGCTGGCCGCGATAGCCGCGCCGGTACTGCATGTTTTCGGTCTGATCGTCGCCGGCCGGCCTGGGCGTCGCGACGACCGACGGCCGCGAAACCTGTTCGAATTTCCCGCCCGGCTCGAGCTTCCCAATAGGAATGCGCTGCGGCCCGACGCGCACGACCGCGTTTGTCAGCGCGGCCTCGGTGCCATTCGTGATCCGCACGCGTATCGATCCGTTTTGCAGGAGCGTCACGTCGCCGTCGATCTTGCCCTTGATGAGCGTCGGGCGCTCGCCGATGTAGTAGAGCGGCTCCCACTGGCCGGCCGGCTGCGAGAGTTCGTAGCCGCCGTCGGGCGAGAACGTCGCGCGGCTGCCGCGCCCGCTCCCGGTGCCGCGATCGAATCCCGTCGCGTTCAGGAACTGCTGGCCCATGCTGTAGCCGAGGTCCTGGACCGGGTTTTGATAACTGTTCAGCAGCGGCGCCATCGAGCTCGACGGCCCGGCGCTCAGTTGATAGACCTCGCGCCGCGGCGAGAACTGCATCGCGTTCCACAGCAGCAGCCCGTCGGGCTGGCCGGCGTTGAGGTGCAGGATTTCGGCCGTCCCGAACTGCTGGCGGCCGCCCTTGGACGCCACGCCGTATGCGTAAATCGCCGAGAAGAACAGGATCGAGAGGACCGGGATCGTGACCCACGCCAGCTCCAGCCGCCGCCGCGCCCGCAGGAACTTGAAATTCAGCGGGCCAACGATGATCACGAACGCGCCGACGAGCAAAATCACGATCATGCGGCTCGGCAGCCGGATCGAGTCGGTGAACGGCATGATGTTGCTGGTTTCCCAGTAGTGGCGCGCGCGAACGTCTTCGCGGCCCGCCGCCAGCACCAGCGTTTCCATGAGGCTGGCGATCGCGCCGCGGAGCGGCATGTTGCCGAGCATCGCCGGATCGACCGACAGCGCCGTGACCGTGCCCATGCCGTACGGCCGCTCGAGCGCAAGCGGTCCGGCGGGCGAATTGCCAATGATGCGCGCGCTCGGCGCCGTGGCGCCCCATGCCGCCATGAGGATCTTGTCCGCGCCGCCGTTGGGGTCGAGGTCCTTGAGGCTGGCTTCGCGCGACTCGATGAGCTGGGCCGGCAGGCGCGGCGCAAGCCAGCGGTCCTGGCGCATGTCGGCCGCTTCCTTCGCGGCGATCACCAGCATCCGGCCGCCGAGCCGCAACCACTGGTCGAGCGCCTCGATCTGGTCGAGCTCGAGCATCCCCGTGACCGCGTGGCGGATGACGAGCAGCTGCACGCCGTCGTAGCTCTTGTAGTCGTGCGGCATGGACGAGGCCTGGATGACGCGCGTGTTCGCCGAGAGTTCGCGCGTCGCCTCGAAGCTCGGCGTGTCGTTCGTCGTCCCGAGCAGCAGCACGGTCGGCGTGATGATCGCGCCCTGGCGCTGGTCGTCGAGGTTCAATTGAAACGAATTCGGCATGAGCTGCTGGCTGAAGGCGACGCGCCCGCGGTTCGTGATCAACTGGATCGTCACCGGGTTGAGCACGTGCGGCAGGATGACTGGCAGCTCGATCATCTTCCTGCCGTTGAGCGGCAGCTCGAGCGGCGCGGCGAACGTGTAGCTCTGGCCGTTGTTATCGACGGTCGTGACCTGCACCTGGCCGTCGAAATTCTGGTCGCGGCCCAGCGGGCTCGACTGGTTTTTGAGGTTGATGCGCAGGGGGGTCCAGCCGCCGGCCTTGTAGCTGTTGCCGAGGCCGAGCTCGGTCGTGACGGTGAACTCGGCGCGCGCGGGGCCGGCGAGGCACCACAATAAAAACGCCGCCACAACGAGCGGCCGACTGCGGAGGAGGCCTGATTTTTTCAACTCGGGATGTCCATTACTAAACTTCATGGCAGTAAACTTCATAGTCCGGAAGCATCCAATGTTACCCAAAACGGTGGCGGGGTTTCAAGTGCGCAGTCGGATCGGGGCATGGGATGATGGGACCTATGGGACTCATGGGACTTATGGGAATTATGGGATTGGATCCGGCTGGTCATTTTTCGATCACTTCGAAGTCGTCAAAAATGCGGATCGTGATAAGTTGATTCGCTGCGCCCGAGGCCGGGACGATTCGCGCCTTATCATATCTTTTGCGATTTTTGCCATTTTGCGTTTTTGCGTGATGGTTTTATTTTCTGAAATCGCTTCGTGGCTTCGGGGCTTTGTGGTTCAATCGAATTGCTTATGAGCGAGAGTGAACCCACATTCAATGTCCTTGTCACCGGAGCCTCGAGCGGGATCGGGCTGGCGACGGCGCGGCTGCTTGCAGGGCGCGGGTGGCGGGTGTTTGGCGGGGTGCGGAAAAAAGAGGATGCCGAGGCGATTGCCGGGGCGAACATCCAGCCGGTCATGATGGATATCACCGATGTCGAGTCGGTTGCGGCGGCCGCGGGGGTGATTGATGCCGCGGTCGGCGACCGCGGTCTGCGGGGATTGGTCAATAACGCCGGCCTGATGGTCGGCGGCCCGATGGAATTCGTTCCCATCGCCGATCTGCGCCGCATCCTCGAGGTCAACGTCATCGGCCAGGTCGCGGTCACGCAGGCGATGCTGCCGATGCTGCGGCGGGCGAGGGGGAGGATCGTCAACATCAGCTCAATCAGCGGGCGGATGGCGCTGCCGATGTTCGGGCCGTATAACGCAAGCAAGTTCGCGATCGAGGCGCTGAGTGATGCGCTGAGGATGGAGCTTGCCGGGTCGGGCGTGAAGGTGATTGTCATCGAGCCCGGGCCTGTGCGGAGCCGCATCTGGGAGAAGTCGAGGGAGCAGTTCGAGCGCATGTTCGGGTCGATGCCGGCGAGGGCGAAAGAGGTTTACGGCGGGCTGATCGATGCGGTCAAGCGCGTTGCGAATGAGAGCGAAGCGGGCGCGATCCCGGCCGAGGATTTGGCCGGGCTGATTTATCGCGCGATGACGACAGCGCGGCCGGCGACGCGATACCCGATCGGGCGACTGGCGAAGACGAGGGATTTCGCGGCGCGGGTTATCCCCGATAAATGGCGCGACTGGATGATTCTGAGAATTCTTAAAATGCGTTCACGCAAAAACGCATAAATTCGTTCACGCAAAAACGCAAAATAGCAAAACCCGCAAAAGATTATCGAACCGGTAAACCGGTTCAAATATAAATTCCACTCGACCGGGGGTAGGATTGGCTCGCAAGCTCGCCAATCCAACCCCCGCTTTGAGATCGAACCGCTTCGCGGTTCAACAGAAGATAGATGACAGATGGGGGACAAATTGAATGCGAGTCCCTCGCTGACGCCCGGGCTACTGCGTTCCATGCCGCGTTCGGCGAACGCAGCATGGAACAAGAGACGCACGCACGCCGGACGCTAAGAGTTCCCTTTTGCGTTTTTGCAGTTTTGCGGTTTTGCGTGGAGAATTTACTTGCTCGCCGTGACCTGCTCTTTCAGGTAGGCGACGGCGTTTTTGAAGATCGCGAGGCCGAGGGGGGCGGGGTCGGGTTCGCCGAGCTGGCGGCGGCGCAGGAAGTCGGGGTGGTGCTCGGGGCGGTGGAACGCCTCGGGGTGCGGCATCGTGCCGAAGATGCGGCCGGTGGCGTCGCAGATGCCGGCGACGGCCTCGATCGATCCGTTGGGATTGTCGGGGAAATGCATCGTGGTCTCGCCGGCGGCGTCGATGTATTGATAGACGATCTGGTTGTTTTCGGTGAGGCGGCGCAGGACGGCTTCACTCTCGACCATGAACTTGCCTTCGCCGTGGCGCACGGGAAGGTCGATCGTGCCCAACCCGCGCGTGAAGACGCACGGGGAGTCGGGGTTGACCTTCAAGCGCACCCACTGGTCGCGGAACGTGCCGCAGTCGTTGTGCGTCAGCGTGACCTGCTGCGGCGTGTCCTGCGTGAACGGCTCGAACCCCGGCAGCAGCCCCAGCTTGCACAGCACCTGGAACCCGTTGCAGATGCCGATGACCAGCCCGCCGCCGCGCACGAACTCCGACAATTGCCCGGCGAGGCCGTGGCGCAGCCGGATCGCGAGGGCCCGGCCGGCACCCAGGTGGTCGCCGTAACTGAACCCGCCCATGATGACGAGCAACTGGCACGCCGCAAGCCGCTCCGGCTGTGCGAGCAGATCGTTTAAATGAAGCCGATCGACGTCGGCGCCGGCGGCCTTGAGGCAGTATTCGGTCTCGGCCTCGCAGTTGAGTCCGAAGCCGGTGATGAGGAGGGCGCGTGGGTTCATTGTTTAGTCCTGAGTCCTGAGTCCTGAGTCCTGAGTGCTGAGTTGCAGACACACCCGTTTGAATTTTAGCTTCCCATTTGAGCGCTTGGAAGCGAAAATTCGACGTGAGTGCTGATGACTGAAGGATTTGGTAACGAGCTTTGTCGCAGAGTGGCAGAGCAAGGCAGAGGTGCAGAGAATTGAATGAGAAATGAGAAATAAGCAATGAGAAATGAGAAATTTAAAGTTCTGGCGCTACTGTCTTGGGTTTGTTTGCTTCTCACGGCCTGTCTTGGCGATCCGCGGGCGAAGCGGATCGAGGAGGGGGAGGCGGTCATTAATATCGGGTCGGCCCCGCGCACGCTCGATCCGTCCAAGGCCACCGACGTCACGTCCGCCCGCGCGATTTTGTGCTTCATGCGCGGCCTGACGTGCCTTGACGAAAACGGCAAGGCACGGCCGGATCTGGCGGAGAGTTGGAAAGTCAGCCCCGACGGCATGACGTGGGTGTTCAAGCTGCGCCCGGCCAAATGGACCAACGGCGAGCCGGTCACGGCCACCGACTTTCAGCACGCGTGGATCAACCGCGTGCTCGAGCCGAAGTTCAAGGCCGAATACGCCTACCAGCTGTTTTATATCCGCGGCGCGCGCGCGTATTACGAGGCGCGGCTCAAGGAGATCGCCAACAAGGTCGAGGAGTCCGAGGTCAACACCGGGTCGGTGTGGGTCACGGCGCTTGCGGCCGACCAGCTCATGGTTCAGCTCGAGGCGCCGACGCCGTTCTTCGCCGAAGTCGTCGCGCACCATGCGTATTTTCCGGTCTGCGAGAAGGTCGATCTGGCCACGCCGAACTGGGCCGACCGCGCCGAGACGTATGTCGGCAATGGGCCGTTCAAGATGAAGTCGTATGAGCTCTCGAAGCAGATCGTCGGCGAGAAGAACCCGGACTACTGGGACGCCGCCGGGCTTGGGCTCAAGCGCATCGTCCTGCGCATGATCGAAAAGGAATCGACCGAGCGCATCGCGTTCGACAACGGCGAGATCGACGCCACGCAGGCCGTCCCGCGCGCGGACCTCGACGAGCTCAAGACGCGCCCCGAGTTCCACTCCACGCCGATCCTCTCGACGTATTTCCTCAACCTCAATTGCGAGCGCGACATCTTTAAGGACGTGCGCGTCCGAAGGGCCCTGTCGCTGGCGATCGACCGCAAGGCGATCGTGACGAGCATCACGCGCGCCGGCGAAAAAACCGCCGAGGGCCTTGTCCCGCCGCAGCTTTACACGCAGGCCCCCGGGCCGTATTTCCCCGATCACGACCCCGACCAGGCGCGCAAGCTCCTGGCCGAGGCCGGTTACCCCGGCGGCAAGGGGTTCCCCCGCCTCAAATACATCTTCAACACCCTTGAAGGCCACCTGTTGATCGCGCAAGTCGTGCAGGAACAATGGAAACGCGAACTCGGCATCCTGATCGACGTCGAGAGCCAGGAGTTCCGCGTTTGCATCGACAACCGCCGCGCCGGCAAATTCGACGTCGCGCGCAACGGCTGGGTCGCCGATTTCGCCGACCCGATCAACTTTCTTGAGATCTTCGATTCCAAGTCCGACAACAACGACTCGCACTGGAAGGACACGGCTTACGACGAGCTGCTGAACAAGGCGCGGCGCGAGGCCAACCCCGCCGTCCGCCAGGCAGCCTATCAGGCCGCCGAGAGGTACCTGATGGACGCCATGCCGGCCATCCCGCTCTATTATTACACGCAGCCGTATCTGGCCGCCGAGCGCTTCAGCTATCGGCTCAACCCGATGGCCTTGTTTGACGCGGCGCGGCTGGCCTGGACGCCCCCGGCCAAGGCCGCCTCCAGCCCCACCTTGAACAAGTAATAACTATAGTAGAATCAGCATTCTGCAACGTGGCCGAATTGATACTTTAGCTTGACAATCCCGTCCGAATTGGTTCTAATGGGTGGGCGAGGACGATAGCAGGGGCACCTGCGGGATAAACTAGATGTCCCGAGCGGCCCGTAAAAGCCCTTCGCGGGACTTGCAAAAGCGTTTCGCGGCGTTGGCCGATGTTTCTGTCGTCTTTCCCGCGCATGATCCCGGAACCTGGACCACCATGGCCCGCATGCAAGCCCACTTCCCGCAAGCTGAAAAGGAATTGTGATCAACATGAGCGACGTTGCCGCCGGCTCCCGTAAAAACCACACTTACAGTGGCAAGGACATTCAGGTGCTCGAGGGGCGCGAAGCCGTCCGCAAGCGCCCCGCCATGTACATCAGCAACACCGGCGCCCTCGGCCTGCATCACCTCGTCTATGAAGTCGTCGATAACTCGATTGACGAGGCCATGGGCGGCTACTGCGACAAGATCGACATCACGATCCATTTCGACAATTCGATCTCCATCGCCGACAACGGCCGCGGCATCCCCGTCGAGGAACACCACGCCAAGAAGGGCAAATCGACCCTCGAGGTCGTCATGACCATCCTCCACGCCGGCGGCAAGTTCGACAACGAGGCGTATCAGTACAGCGCCGGCCTGCACGGCGTCGGCGTCTCGGTCGTGAACTTCCTGTCGGAGTGGCTCGAGGCCGAGGTCAAGCGCGACGGCAAAATCTACTTCATGAAGTTCGAGCGCGGCCTTGCGTCCAAGGAGGGCCTCAAACAGATCGGCCAGAGCAAGAAGACCGGCACCACCGTCCGTTTCAAGCCGGACAACGAAATCTTCGAGACGCTCGAGTTCAGCTACGACACGCTCGCCGCGCGCCTGCGCGAACTGGCGTTCCTCAATGCCGGCCTTCAGATCAGCTTGACCGACGAGCGCTCCGGCAAGAACAGCGCCTGGACTTACAAGGGCGGCATCGTCGAGTTCATCAAGCACCTCGGCGCCAACAAGAACCTCATCCACCCCAAGCCGATCCACTTCACCCGCTCGCGCCAGTTTGAGCGTATCGACCGCGAGACCGGCGCCACGCGCACCGAGGCGATGGAGCTCGAGGTCGCCATCCAGTATAACGACACCTACGACGAAAACGTCCTCACGTTCGCCAACAACATCAACACGCGCGACGGCGGCTCGCACCTGATGGGCTTCCGCAAGGCGCTCACGCGCACGATCAACGACTACGCCAACAAGAATGAGCTGCTCAAGAAGTTCGACGGCACGGTCACGGGCGACGACGTCCGCGAGGGCCTTACCGCGATCATCTCGATCAAGATCTCCAACCCCCAGTTCGAGGGCCAGAACAAGGGCCGCCTGCTCAACCCTGAGGTTGCCGGCTGGGTCGAGACGACCATCAACGAGGCCCTCGCCGAATACCTTGAGGAAAACCCGGCCGTGGCCCGGCGCGTGATTGAAAAATCGCTGACGGCGGCCAAGGCGCGCATGGCCGCGCGCAAGGCGCGCGAGATCGTCCGCAAAAGCGCCATGGACATCACGGCCCTCCCCGGCAAGCTTGCCGACTGCTCCGAGCGCGACGCCTCGCTGTGCGAGCTCTACCTGGTCGAGGGCGATTCGGCCGGCGGTTCCGCCAAGCAGGGCCGCGACCGCCACTTTCAGGCCATCCTCCCCCTGCGCGGCAAGATCCTCAACGTCGAGAAGGCCCGCCTCGACCGCGTCCTGTCCAACAACGAAATCCGCACGATGGTCACCGCCCTCGGCACCGGCATCGGCCAGGACAACTTCGACCTCGCCAAGCTGCGCTACCACAAGATCATCATCATGACCGACGCCGACGTCGATGGGGCGCACATCCGCACGTTGCTCCTCACGTTCTTCTTCCGCCAGTTCAGGGACCTGATCACGGCCGGCCACATCTACATCGCCCAGCCCCCGCTCTACCTCGTCAAGAAGGGCCGGCAGGAACAGTACATGGACAACGACGAGCAGCGCGACCGCTTCCTGCTCAACCTTGCCGCCGATTCGACGCGCGTTGAATTTATCAAGCGCGGCAACGGCAGGCAGCCGCTCGAAATCAACAAGGCGGGGCTGCGCCAGCTCCTTGAAGACATCATCGAGCTCGGCCGTCTCGGCACGGTCGCCCGCCGCAAGGGCGTGCCGATCCTGAACCTGATCGGCCTGCGCAATGACGGCGGCAAGCTGCCGCGCTACATGGTCACGCTCGCCGACGAAAACAAGTTCGCGTGGAGCGAGGAGGAGCTTGCCAGCCTCATCGAGAAGCTCGAGGAGCAGAACCGCGAGGAGATCGAGGTTCAGGAGCCCGCCGCCGGCGAGGACCAGCCCGACCTGTTCGACCAGGCCGACGCCGAGATCCCCGAAAAACAAATCAAGCACACGGTCACGGAATTCCCCGAGGCCTACAAGGTCGAGGACATCATCCAGCGCCTCGAAAAGCTCGGCCTCCCGCTCGAGCTCATCGTCCCCCAGGAATTCGAGATCGACCCCGCCAACCCGTTCGATGAATACCATCCCTTCCAGGTCTATGACGGCGACAAGAAGGCCCTGCCGGCCGATTCGCTCCCCGACCTGCTCGACCGCGTCCGCGAAATCTGCGCCAAGGGCGTCACCGTCAAGCGCTTCAAAGGCCTCGGCGAAATGGACCCGCCGCAGCTGTGGGACACCACCATGAACCCGGCCACGCGCCGCCTCGTGCAGGTGCAACTCAACGACGCCATCGAGGCCGACCGGATCTTCACGATCCTCATGGGCGACCAGGTCGATCCGCGCCGCCGCTTCATCCAGCAAAACGCCCCCGAAGTGCGCAACCTGGACGTGTAAGGATTAAGCGCGCTTCGGCAGGGTATGCGTTTAGCGCCTTCTTTAAAACCGTTGAAACGGTTTCCGGACGGGTGCGGACGCTCGACCCCGCGTTAAAAAACGCGGGGTTACTTCGATCAGTATATAGCCATTGAAACGTTATCGCAGGCGAGTATCCGCCGGGCTTCAGGCAACGCTTCCTTCGGGAAACCGTTTCAACGGTTTACCTCCGTGTGCGCCATGTTTTGAAAAAAGGCGTTAAACACGTACGAAACGGACTTCATTGTGTCCCCGTCCAGAGGCATTATCCTGATGATGCGGTTTTTATACAAGTTCGCTTCGGCAGTTGATCTCCGCCTGATTTTGTCTATACTGTCGGGCATGTCCTTTGCCGCATGCTTGAAAAGCCGAAAGGGATTCGTCACATGCTGCGTTTCATCCTCAGGGCCGCCCACGGTTACGGGATCCTCGTCCCGGTTCTGTTTTTCGTGAGCATGTTTGTGTCGGCCGGCCTGATCTCCGGGGTCTTCACCGGCGCCGATGAAACCGGGAGGTTATATGTTCTGCTGGGGTGTTGCGCCGTGATCGTCACCGTCCCGCTGTGGATCATCGGCCGCAAGCTCAACCGCAACACCTACGACCCGCACGCGTTCCTGTTCATCCCGATGGAATACTGGGGCATCATCGTGCCGATCATCCTCGCGATCAAGAATTGGCCAGGGTGATTTCGGCCTTTGTTATATACTCCTGATCGGATACGGCACCCGGGGCATGACACCGAACATCTTTCACGGGCAGGTCCGATGAAACAGACAACCAAGGCTTTGATCGGCATCTGCATTCAGATTGCGGTTTTCCTTTTTGCCGCCGGCTCTCATGCGGCGATCCCGGCGCAGCTTCGGGGGAACGATTACGTCACGGTCGATACGGTGACGCCGCGAACGTTTCTGTATCCGCCGATTTGTTTCTCGGCCGAGGCGACCACATTTGATCCGGACACATACAGCACCGCGACGGTGACCGCGGACCTGAACGAAATGAGATCGGTCGGCTATAACTGCGTCCGCAGCTTTCTCGGGTCGCGGTGGAACGAGCCGGGGAAGGTGGGGAGCGGGCAGCGGTTGAATCCGAAGCTGATCGAGAACACGGTCGATTTCGTTCAGCGCGCGCGCGACCGTGGTTTTTTTGTCGTCTTCTCGTTTGGGTTCGTGCCGACGAGTTATTACGACCAGATCGATGACGTGTGCGATCCGGCCTCCCCGATTTACGATCCGACCTACAGCATCCAGCCGATCACCGTGCCCAACGATCCGAGCACGACCTATACGTATGCGGCCTGCCCGTACGCGGAGGGATACAACCTGCTGTTCGTGCACAAGGGGGTCGTCCGCGCGCAGGTCCAGCTTGTTTCCGACATGCTGGACGCGATGAGCGCCATCGACGCGACGCTCGTGGCGCAGGGGGCGTTCGCCATCGAGATCATGAACGAGCCGTATTTCGATTCCGAGTGCCTGCCGTTCTCGATCACCGACGGAACGCTCACCGTGACGCTCGACCAGGCCCGGACCTACAACATGGACGTCACCGACCCGGCCAACGACCGGCAGCTTCTGGCCGACAACATGCTGCGCTACTGGCTCAACCACACGATCCCGGCAATCAAGGCGCGTTACCCGAGCGTGCCGGTGATCGTCAGCACGTTCACGCCGTACACGACTGGCCGTTCGCTTGCGACCGGTTTTTGCAACCCGAATGGCTCCGGTTTCACCGGCGTGTTGAATTACCCGATCCTGCCCGACAAGCGCCAGCCGATGCGGGCCACGGTCATCAACGAATCGGCGGCCGACATCATCAGCGTCCACGGTTCGCCGATCCCGCTCGGCGCCCCGACCTACGACATGTCGCACGACATGCGCTCGGCCGAGATCGATCAGCTGACGACGACGACCAAGCGCCTTATCATCGGCGAGTTCTGGGTGCCGCGGCAGTGGTTCCCCACGATCGAGTCCGCGGCGTCCAACGCCGTCAGCTTCCAGATGCAGTCGGTGGCCTGGGGCTTCAGCGGCTGGATGTTCTGGAACTGGAAGGCCAGCGATTGGAGCGCGTGCGACAGCGACCGCTCGATCCACAACATGCTGTCGCCGCTGTTCCGTCCCGACCCGTCGAAGAACGCGGACGTGCGCATCATTCACCCCGTCTCCGCCTCGACCTGGTATTACGGACTGAACGCCGAGATCGAATGGATGAGCAACATCGCCACGGCCGGCAACAATTTCACGTTCAGCCTCGCCTTTGACGGCGAGCAGAAAATCGACCTCGGATCGGGCCAGGGCTATGGCGGCCGCGGCCGCAAGACCGTTCAGCTTCCGGTCACGCACGCCGATGTCAACGCTTTCCGCGCGACCAGCGTCACGCGCCCCGATCTGCTTGCCGAAGTCCCCCTGACGCTCGACGCCAAAACCAGCGCCTCGAAGTGGTTTTTATACCGCTGAGAAGCCACTTTCTTGCTCGTGATTCCTGTTCGATTTCGATAAAATCGTGTTTGCTTCTGGAACCCGCGCCCGAGGGTGCGCAATGGGTGGCAACCCCCATTCGGAAGCCCCGCCCGAAGAACACGCTCCGGGTGCCAGCAACAGCGGATTTCAAACGGATTTAACGATCAAAGGATCCACGCCACCATGCAGGAAATGAACCGCCAGAACATCGTGCCGGTCAACATCGAGGAGGAGATGCAGGCCTCCTACATCGACTACTCGATGTCGGTCATCGTCACGCGCGCCCTGCCCGACGTGCGCGACGGCCTCAAGCCCGTCCATCGCCGCATCATCTACGCCATGCACGACGAGGGCCTCGTGCACAACAAGCCCCACAGCAAGTGCGCGGGCGTCGTGGGCGAAGTGCTGAAGAATTATCACCCGCACGGCGACAGCGCGGTTTATGATGCGCTCGTGCGCATGGCCCAGCCGTGGAACCTGCGTTACCCGCTCATCCAAGGACAGGGTAACTTTGGTTCGGTGGACGGCGACTCGGCGGCCGCCTACCGTTACACCGAGTGCCGCCTCGCCGCGATCTCGGAACTGCTGCTGCGCGACATCGAGAAGAACACGGTCAACTTCGTTCCCAACTTCGACGGCCGCACCAACGAGCCGTCGGTCCTGCCGTCGGCGTTCCCGAACCTGCTCGTCAATGGCTCGGCCGGCATCGCCGTCGGCATGGCCACGAACATCCCGCCGCACAACCTCAAGGAGACGATCGACGCGGTCGAGGTCCTCATGGACAACCCCAACGCGACGATCAACGACCTGATGAAGGTTGTGCCGGGGCCGGACTTCCCGACGGGCGGCTACATCTACGGCCGCGCGGGGATCAAGGAAGCCTACGAAACCGGCCGCGGCCGGCTGTGCCTGCGCGCGCGCGTCATGAGCGAGGAGCTCAAGGGCGGCCGCCAGGCGCTGATCGTCACCGAGATCCCGTACCAGGTCAACAAGGCCAACCTCATCACCGACATCGCGACGCTGGCGCGCGACAAGAAGATCAACGGCATCAGCGACATCCGCGACGAGTCCGACCAGACCGGCATGCGCATCGTCATCGAGCTCAAGAAGGGCGAGATCCCGCAGGTCATCATCAACCAGCTCTACAAGCTCACCCAGATGCAGGTCACGTTCGGCGTGATCCTGCTGGCGCTCGACGGCGGCCGCCCGCGCTACCTGTCGCTCAAGCGCATGCTGCAGTGCTACATCGATCACCGGCGCGAAGTGGTCGTGCGCCGCACGCGCTTCGAACTCGACAAGGCCCGCAAGCGCATCCATATCGTCAAGGGCCTGCTGATCGCGGTCGCCAACATCGACAAGGTCATCAAGATCATCCGGCAGTCGCCGAGCGTCGATGAGGCCCGGCAGAGCCTCAAGACCGCGTTCAAGCTGACCGACGAGCAGTGCACGGCGATCCTTGACATGCCGCTGCGCCGCCTGACCAGCCTTGAAATCGAAAAGCTCCAGGCCGAGCACGACGAGCTCGTCAAAATGATTGAGGAATTCGCATCGATCCTCTCCAACCCCGACCGGGTGACGAAGCTCATCAAGGGCGAACTCGACGAAGTCCGCGACAAGTTCGGCGACGAGCGCCAGACCGAAATCGTCAACGCCGAGGGCGAGCTGACGATCGAGGACCTCATCGCCGAGGAGCGCATGGTCGTGACCGTCAGCCACGCCGGCTATATCAAGCGCACCCCGACCAGCCTCTACCGCCGCCAGCGGCGCGGCGGCCGCGGCGCCGCCGGCGTCAACCTCAAGGAAGAGGACTGGGTCGAGCAGATCTTCGTCGGCACGACCCACAACTACATCCTGTTCTTCACGAACAAGGGCAAGGCCTACTGGCTCAAGGTCTATGAGCTGCCGCAAGGCGGCCGGGCCAGCCGCGGCCGCCCGATCATCAACCTTCTCGCCCTGGAACCGAACGAGCGCATCGAGGCCATGATCCCGGTCGATAAATTCACAGCCGACCGCTTCCTCGTGATGTGCACCCGCAAGGGCCAGGTCGTCCGCAACTCGCTCGACCTCTACTCCAACCCGCGCAAGGTCGGCATCAAGGCGATCAACATCGCCGACGACGACTAGCTGATCTCGGTGCGCCTGACCAACGGCAGCCAGGAGCTGATCATCGCCACCCGTGGCGGCATGGCCGTCAAGTTCAACGAGGACGACGTCCGCTCGATGGGCCGCTTCGTCGGCGGCGTCCGCGGCATCACGCTTGGCGACGACGACGAGGTCATCGGCATGCAGGCGCTGCGTCCCGGCTCGACGATCCTCACCGTTTGCGAGCATGGCTACGGCAAGCGCACGGGCGTCGAGGAATACCGCCTCACCAAGCGCGGCGGCAAGGGCGTGATCAACATCCGCACCACCGAGCGCAACGGCAAGGTCATCGCCGTCCTCGACGTGATCGAGTCCGACGAGCTGATCATGATCAGCCAGAACGGCGTCACGATCCGCAGCTCGATCAGCGACATCCGCACGATCGCCCGCGCGACGCAGGGCGTGCGCCTGATCCAGCTCAACGAGGGCGACCGCCTCATTTCCGTCGCCCGCATCGAGGAGGACAAGGAAGTCGAAGGCTCCAACGGCGACGCCGAGGACGACGGTGCCCCGGCCGACGAGCCGGCGGACGAAGAATAAAATCCATCCGTTGAATCCGAGTCAAGACCGGAGCGCGTCATCGTCGCGCTCCGGTCTTTTTGTCTGATCCGCGAAGCGGTTCGATCTTTGAACAGGCCCCGATCTGCTCCAGTCGTTGATTTAACAGAAGCCCGCTTCATCGTGCTTCTCGGCCCCGGCTTCAGAGTGAGTGACAAAACTCTTCCGGCAATAAATGGGCATCGGTAATGCTCTCGTCAGCCGTTTTGGTTATTGGATCGATTACGATTACGATTACGATTACGATTACGAGCACGAGCACGAGCACGAACGGACAACGTTCGGTAAGCGCTCTAGGAGAGTGTCAGCCTTGAAATGTCGAGATGCGTTTGTTTGTAGAAAGGCGGCAGATTCATGATCGAACCGGTAAACCGGTTCTGTTCATGCTGCGATTGCACCGGGGGTAGGTTCGGCTCGCAAGCTCGCCAAACCAACCCCCGGCTTAGGGATCGAACCACTTCGTGGTTCAAATGCAACCCGACATCATGGGCCTGACAGACTACTAGGCAATTCTCGGCATTTTGACCGGCCGTTCCGGGATCACGATGGGGGTGTTGCTGTCATGATCGTCGTCATCGCCCTGGCGCTGAACCGGTTTGCCGTTGACATGCACGCGCTCGTGATCGACCAGCACGGTGTCGCCCTTGTTCAGCGTTCCGTAGAACTTGTCATCGACGAACAAATTCTCGTCCTCGATCACGATCGTTTTTTCGCCAACCTGAAACTCGTAATGCTCGATTCGGCGGTCGCCCACGTTGCGGATCATTTCGCTGTGGGCGGTCTTCTCCGAGCCCGGGACCACCGTCACGGGATGCGTCCCCATGGTGAGTTGCGCCTTGGCGGATGCCTCGGCGGCTGGCGTTCGCGCGGCCTGAAAGCGTTGCATTTCCAATTTATTGCATGCGCCCACGGTCAGCGCGAACAACGCCATGAGCGCCGGCAACATTCTGATTGACCGTTGGTGGGACATCTCAATTTTCCTCCAATGGATTTATTTTATCATGGCCGCCCAATAATGTTTTAATGGTGGCGACGAACGGATTGCCTGACGGAAGACGTCGGGATGCGCATCGCTGAACAGGGGTAGGGACGTGACGACACAAACCGGCCGGCCGCATGTTTTGATCACCAATGACGACGGAATCGAGGCGCCGGGCATCGCCGCGCTCGCCGAGGCGCTGCGCCCCGAGGCCGACCTCACGATCGTCGCCCCGGCGCGCGAAAACAGCGGCATGGGCCACGCCATCACCGTGCTGCGCGACCTGCGCTTCGAGCCGTTCCATCGCGACGGCATGCTGTGGGGATACGGCCTCGAGGGCACGCCGGCCGATTGCGTGAAGATCGCCGTGCAGGTTCTCGCCGCCGACCGCCCGTTCGACCTCGTCGTGTCCGGCATCAACGCCGGCCAGAATTGCGGGATCAACATTCTGTATTCGGGGACCGTGGCCGCCGCGCGCGAGGCGGCCGTGCTGGGCCTGCCCGCGTTCGCCGTTTCGCTGCTGTATCATGACGCCGGCGACCTGTATTTCGACACGGCCGGCCGCGTCGCGCTCGACGTGATGCGCATGGTGCGCCGGCGCGGGCTTCCGCGCGGCGTCATGCTCAACGTGAACGTTCCGCCCCTGCCCTATGAGTCCATCAAGGGCTGGGTCGTGACGCGCATGGGCGAGTCCGGCTATGCCGACCTGTTCCTGCACGAGCCCGGCCAGGCCGACGAGCCGGCGATCTATCGCAACGTGGGGAAGGGATTCGAGCCCTCAACGATCGTGCACGGCGATGCGGCCCGACCGCTCGACGATATCGCGCTTTACGAAGACAACGTCTCGATCACGCCGCTCATGTTCGACCTCACGGCGCATGATTTTCTGGGCGAGGTGGATGGCTGGATGCCGCACGGAGAGAAAATGATGAATGATGAATGAAATCCGAAATTCGAGTATTGAAGTTCGAAACAAATCCGAAATTCCAAATTAGTGCAGGGGGGCGTTGTTGGTGGCGCGCGGTGATACCGGGTGGTCATTTCAGGGCGAACGCGGCATGGAAAAACAGGCGCTTGCGCGCTTCACGCGTCCGCTTGCGCCGTTTCGGTTTTCTTTTCCGTGCCATCGCCGTCTTCGATTCCGGCGAGCATGCTGACCGGAACCCGCATCGTGAAGACGCTTCCGCGGCCGGGTTCGCTGTCGATTTTCAAGTTGCCTCCCATCAGCCCGGCCCGCTCCTGAATGCTGAACAAGCCGAAGCCGGAGCCGATCCACGAGTGCGAACCAAATCGGCCGGTGTCGAACCCCTTGCCCTGGTCGGCGATCGTCATTTCGAGCTCCGATCCCAGGTGGTGGATTTCCATCTTGGCCTCGCGCACTTCGGCGTGCTTGACGATGTTGAAGAGGATCTCGCGCGCGGCGCGGAACAGGAACACCTTGAGCGCGTCGTTGATCTCGATCGCGCCGTTGTCGGAGAAATGAACCGTCAGGTCGTATTTCGACTTGAATTGCCAGCACAGCCATTTGAGCGTCGCGATCAGGTCCTGCTGGCTGAAGAATGGCGGGCTGAGCTCGTGCGACAGGTTGCGCGTGATGAGGATCGCCTCGTCGAGCAGGTGGTCCGTGTCCTCGATCAGGCCGCTTGTCTTGTTCTCCCCGTGGGGCATGCCGACGCGGGCCAGGTAGAGCTTCGCCGCCACGAGCACCTGCTGCAGGTCGTCGTGCAACACCTCGGCGAGCCGGCCGCGCTCGTGTTCCTCGGCCTCGGTCAGTTTTTGCGCGAGCACCTGGAGTTGGCGGATCGTGTTCTTCAGCTCGCGCGTCCGCTCATGGACCCGCTGCTCGAGGGCCTGGTTGAGTTCCTTGAGCTGCTTTTCGGCCGCCTTGCGTTCGGTGACCTCCAGGCCGATTCCGGCCACGTATTGCGTTCCCTGGGAATCGCGCAGCGGGAACTTGATCACGATCCAGTCGCCGACCGTTCCGTCGGGATTCTTGAACCTCTCGGTGAATTCAAGCGGCCGGTCGGCCTCGATCGTCTCCAGGTCGCGGTTGCGGTGGCGTGTTTCATCATCGATGTTGGACAACTCGGCGTCGGTTTTGCCCGTGATCTCCTCGCGGCTCATGCGGAATCGGTTGAGGAACGTTTTGTTCGCATAGACGTTGCGTCCGGCCGCGTCCTTGATCCACGCGATCGTCGGGCTGTTGTCCATGAACAGGCGGAACCGCTCCTCGCTCTCGCGCAGCGCCTCCACGAGCGAAATGCCCCACGTTCCCGTCTCGCGCACCGACGCGATCACCGCGATCAGCATGTAGAGCGCGCCGACGGATTGCGTGACGCGGCACATCCAGGCGAGCATGCTGAAGCGCGAGGACTCGATCATCATCCCCAATTGGCCCGCCGCGATCATCAGGAGCGCATAGGAATACCACTGCGTGAACGACGATTGCGACGGGCGGTTTTCCGCGCGCAGCACGATCGCGGCCAGGACGAACATGGCCACGGCCGATCCGAGCACGACATGCCGGATGGCCGTGCCGCCGGTGTCCTCGATGAAAAACGTCGGCAGCATGCCCGCAATTTCCGTGACGGCAATGAAGCAAACCGTGAGCGATGCCAGGCTGTACCCGATCCACAGCCACAGGTCCGGCCTTGCGATGGGTTTTGCGCGGATCGAAAGCTTGACGCCGATCATGTGGCACAAGCCGGACAACAGCACGCCAAGGCTTGCGACCGTCATGCCGGCGCTGGGACGGAAACAACCCAGGGAGATCGAGATCGTTCCAGTCATGCCCCAGATGCCGATGCCGCAGCCCAGGAGCAGCAGTTCGGGCCGGCCGCTGACCAGGAAGCTGCGCCCCGCCAGGATCGCTATCAACACGGCCACCAGCGTCCGCCCGAAGATGTTCATGCCGGCCGCCAGCGGTAGCGAGACATATGCGCCGCGCGATTCCTGGGTCCACAACAACGGGATGAGGACGATCACCAGCAGGATGGGCAGCCATGCGAATCGTAGAGCCGGATCGATTGGGGAGGCAGGCTTCGGTCGCTCAGGGTTCATCAAACCCCTCGATGCAAAACAAATGACTTATACTGCTATTGAGGTAAATTTCCCACAGGATGGGTTCCAAGTATAGCGGAAAAACAGGGCCGGTAAGGTCGGGACGGTAAAAAAGAAAGCGCGGCGTTGATTGATTCCCAACGCCGCGCCGTTTCGACCATTCGATTAATTCAATCCAAGCGCCTGCTTGACGGCCGCCAGGTCCGCCGGGGTCCCGAACGGCACGCCCGTGAGCGCCTTGTCGATGCGCTTGAGCAGGCCCGACAGCACCTTGCCCGAGCCGACTTCGACGAACGTCTGCGCGCCTGCCCTGACCATCGTCTGAATCGAGTCCGACCAGCGCACGCACGAGACGATCTGATCGGCGAGGCCCTTGCGGATGAGATCGACGTCGCTGACGAGTTCGGCGCTGACGTTGGCGACGAACTGGCACTTGGGCGCCTGCATCCGCGCGCCCGCCAGTTCGGGTTCCATGACCTTGACGGCCGGCTCGACGAGCGGTGAGTGGAACGCGCCCGAAACCGGAAGCATCACCGACCGGCGCGAGCCCGCCTCGACGGCGAGGCGCACGGCCTCGGCCACCGCGTCCGGGTCGCCCGAGACGACGATCTGGCCCGGGGAGTTCCAGTTGGCCGGGACGACGCAACCCTTGGCCGACGCCTTCTGGCAGATTTCGTTGACCTGGTCGCCCTCGAGCTGCAGCAGCGCGGCCATCGTGCCGGGCCGAGCCTGGCCCGCCTCGAACATCGCCTTGCCGCGCGCCTGCACGAGCTTGAGGCCGGTCTCGAAATCGAACACGCCGGCCGCATACAGGGCCGAGTATTCGCCCAGCGAGTGGCCCGTCACGATCGAGGGCTCGATGCCTTCGCCCGCGAGCACGGCCAGTGCCGCCGCCGAGCAGGCATACAGCGCCGGCTGCGTGTTGACTGTGAGCTTCAGTTCCTCTTCGGGGCCCTCCCAGCACAGCTTCGAGAGGGGGCGGCCGAGCGCCTCGTCGGCGCGCGCGAAGATTTCGCGGGCCGCCGGGAAGCTGTCGGCAAGTTCGCGGCCCATTCCGACCGACTGGGAGCCCTGGCCGGGGAACATCATGGCTGTTTTGATGCTCATGTTTCTTATCCTATGATATTGTTTACATAGAGTGTTTCCGTGCCCGCAATCGTGATTGCAATCGAACCGATGAGGCTGCTTAAACGATCACGGTAAAAGCCGGAATCACCCTCGGCGGCGAGGCATTCGCCGGACGCACAACGCCCTGAAGGTTCTCAAATTGTTAACGTATCGTCAATTCAAGATCGCCGTCGTGATGATCCTGATGGGCCTTGCCGGACTGGGTGCGGGTTGCGCGGGGTCGAAAGAATCCGCGGCGGATCGGCCCGAACGCGCCGCGGCGAAACTCGTGCGCGCACTCGGCGGCGAACGGCGCCTCGCGAAAATCCAATTCGTGCGCTTTGAGATCGTGAGGCGGCTCGACGATGGCCGGGAAACCCGCCGCGCCTACTGGTTCGATCGCCGGCGCGACTTGTGCCGCATCGAAGGGGCGCGCGAACGGACCGGCAGCCCGTTTTCGACGGTCGTGAATTTGAAAACCAGGCAGGGCAAGGCGCTCGTCGGGTATCGCTCGAAGGCGACCGAGGAGCCCGCGATTCTGAATGAATTCATTGACGACGCGCTGCGCGACTCGGATTGGCTGTTCGGGCCCGCGCTACTGCGGGAAGCCAGTCTCACGTCGGTGGGCGTCCGCAACATCGCCGGCCAGCCGTCGCCGACGCTTGACGCGACGCTGCCCGGCCCACCGGCCCGGCATTATCTTGCGCACCTGACGACGAAAGGCGACAAGCTGCTTGCGTGGACGGTCTTTTCCAGCCGTGGCGCGCCACAGGCCTCGTATCTCGTCAGCGAATGGCGCGCCGTGCGCAAGTTCAATTTCCCGGTGCGCTTCGAGCGCATCGCGGGTTCCGGCCCGCGCGTGATCCTCGTCGAGAACCTGATCGCCCCGGAAAACATCGACGCCGAATTGTTCTTCAGGCCGTAAAGGCAGGTCGGGACAGGCTCAGCGCGGTCGAGCCGCAGGCAAAAAGCCCGGATAAACTTAGCGCGGTCGAGCCGCAACCAAAACGAGGCCGCCAAAATACATCGCGCAAAAACGCAAAAGGGCAAAAGCGCGAAAGAGAAGATTCAGAACCAAATTCAGGTCACGAAGGGCACGAAAGAGAGAACACGAAAGACACGAAAAAGTTCCGGCAATTCGATGGCTGAAGCCGGGCCCGAAAAGCGCGCTGAAGCGCGCTGATAAGAAAACCAATGGATCGCTGACCACCGGCTGAAGCCGGTGGCAACCCGT
>JAJFUE010000044.1 GCA_021372575.1 bacterium | reverse complement strand
CTTTCCTCGGCCGGGATGCTCATTGGCGCGCACGGCCGCACGCATCGTTACCTCTCCGACCTCGCCGCCTTCGAAATGGACAACGAACTGCGCGGTTCGCGCGCCCGGCTCGAGGATCTGTTGGGCGTCCCGGTTCCCGGCATGTCGCTCCCCGGCGGCCGCCTCAGCGCGCGCCTCCGCGACCGCATCGGCGCGGCCGGCTACCGGTTCCTCTTCACCTCGCGCATCGCCCTCGCCTCGCCCGTCGATGATCCGCTCGACCGGCCCCGCGTCCCGATCACCAACTGGCTGAAGGAAGATTTCCTCGAGCGGCTTCTTGCCGGCGACGATCGCCAGGTCCGCGCCATGGCCCGCTCGGCCCGCCTGCGCGACCTCGCCAAGACCGTCCTCGGCAACCGCCTCTACGACCGCCTGCGCACCGCCGTCCTCCGCCGCAACACCTGACTCCTTGTCGCGCGCGCCCGATTTCGTATATATTTGTAATTGAGCATGTGAACTAGACAACTTGAATGTCGTTGAACCGCGGCAGCGGTTCGATCTCCAACCGTGGGTTGGTTCGGAGAACTTGTTCGACGAACCTACCCACGGTTGGATGACACGAAAATCAGAACCGGTTGACCGGTTCGATCAGTCAACCCACGGGATTTCATCATGGCCGACGATCCAATGCCTTCACCCGAGCCCTCAACCTGGTTCGCGCCGCCCGAACGCGCCAGTTCGGAAGACGTCGCGTCCATGAGCCGGTTCGTTCAGGACAACCCACTCTTCCGCGCGATCCTCGACTCCATCGACGGCTACCTGATGATCCTCAACCCGCAGCGCCAGGTCCTCGCGATGAACCGGCAGTTGCTCACCGACTTGAAAATCGACGACCCGAGCTGCCTGTTCGGCGAACGCCCCGGCGAGATCCTCAACTGCATCCATGCGGCCAAGGGCCCCGGCGGCTGCGGCACGTCCAAGAACTGCGCCACCTGCGGCGCCGTCATTTCCATCCTCGCGTCGCAATCCCAGGGCGAACCCGTCACCGGCGAGTGCCTCGCCACCGTCGCCGGCGCCAGCGGCGAGGACTCGCTCGAATTCCGCGTCCGCGCCACACCCATCAAGTCCGGCAACCACGAGTTCACCGTCCTCACCTTCCACGACATCAGCGGCGACAAGCGCCGCCAGGCCCTCGAGCGCACCTTCTTCCACGACATCATGAACACCGTCGGCGGCCTCATGGGCTGGAGCTCGCTCATGCAGACGATCGACAGCCTCGACCCCAAGGAGGCCGCCAATCGCATCCTGACCCTCTCGCGCCGCCTCAAGCAGGAGATCGAGGACCAGCGCCGCCTCCTCGAGGCCGAAAACGGAACGCTCAGCATCAACCAGGACGAAATCGACGTCCGCGAGCTCCTCGATGTCATCCACACCGTCTTCCTCGCGCACGAATCCGCAAAGGGAAAATCCCTCGAAGTCACCGATATCGCTGATCAGGAGAAAATCACCAGCGACCGCATGCTTCTCGAACGCATCCTCACCAACATGACGAAGAACGCGATGGAAGCGGTCGATCAGGGCGCGACCGTCAAGCTCGGATTCGAACGCGTGGACGGCAAACCCTCGTTCTTCGTCACCAACCCCGGCGTGATCCCCGAGCAGGTTCAGTTGCAACTGTTCAAACGGTCGTTCAGCACCAAGGCCCAGAAAGGCCGCGGCATCGGCACCTACAGCATGAAGCTGTTCGGCGAACGCTACCTCGGCGGCAAAGTCTCCTTCGATTCCACCCCCGAAAAAGGCTCAACAACGTTCCGCATCGATTTGCCGTAAATTGTCTTGGGTTCCAGTGCGGTGTCTCCGAAGTGCAGCGCCTCCGAATTGGATGGTTATTTTTGAACCACGAAGTGGTTCGAGCTCAAAGCCGGGGGTTGGTTCGGCGAGCTTGCGAGCCGAACCAACCCCCGGACCCGATCGCATTCATATTTGAACCGATTGATCGGTTCGATCATCTATTCCGCCGCCTGATGATTGACTCGACACAACCGTTTGCAAAATCCGCTTGGATCGGCGCTAAATGAAAATACGGATCTTTTGGAATGAATCAGATGATTACGGATTAACTCATTCGTACCGGCGTCATGCGCGTGCCCCAGCTTTCGGCGCCTTCGCCGAACCGACCGGCAATCGTCTGCCCGCAAAACTCGCATTTGCCGTCGCGGATGTGGTAAGCCCCCAGGTCGTACCAGTTGCGCTCGATCACGACCTTGCCGCATTTGGGACAATACGTGTTCGCGCCCTCGGGATCATGGACGTTCCCGGTATAAACGTAATGCAGCCCCTTGCCGAGCCCGATCCGGCGCGCCTGTTGCAGTTTCGCCGCCGGCGTCGGCGGCAGCTCCGTCACCTTGAAGTCCGGATGGAACGCGGTGAAATGCAGCGGCACGTCCGGCCCGAGCCGTTCGGCCACCCACTCCGTCAGCCGGTGAAGCTCGGCCTCCGAATCATTCAACCCGGGTATGAGCAGCGTCGTGATCTCCATCCATGTCGAGGTCTCGCGGTGAATGAATTCGAGCGTCTCCAGCACCGGCGCCAGCTCGGCGAAGCACTGCTCCTTGTAGAACTCCTCGGTGAACGCCTTGAGATCGACGTTGGCCGCGTCCATCCCGGCGAAGAACTCCGCCCGCGCCGGCGGCTCGATGTAACCCGCCGTCACCGCCACCGTCTTCACCCCGAGCTCGTGGCACGCGGCCGCCGTGTCGAGCGCGTATTCGGCGAAGATCACCGGGTCGTTGTAGGTGAACGCCACCGACCGGCACCCGCGCTCTTGCGCCGCGCGGGCGATCGCCTCCGGCGAGGCCTGGTCGGCCAGTCGGTCCATCTGCCGCGCCTTGCTGATGTCCCAGTTCTGGCAGAACCGGCAGCCGAGGTTGCACCCCGCCGTCCCGAACGACAGCACCGCCGACCCCGGGTAAAACTGGTTGAGCGGCTTCTTCTCGATCGGATCGATGCAGAACCCCGAGCTGCGCCCGTAGGTGGTCAGGACCAGCCGCCCCCCCTCGTTCTGGCGCACGAAGCAAAAGCCCCTCTGCCCCTCGCGCAGCCGGCAGCGGCGCGGGCAAAGCTCGCACTCGATGCGACCGTCCTCCTGAACGCGCCACCACCTGGCGGGGAAACTGGTCTCGGCGTTTTTCATACTGTCCCCATTATCGTCTTCGCGCTCACGTTCGTGCTCGTGCTCGTGCTCGTAATCGTAATCGATCCATCTCCCGGGCGTCCCCAGTTTCAATTCTACCGCCGGCCATCCCGCCGCGCAACGCATTGCGCTGGCCGGACGCAAGTTACGCCCACCCACTGAAACCAATATCGCCCTCCGAAGAAACTAGGGACGGTCGCGGCCGACCGGATACTTCTCGCGCAGGGTCTTTTCTTGATGAACCCGTTGAACCAGCGGCGACCTCAGCACCAGCGCCGCCGCCGCGCCGCCCAAGGCCCCGCCGATGTGCGCGAAGTTATCGACGAACGGCGTCAGGAATCCCGTCGCGATCGTATAGACCGCCCAGAACGCCAGCACAAATCCGATCCGCTTGTCGCGCAGGAAGAAGTGCTCCTGGTGCCGGTAGAGGAACGTGATCACGCCGCCGCACAGGCCGAAGATCGCCCCCGACGCCCCAACCGACGGCCCGGGCGACATCGCCATCGACAGCAGCGCGCCGGTCAGCCCCGCGGCCAGGTAAAGCCCCAGCATCCGCCGCCAGCCGTAGGCGTGCTCGCACGCGACGCCCAGAATATAAAGGACGATCATGTTGCCGATCAGGTGGTCGAAGCTGCCATGCAGGAACATCGCCGAACCGAGCCGCCAGCCCTCGCCGCCGCTTACCACGCGCTCGCGCACGAGCGCCCCGGCTGCGATGATCGTTTGCTCGTTCAACAGCGTCCCGGCGGCGACCTGCCAGATGAAGATCGCGACATTCGTGATCATGAGAATGATCGTGGCCATCGGGAGCATCGACATGCCGCGCTCGAAGTCCTTGCGCGGATCGCGCGGCGGCTCGGGCGTCAGCATGTCATCGGTGATCAGGATGGGCGCGGGTTCAGGCGGCGCGGCCGGATCGGCATCCTCGACCGGCAGCGCCGCCTGTGGCATTTCCTCAATCTGGTCGCGATCGTCCAACATGGCCCTTAGCGTCTTTCGCCGGTGTCGAGCATCACGCCGAGCGCGATTGCGATTCGGCGATCAATCAATCGGTGCGGGTCGCCGGTCATGTCGAGAACGTAACGATCCAGAAGCGTGAACTTGCGGTTGAACTCGCCGAGCACGTCGCCGCCGGCCTGCTGCACGATGATGAAGTTGGTCCGCAGCACGCCGAACAGCGGCCCGAGGAACCGCCGCAGCAGCGACAGGATGATCGAATCCTCCATCGCCATGCAGACCTGCGTCGCGCCGTCCGGCGCCAGGCATACCCAGCGCTTGCGGAAGATGTTGTAGAGGTAGTTCTTGCGCAGGTAGCCGATTGCGTTGCCCTGCGCGTCGGCGATCGTGTAGGTCGCGACGATCGGCTGGAACTTCTTGTCCTGGAACACCTGCAGGAGCATCTCGCCCTTCGTGTCGTCGCGGTAGAAGTTCGTGTGGCGCTTCTTGCTGAGGCCGAGCCCAACGAACGCGGTGGCAACGATGGCGATGATGAATCCCAAAATGGCGATGGCGGCTCCAACCCCTCCCTTGATGAGATCGGCAATGGCGACAAACACGAACACGGTCACGAAGAATGTCGCGATCGCGGCGAGGATTGCGCCGAGGTTGCGCAGCAGGTGCGCGGGGCGCTCGATGAACAGCACCGTGCGGCCGTTCTCGTCCCATGCGTAATACTTCTCGTTGATCGTGAGCGCCTTCTGCCGCAGCAGGAACTTGTCGCGGTCGAACGCGGGATCGACCGCCGGGCCGGCGGCGGGCTTGCCGACCTCGAACGTCCCGCCGCATTGCGGGCACTGGAGTGTCTTGCCGACGAATTCATCGCGCAGGTTATACGATTTCCCGCAGCTGCATTGAACCTGAACAGGCATCGTTCCGACTCCTTTGAAGTTTCAAATGTTGCCGTGCCGGACGAAGAACGACTCGAAAATTTTTTCCACACCCAGGCTGAAGATCGACGCAGCATAAAACGCCGGCGTGAAAATTGTGAAGTAATTTCTTTGACTTCGGCCGCCGGATTGCTCAATTTTCAGCAATGATGGAAGCGCCGATTCCAACCCAGTCCTTTCTTGGCCTGCAACTGGCGCGGCTGACCACCGATCAGTTCATCGACGTGCTGATCGGGCGCGCGCAATCGCGGGCGGACGTTTTTACCGTCGGCTACCTCAACGCCGCGCAGGTCAACCTGGCGTTCGAGGATCGCGCCCACGCCGGCGCGCTCGCGGCGATGGACTGCCTCTACGCGGACGGCCAGGCGGTCGTGTGGGCGTCGAGGCGCACGGGGGCCGGGATCCCGGAGCGGATCAACGCCGGCGATTTCACACGCCGCTTCATCGGGCGCGCCGCCGCGGCCGGACTGCGCCTCGCGCTCGTCGGGGGCCGCCCCGGCGAAGCCGAACGCGCCACCCAGCTCTTCCGCGCCTGGTCGCCGGCGATCAACTTCGTGTATGTCCACCATGGCTTCCTCGACGACGCGTCGGCCGCAAAGGTCGGCGCCGAGATCGATGCCGCCGACCCCGACCTGGTGATCGTCGCCATGGGCGCGCCGCGCCAGGAGCGCCGCACGATCGAGTGGTCGCGCGCCGGGCGGCCGCGGGCATGGTGGTGCGTCGGCGCGCTGCTCGAATACTATTCCGGCACCCGCTCCCGCGCGCCGGTCTGGATGCGCCGCGCCGGCCTCGAATGGCTGTTTCGGCTCACGCTCGAGCCCGGCCGGCTGTGGCGCCGCTACGTCATCGGCAACCCGATGTTCGTCTGGCGCGTTTTCTCCGGCAAACCGGTTAAATTTGATTGACGAACGACCGCCCAAACGTTGACGATTTACCGTGACGCTTTGTGAAATCGATCACGAGAGAGAGTGACAAAAGTCTTCCGGCAATGGCCTGATGGAATGGTTCCCGGTTTGGCGAATCGGTAATTGGTTCGATTACGATTACGATTACGAGCACGAGCACGAGCACGAACGGAAATCCTTCGGCAAGCGCTCCAAGTCGATACGACCCATGGTTTCTCTCCCAAAACTCGTTGAATCGGCGCAGTGGGGTTACTCGCGGCAGGTCGCGCTTGCGATCGGCGGAAAACCGATTGAAGGTGATTTCACGCGCACCATCCACACGGGCGTGGCGGGGCTCGATCGCATTTACGTCTCCGAGCTGAACACCGAAGACGCGCGCGCGGAACTCATCAACCGCATGAAACGCTTCCGCCGCTCGCGCACGCCGTTCTGGCTCATTCATTACGATTACCTGAAAGGGCAGGCTCCGCGCGAGTGGCTCGAAGCGCAGGGACTGCGTCACCTGTTCGACTGGCGCGCGATGGCCGCCGACATCACGAAGCCGCTGCCGCCGCAGGCCAACCCGCCCAAATCGCTGAAAATCTGCAAGGTGAACGGCCCCGAGTTACTGCGCGTGGCCACCGACATCACCGCCGAGGCGTTCAGCCTGCACGACACCACGGTCATGGCGTTTCGCGGCATGACGAACCTCGCCAAGGCGAGCGGCGCGCCGTTCGGCATCGCCCAGTTCATCGGCTACATTGGCGGCGAGCCGTTGGGCAGCGCGACCATGTATGCCGACCAGGGCACGGCGGGCATTTATTGGGTCGGCACACTGCCCGCGGGCCGCCGGCGCGGCGTCGCCGAGGCACTCGTGCGCCACCTCATCGAATGCGGCCGCGCCGAGGGTTGCCATTACGCGGCCCTTCAAGCCACACCCATGGGTCAGGGTCTGTATGCCCGCCTCGGTTTCATCGACTGCTGCCCGATCCACGTCTGGGGCTGGAGCCCGGAGTAATTTTTTCGGTTTAAGTTCCCAATCACGCCCGAACCGGCAGGAGGTCCTTCATGGGAAAGAATCCCGAGATCGCGACCATGTATGCCGACCTCTTTTTCTGCAAGGATATCCGACCCGAACTCGGCGATATCATCCGCACGATTGCTCGAAACCTGTCGTGGATCGATTGGAAATACACTACGGACGACGGTTTTTGGAAAGACAAGAATATCGACGTATACGCCGTCGACGATAACGAGCTCAAGGAGATTCCACCGGAACGCAGGATCGACCTGGAGGAATATATCCAAATCATCTCGGGCGATCCCGACTTGGAATCATTTCTTTTCTGCGCCAATCAAAATAAAAGCGAGGCGTGGATCAAGTTGCCGGAGCCGGGCGGCGGCAGAATTGTCCAACGCCCCAATAATATGGGCTATTTTATCCGCAGGGCAGATATCAACATCCGCGTTCAGAAAAATCAAGAGACCATCCAACAGCATCTCGATGACATCGTGAACCTCTTCGTGGAACTCAACCCACTCATTGAGCCATCATACGGGTACTTCGAAAGCCAATCCGATAGCCGTTCATGGGAAATGACGCGGCATTTAATGGGTGCTTCTATAATCACTCTCTTCGGACCCGATTACATCGAGATCATGGGCAGAGAGAAGTTTGACAGAATGGACTGCGAGAAAGTCGAACTTGAAGATGGCGGCATGATTCTGATCGCGACGCGCGATACGGCTAAATATGTGACCGGATGGAGAACACCGTGCAACCGCATTGAAAAAAGCATTGGGCGTGAATGGTTCCGTCCGCGATCCGATCGGTGGTGGTATCCGGAGCTGCGGAATCTCAACAAGGACCGCATGAATGAAAAGTCTAAGCCGCTGTTTTAGCATGCAATACATAAAAGAGAACGGTAATCCCCCCCTCACGTTCGGGCCATTGCATCCTTCCTTGCGTGCGCTGATCATGCTATCTTCTCCGAATGATGTCTGACGCGACCGCCATCAATCAGCAAAACTTAACCGCTGCGCTGCGGCGACGCGTGCGCGGCGAGGTGCTCGATGATCCCGTTTCGCTCGGGCTGTATGCCACCGATGCGAGCATGTTCCAGATCACGCCGCTCGCGGTCGTCGTGCCGCTCGACCGCGAGGACGCGCTGGCCGCGATGGAAGTCTGCCGCGAGCTGGGCGCGCCGATCCTGCCGCGCGGCGGCGGCACCAGCCTCTCCGGCCAGACCGTCGCCCGCGCCGTGGTGATCGACGTCTCCAAACACATGCGCCGCCTGATCGAGCTCAACGTCGAGGAACGCTGGGCGCGCGTCGAGCCCGGCCTCGTGCGCGACGAGCTCAACGCGATGCTCAAGGAGCACGGGCTGCATTTCGCCCCCGACCCGGCCACCTCCAGTCGCGCCAATATCGGCGGGATGATTTCAAACAATTCGGCCGGCATGCGCTCGATCCTCTACGGCACGACGATCCATCACCTGCTCGGGCTGGAACTCGCACTCTCGACCGGCGAGATCCTCAAGCTTGGCCCGATCGATCAAGCCCAATACGCGTCCAGGTGCGCCCAACAAAATCGCGAAGGCGAGATCTATCGCGATTTCAAGAAGCTGATCGACGCCAACCGCGACGAAATCGTCGCGCGATACCCGAAAACGCTGCGCCGCTGCGGCGGTTATGCGCTCGACGCGTTCGCGCGCGAATTCCCGTGGAACATGTCGCACATCGTCTCGGCAAGCGAAGGCACGCTCGGCCTCATCCTCGAGGCGAAGGTCAACCTCGAGCCGCTGCCGAAGATGCGCGGCGTGTGCGTTCCACATTTCGCGTCGCTGCACGATTGCCTGCGGGCCGTCGGCCCGATCGTCGGCTGCGGGCCGGCGTCCGTCGAACTGATGGACGGCATCATCATCGACCGCGCGCGCGCGAACCTGCTCACGCGCGACATGTGCGGGTTCGTCGATGGCGATCCCGCCGGCGTGCTCGTCGTCGAGTTTTTCGGCGCGTCCCGCACCGAGCTCGACGGCAAGATCGAGATCATGATCCAGCTCCTCGAGGACATCGGCATCGGTTACGCGTTCCCGAAAATGCTCGACGCCAAAAGCATCGGCGAAGTGTGGACGATGCGCGAGAACGCGCTGGGGCTGATGACGACGATCAAGGGCGACCGCAAGCCGGTGCCGTTCATCGAGGACGCCGCCGTCCCGCTCGAGCACCTCCCGCACTACATCGAGGACGTCGTCGCGATCTGCGAGAAGCACGGCCGCAAGGTCTCGGTGTTCGCGCACGCCAGCGTCGGGCTCATCCACGTGCGGCCGCTCCTCGACCTGCACGACCGCGCCGAGATGGAAGTGTTCAAGGCGATCCAATCGGAGGTCTTCGAGCGCGTCCTGTTCTACAAGGGCTCGTTCAGCAGCGAGCACGGCGACGGCCTCGTGCGCGGCGGCTTCAACGAAAGATTTTTCGGGCCACAACTCTACGCGGCCTTTCGCCGGCTGAAAAATCTTTTCGACCCGGCCGGCCTGATGAACCCCGGCAAGATCATCGACACGCCGCCCGTCGATCAGAACATGCGGTTTTTCGAAGGATATCGGCAGGTTTTCGACAAGCCGATGTTCCACTACCGGGACGAGGATGGATTCCGAAAATCCGTTGAGCAATGCACGGGGGTCGGCGCGTGCCGCAAGACGCTCGCCGGCACGATGTGCCCGTCCTTCATCGTCACACGCGACGAGGAGCATTCGACGCGCGGCCGCGCCAACGCCCTGCGCCTCGCGATGACCGGCCAACTCGGCCCCGACGCGATCGCGAGCCCGCGGATCCTCGAGGTCATGGACCTGTGCGTGGCATGCAAAAGCTGCGCCAACGAGTGCCCGAACAACATCGACATGACGCGCCTCAAGGCCGAGGTCCTGCACCAGCATCATCTCAAGTCCGGGTCGTCGCCGCGCGAGCGGCTGTTTGCCAACATGCCAAGCCGCGCGCGGTGGGCCTCGGGCGCGCTCGCGCCGGTGATCAACGCGGCGATGAAAAACGGCGCCATGAAATCGGCACTCGAAATGGGGTTCGGCATCGATCACCGCCGCACGCTGCCGGCCTTTGCGGCGCAAAAGCTCACGGCATGGTTTGGTTCGCACAAAACGTCAACCACCGGCCGCCGCGTCGCGTTGTTCGCCGACACGTGGAGCGAGCATTTCGAAACCGGCGTCGGCCGCGCCGCGATTGAAGTCCTCGAAGCCGCCGGCTACCGCGTCGAAGTCATCCGGCCCGGCTGCTGCCAGCGGCCCATGATTTCCAAGGGTTTCCTCGAGGACGCCCGCAGGGAAGGCGCCAAGACCATGCGCGGCCTCGAGCCCTATGCCAAATCCGGCATTCCGATCCTCATGCTCGAGCCCAGCTGCGCCACCGCGCTCACCGAGGACCTTCCCGACCTGATCGACGATGCCGAACTGGGTCGCGTCGTGCGCGCTGCCGTGCGCCCGATCGAGGACTTCCTGCTCGACGAAATCACCGCCGGCCGCTGCAATCTTCCGTGGCGCAAAACAGGCGCCGCAATTGAAAAAGTCCTCCTGCACGGCCACTGCCATCAGAAGGCGATCTACGGCGTGCAGGGCGCGATCGCGCTGCTCAAGCGCGCCGAAGGTCTCGACGCGAGCCTGATCGACGCCGGCTGCTGCGGCATGGCGGGCGCGTTCGGTTACGAAAAAAATCATTACGAAATTTCGGTGAAGATGGGCGAGGACCGGCTGTTCCCGGCGATTCGCGCCGCCGCGCCCGCGACGCGCATCGTCGCCGCCGGCTTCTCCTGCCGCCACCAGATCGCCGACGGCACCGGCCGCCGCGCCCTCCACCCCATCGAACTCATCCGCTCCCGTCTCTAGCATCGATCGGATCAGTCGGATCATTTTTCATATTTCATCTTTCATATTTCATCTTTCATCTCTCTCCTTGATTTCTCCGCCTCGTTCGGTAAGCTGATTGATAACCATGTGCTGGCAGCTTTTGCCAGACGGCTCGATTACAGACCCCCAGGAGGGATTCCAAAGATGGCTGACAAGAGCTCCCGGCTGCCCGAAAACGTTCCGGGCAAATTCTATGTTGATAACACTTGCATCGATTGCGATGCCTGCCGCGCGACCGCCCCGAACAACTTCGGCCGCAGCGAAGACGGCGGCTATTCCTTCGTCATGAAGCAGCCCGAGGGCGCCGAAGAAGAGCAGTTGTGCGCCGACGCCAAGGACGGCTGCCCGGTCGAGTGCATCGGCGACGACGGCGAGTAATTCGCACATCGTCCGAATGGATTTTCCCCGCCGGCCATGAAGGCCCGGCGGGGAATTCTTTTTGTCCGTGAAAACATGCAGCGAAAAAAGGGGCGGCCGAAATCGGCCACCCCCGAAGGCTTTGACTGAAATCAAGCCGTGATTACTCCAACACCGTCCAGCCGTGGGCGCGGTTGACCACGCCAAAGCCCGGGACGATGCCCGTGACGACATCGCCGTAACCGCCGTTGGTGCCGATCGCCCCGCCGGTCGAATCGCCGACCTTCAACGCGTTGTTGTCATAGCGCATATCGGCGGCGTTCACGTCGATATAGTTCGGATTCAGCAAAAGGTCATGAACCCCGAATGTGTAGCCGACGTTCGCCGTGGCGCCGAACACGTCGTTGTAATTCGAGGTGAACGACTCACCGGCGGCAAGAGTCAGGTTCACGGCGTTGGCCGACGCCGAGTAGAGGTTGCTGTTCGTGATGTTCACAAGCAGCGAGTTGTTGGCGCCCGCGGCGTTCTTCAGGATCGCGCCGCCGTCGGCGCCGAGCGAAGCGATGTCGCAATGGTCCATCGTGAGCCGGCACTTCGACGAGGTGTTTCCCACGGCCGAGTTCGGCTCGGCGGCATAGATCGCGCCGTAGCTGGCCGACGTCGCTTTGCCGAGAACGACGCTGCGCGTCATCGTGATGCTCGTGCCGTTGGGACCAATCGCGCCAAAGCCGTGATAGTTGGCCGGGCCCTGGAAAATGCTGTGGTCGATCCGGCCGGTCCAAGTGGAGGCCTGGTGGAATGAAATCAGCGGGCCCCACGGCATCACGGTGCCGGCGTTGCATGCTTCGCCGACCGTGCCGACATCGATGTAGCTGGCGTTCAGCGTGGCGCTGGTGTATTGCAGCCAGATGCCGGCGCGCAGGTAGTTCTTGATGCGGACGTGGTCGAGGTTATAGACCGGGCCGGGGATGCGGCGCGTCATGTAGGTGACCGCGTGCGTATCGCCGATTTCAATGCCGTAGGCATAGCAGCGGCTGCCGGAGTCGCCGCCGGCGGTGTAATTGGCGCGGTTCAGGTTGATATTGGTGTTCTTCACCGTGACCGTGGCGGGATTGGCGCCGTGGACGATGCCCGAGCAGAACCCGTAGGTATCGGGGCCCGTCGAGATGATGTCGCAGTTCTCAATGAGGACCGTGCTGCCGGTCGTCGAGTCGATGCGGATCATGCCCGACGGCAGCGTGGCGCCCGTGGCGATGCCCCACTTCAGATACTGGAACGTGAGCCGGCCGCCCGTGGCCGAGCCCAGCTGAACCGAGCTCGGACTGGCGGTGACGCCCAGGATCACGGGAGCCGTGGTGGTGTTGTCAAGCTGTTCGACCTTCGGCGTCTGGCCGGCTGCGGCCACCAGCTTGATCGATTTGTTGATGCGAAGGTTTCCCTTATAAACGGTGCTGCTGGTGAGCGTGATGGTGTCGCCGTCCGAGGCGCCGTTGATGGCCGTCTGGATCGACGCGCCGGCGCCGACATCGATGTTGGCCGCATGGACTGTTGAACCGATGAAGGCCAGGCAAACAAATGCCAAAAGCAAATTTCTCATCGTGCGCTCCTTGAATCAAATTGTTTCATGAAGCATCCAATAAAAAACGCCTTTCGACCAATGACCCTCCTTCCGGTGGGGATGATTTCGAAAAAAGACCCAAAATCCGCTCCGGCCCCAAAGGCCGCTTCAGAAGCCCGACATATATTTTCAGATGACTTCAAGCAAGATTAAGCGATCCATCGGTAAAATAGTCAACCTCTTTTTCTGTCACGCGAGCAACAGAAACCAAGTGATGAATCGCTGACAACACCCAGGATTTGAACACTTCAACCAGGCAAAAAAAGGGGCGGCCGAAATCGGCCGCCCCCGAAGGCTTTGACTGAAATCAAGCCGTGATTACTTCAACACCGTCCAGCCGTGGGCGCGGTTGATGACGCCCGGGTTGCCCGGAACGATGCCACCGATCACGTCGGCATAACCGGCGTTGGTGCCGATGGGGCCACCGACAGCGTCGGCGGTCTTCAGCGTATTGTTGTAATAGCGCATGTCGCTGCCGGTCGCATCGAAGTAACGCGGATCATACGAGATGTCGCCCGTGCCGGCGGTGTAGCCAGCGCTGGCGCCGGCGCCATAGACGTTGTTGTAGCTGGAATTGAAAACATCCCGTCCAGCAACCCACGTCAGCAGGTTCACGGGCTTGTTGTTCACCGAATAGATGTTGCTATTGGTGATGGTCAGCGTGATGGAGGTGTTTTCGTTTGCCGTCGTGGCTGACCGGAAGATCGCAGCCGCATTCGAGCCGACAACGCTCATGTCGGCGAAATCGCAGTGATCGGCCGTGATGTACATCCGGCCATTAAACGCCGTCGTCGATGCGGCGCCACCGATTTGGAGTGCGCCGACAGCGCCGGTCCCGTTGATGTTGTAACCGTTCAGGAAGACGGTTTTAGACAGGGTCACGCTCGTGCCGGGGGCCGTGATATTGCAACCCGAATAGGTGGCCGGCCCACGAAAGATGGTGTTGTTAATGCGGCCGACCCAGCGGGCGGCGGCCTGGTTATTAACAATGCCGCCCCACGGGTTGCCGGTGGCGGTGCCGAAGCGCTCGCCGTACGTGCCGACTTCGCAATAGTTCATGTTGAGTTCCGCATCTCTCGTCTGCTGCCAGATGCCGGAGCGGTTGTAGTTCTTGATCTTGACGTGGTCAAGCGTCCATTTCGGGCCGCCCTGGCTGGTGGAACCGATGTAGCCGGTGCTGCCAATGCACATGCCGTATTGCGAGCCGGTAAGGTAGGCGGCCTGACGGCCCCAATCGAGCGTGCAGTAACTCCACGAAACATTCGCCTTTTTCATGGTGTTCGTGGCCTGATTCTGCGTGATGCTCTGGATGTTGGCGGTCACGCCGGTCGTGCCGGTGCACAGGATGTCGATGTTCTCAAAAGCGATCAAGCTGTCCGTGGTATGGTCCAGCTGAACCCACTGCGTCCCCGGCTGGGTCCCTGTTGCGCCTCTCACGAAAACGAACTGGATCCGGCCGCCGGTGAGGGAGCCGATCCGGACGTCACCGGTCTGCGTAAATCTCAAGAACGTGGCGTTGGTGGTGCCATCGTTCTTGATGACCGGCGACTGGCCGGTCGCCGCGTAAATCTTGAGGGGCTTCGCGATCAGCAGGTTGGGTTCGGCATAGGTGGCACTGTTGGTAATGGTAATGGTGCCGCCGTCGTCAACCGCGGCGATGGCCGCGCGAACCGTGGCAAAGTCGCCCGGCACGGAAACCGACGACGCCGCGTGCGCCGAAGCCACGAAGCACACGAAAGCCAAAATTATCAGAACTTTCTTCATCTCTCACACTCCGATGTCTAACTTGTGTAAAAATGGGTTGAACAACGAGATGGCGCACAAACGCCGAAAGCTGCATCACCTCCTTATCACGATGTTGAAATATCCACGTTGTTAGGTTAGAGGTTTTGCATTTCTTACGAAATTACAAGACCGACTTAAAGTAATTAAATGACTATATCATCCGGACCTTCGTGTCAACTATTTTGATTCATATTTAGAAAGTATTTTTTCCATACAGTATTACGGATTTGGTTGTATTTTTACGGCGAACAAAAAAAAGGGGGCGGCTGGAAGCCGCCCCCCGAAAGGTAATTCAAATCAAACAGCGATGCTACTTTAGAACCGTCCAACCGTGGGCGCGGTTGATGACGCCCGGGTTGCCGGCGATGATGCCGTTATACACATCGCCGTAGCCGCCGTTGGTGCCGATGGGGCCACCGACCGAGTCGGCGGTCTTCAGCGTGTTGTTGTAATAGCGCATGTCGCCATTCATCGCGTCGAAATACAGCGGGTCGTACGAAATGTCATTCGTGCTGGAGACGATGCTGAAGCCGGTGTTGGGCAGAGCGCCATAAATATTGTTGTTGTTGAACACGTACACATCCGTCGTGTCCGTCGTCGTGATGTTGATCGCCCGAGCGTTCTGCGAATAGATGTTGCTGTTGCTGATTCTCACGTTCATGTTGGAGTTGGCGACCACCGAGGCCTTGACCAGCGCGGACGCGGGGGTAGCCCCCAGATGAACGAGATCGCAGTGATCGATCGTCACGTTCAACTTATTGACCGGCCATGCGGTCGGAGCAGCGGACTGTGTGCCGATATCCAAGGCGCCGTATGCAAGGTTCGTCCCGCCCGAGCCCAAAATGACGGTGCGGCTCAGCGTGATGCTCGTGCCGTCAGGCCCGATTTTGCCGAACGCGGCATAGTTGCGCGGGCCTTGGAAGATGCTGTTCTGGATGCGGCCGGTCCATGTCGCAGAACCGTTGAACGCAACCAGCGGTCCCCACGGGATGTTCGCGGTCTGGATCAGCATATTCTCGTTGAAAGTGCCGACATCGACATAGTCGCAGGCCAGCGTCATGCTGGTGTAGTGCAGCCACAGGCCGGCGCGGACATAACCCTTGATCCGGACGTGGTCCAGTGTATAGGACGGGCCCGGAATCCGGCGGGTAATCGTGGAGCCGCCCGTCGGGCTGTTGTTGGAGATGTCAATGCCCGTGCAGCCGACGCGGTTGGCGGAGGTGCCGCCCGCGGCGTAATCGGCGCGGTTCAGATTCATATTGACGTAACGGAGCGTAACCGAGGCGGGATTCTGGTGGTGCGCAATGCCTGAAACCGGGCCGTAGGTCGTGGGGCCGGTGGAGGTGATATCGCAGTTTTCGATAAGCACCGTGCTGCCGGTGGTCACGCCCATATAGATATGGCCCACAGGCATGGTGGCCGCCGTGCCGAAGCCCCACTTCAGATACTGGAAGATGATGCGGCCGCCGGTCAGCGAACCGATCTGAATGTTGGCCGGCGAGGCGGTCACGCCCAGGATCACCGGAGCGGTGGTGGTGTTGTCGGCCTGTTCGATCACGGGGTTCTGACCGGTGGCGGCCACAAGCTTGATCGACTTGGAAATGCGAAGGTTTTCCTTATAGAGCGCGCTGCTGGTCAGCGTGATCGTGTCGCCGTCGCTCGCGCCGTTGATCGCCGTCTGGATCGAGGAACCGGCGCCGACATTGATGTTGACCGCATAGGCCATCGAGCCAAACAGGCATGCACAAATCGCGATTAAAATCAGTCTCTTCATCTCTCTCTCCTCATGAATTCAAGAAAATGGATGGTTTCACTTCTGGAAAAAGGTCCAAAGCAACGCTTTCCCCTACCCCTCCTTTCTACCTGGGCCAAAGTTAAAGTTTGCCGCATTCATAACAAAACTCATCATGCCCACTTCGACCGCGGCTTACAAACGTTGAAGAATTATTGATCTCGACACACCCTGAGTCAAGGTGAAAAAGATCGCAAAACGCATTTTTCGTTCGAAATCGTTGCAACCTCAATATTCTCAGTCATGAAGACATGTTTTTCATGGGTGGATTCCCGAATCGTCCTGATTCGCGGATTTAGAATCAGCCGGGGCCGGACTTTTGCCCCCCCTTGGGCTCGATCTGCAGGACAGGCACCCCAAACACGTCATGCAGCACGTAATACGTCACCGGCACGCCCAGCAGCATGCCCCACAGCGGGAACAGGTGGTGGCCGACGAACAGGATCATCAACACCAGCACCGGGTTGAGCTGCATGTGGTGGCCGTAAATCATCGGATTCAGGATGTAAGCCTCAATAATGTGGATCACGATGATCATCATGACCGCCCAGATGCCGAGGCTCAGCCCGCCGGTGTTGATCGCCACCAGCACGATCGGGATCGTCGAGATGAACACGCCCAAGACCGGGATGAAGCTGCACAGGAACACGGTCAAGGACAGCAGCGCGATCGACGGGATGCCGAGGATCAGCAACCCAATGAGCGTCAGGAACGTATTGACGCAGCCGATCGTCGCCTGCGCCTGGAACGCGCGGCCGAGCACGTAGCAAAAGCGCACCACCGGCTGCGCGGCCTCTTCATAGAAGTCCCTCAGCCGCGACGAGCGCAGGCTCTGGATCTCGCGCCCGAGCCGCCCGATATCGAGCGAGATCAGGAAACTGAACAGGATCGCCATCAACAGGCCGGTCGTAATCGCGCCGAGCGCCTTGACGAGCCGCGGAATCTGCTGGCCGATCTGGATCGCCTGCTTGTTGAGGAACGCCCGCAGCAGCGCCTCGTCCTGTTCGCCCTGCGTGAGCGCGATTTGTTTTTCGAGGCTCCGGCATTCCTTGGCGGCGGAGGTCTCGGAAGTGGTGTAGTCGCTCACCCGGGCCAGAACCTGCTCCGGCGAGTGTCCGCCCAGGATGGCCAGTTGGGCGTCGCGCGATTCCTTCATCGCGAAAATCTTCTGCTCGCGCGCGGTAATCCCCGACGCCGTCAGCGCCTCCTCGGAGAGGTCGCTGCGGATGATCTCGTTGAACAGCGTGTTGAGGAAGGGGTATTTCCTGACGGCGCTCGTCTTGGCCGACGTCAGGTTCTTTTCCATCTGGCCGATCTGGTTGAAGAATTTCCACGCCTGGCTCGACACTTCCGGGATCGCAAACCGCACAAACGTCGCGAACGCAAGCATGAGAATCCCATAAACAAGGACCACCACGGCGCGCCGGGCGATCGGCACGTATTTCTCGATGCGCCGGATCAGCACCGTGGCGAAGAACGTCAGCAGGAACGTGACGAAGATCAGCCCAAAGAAATCGCGCAGGATCCACAGGAGTCCGAACAAGATCACCCAGATCAGCGCCCGCCGATTGATCTTGTAGAACTGGTCAAGACTGAACGCCATGTTTGCCATCCATTTCGGGAATCGTCGTGCTCGTGCTCGTGCTGGTGCTCGTAATCCTAAGCTGGCGTAGCCAGAACCAAGCTATTGCATACCGTCCGGCTGTTTCTTGCCCGGCGAATTCAGCCGTGACCCGAGCCCCGGCAGGGGCGATACAAGTTAGCCCAGGGTGGAGCGAAGCGGAACCCTGGGTAGCGTGTCCATGAACAGTCCGAGCCCCGGCAGGGGCGACACAGATTTGTATCGCTCCGTTGTGCCGCCCCTGCCGGGGCGCGGTACGACTGATGGAACCGCTGTCCCAGCGCTGACGCGCTGGGCTAACTTGTATCGCCCCTGCCGGGGCTTGGCGTTCCATGACGTGCGACTATGTTCTCCAATATTTGCGCTCATTTTACATTCAATTTCGCGGCCTCCGCGCTTTTTCATTCTCGCTGTTTGCTGTTTTGCGGTTTTGCCTGAACGTTTTTTACAGCCATCGTCTCAAGCGCCCTCGCCTTGTGTTTTGCCCGCCATCCAAATAAAATGGTTCATGTGTAACGCGACGGCGCCGCCGGCGCGCCCGCATCAACCTCAACGAGGCCACGCAATGACCAGATCGACTCTCACGAGTTTCGCGATTCTCATTTCGCTCTTGTTCGCATTGCAAGCCTGCAAGCAAAACATCGAGGACATCCGCCGCGGCCCCGACGAATCCTCGACTAAATCCACGACCTCGACCCAAACCGTCGTCTATGACCCCCACAAGGACCCGCTCGTCAACCAGCCCGACATGTTCCAACCGGCCCCGCAAAACAAGGCCGAAATCGCGTCCAACGAAACCCTCATCTGGCAGCTCGACGGCAGCCCGACCAACCTCAACCCGATCTTCCAGTCGGCGGTCGTTGACCAGATGGCCGTCGATCCGATTTATCAAATCCCGTTCACCGGCGACGCCAAGATGAACTGGGTCGTCAACAAGGACATGGTCGAGTCCTACGAAGAATCGCCCGACCACCTCGTCTGGACCGTGAAGCTCAAGCCCGGCCTCACGTGGCACGACGGTCAGCCCTTCACCGCCGAAGACTTCCGCTTCTCGTGGCAGGCGATCAACGACGACAAGGTCCCGAGCCCCGCCTACAAGACCGCCACCGACCAGATCGCCGACGTTCAGGCAATCGACGCGCGCACGATTCGCTTCGTCACGAAGGAAGCCCTCGCCGTCACGCGCTGGAACATCTCCTACCCGATCATCCCCAAGCACATCTACGACAACCCCGTCGAGCGCAAGGCGCACCCCGACCTCATCAGCGGCCCGTATTACAACAAGTATAACCGCGAGGGCGTCGTCGGCTTCGGCCCCTACAAGCTCGCGCAGTGGATCCCCAACGACCGCCTCGTCTATGAGCGCTGGGAGGACTACAAGGGCACGAAGCCCTACTTCAAGCGCATCATCATGAAGATCCAGCCCGACCCGCAGACCACCCTGCTTCTCTTCAAGCAGGGCCAGCTCGACTACATCGAGCGCCTCACGTCGCAGCAGTTCGCCCGCGAGACCAACGACAGCGACTTCGCCGCCAACGGCCGCAAGGCTTACGGCCCGCAGTGGATCTACAGCTATATCGGCTGGAACATGGACGGCTCCAACCCGTTCTTCAGCGACATCCGCGTGCGCCGCGCGATGACCTGCGCGCTCGACATCCAGCGCATCATCCGCGAACTCGGCTACAACCTCCCGCAGCAGGCCCACGGCATCTTCCACCCCGACTCCTGGATGTATGACCCCACGATCAAGCTCCTCCCGTTCGACCGGCAACTGTCCGCGAAGCTCCTCGATAAAGCCGGCTGGAAGATGAACCCCGACGACGGCTGGCGCTACAAGACGGTCAACGGCAAGCCGGTCAAGTTCGAGTTCGAGATCCTCATCCCGCAGGGCGCCGCGACCAGCGAAAAAGTTGCCGCCATCTTCGCCAACGACCTCAAGGCCGAGCCGATCGGCGTCTCGCTCAAGACGCGCGTCATCGAGTGGACCGTCTTCCAGCAGATGACGCACAACCACGAATTCCAGGCTTGCATGGCCGCATGGGGCAGCGGCACCGACCCCGAGGGCGAATGGAACATCTGGCACAGCTCGCAATACAACGGCGGGCGCAATTACGGCGGCTACAAGAACGCCCGCGCCGATCAGCTCCTCGACGCCGGCCGCCGCGAATTCGACCCGGCAAAGCGCGCCAAAATCTACCAGGAGCTCAGCCACATCATTTACGACGACCAGCCGTACACGTTCATGACCAACGCCCCCCTCCTGTCGGCCGTCCACAAGCGCCTGCGCGGCATGCAGCTCTCCCCCGTCGGCCTGGCAATGTTCTACCCCGGATGGAACGTGTGGTGGGTCCCGGCCAACCAGGCCCTGCGCCAGTAACGTTGTGATATGATGATGTTGATCGCGCGATCATCGGATCCGATTACGATTACGAGCACGAGCACGAACGGATACGTTCCCACATAAAGAGACGGGCACGAAATGCGAATGATCCCCAACATCCCGCCGATGGCGCGCTACCTCATGCGCCGCTTCATGACGGGGCTTGTCACGCTGTTCGGCATCACCATCATCACGTTCGTCATCATCAAGCTCGCCCCCGGCGACCCGGCGCAGGCGCGCACCGTCGGGCTGCAGGGCAAGCGCGTCTCCGAGCGCGTCTATCAGCAACTGCGCGAGTATTACGGCCTCGACCAGCCGGTTTACGTCCAGTATTACAATTGGATGGATCGATTGTGTCATTTGGATTTCGGCACATCGTTCTATGACGGCCGCGCGGTCGCGAGCAAAATCCGCGACGCGTTGTGGCCGACCATGTCCGTCGCGATCCTCTCCATCCTCCTCGCCTTCATCATCTCGACCCCGATCGGAATCTACAGCGCGGCGCGCCAAAACGGGCCGTTCGACCGTTCCGTTTCCACGACGCTCTATATGGTGTATTCGATTCCGTCGTACGTGATCGGCATGCTGCTCATCCTGTACCTCGGCGTGAAACTGGAACTGTTCCCGTTCCGCGGCATGCACAGCGACAACTACGCGCAGCTCTCCACGCTCGGCAAATGCATCGACCTCGGCCGCCATTATTTCATGATCACGGTCTGCGAGACGGTCGGCTCGCTCGCCTACTACTCGCGCTTCGTCCGCCAGAACCTGCTCGAGGTCATCCGTCAGGATTACATCCGCACGGCGCGCGCCAAGGGCCTCAGCGAAACGCAGGTCATCCTGAAACACGCGTTCGTCAACAGCCTGATCCCGTTCATCACGCTGCTCGGCCTCACCTTCCCCGCGCTGCTGTCGGGCTCCGTCATCCTCGAGACGATGTTCAACTGGCCGGGCCTGGGGCGCCTGTTCTTCGAATCGGTGCTGCAGCGCGACTACCCGACGCTCATGGCGCTCAACTTCATCACAGCCGTCATGGTCCTGGCCGGCACGCTCCTGGCCGACCTCGCCTACGGCCTCGTCGATCCGAGGGTGAGCTATGACTGAGCAGAATACCAAATCCCCCGGCTTCTGGGGCCGCATCTGGCGGCAGTTCCGCCATTACAAACTCGGCATGGTCGGCCTCGTGATCGTCGTCGTCATGTTCCTCGTCGCGTTCTTCGCGCCGATGCTGGCGAGCGAGCGCCCGATCCTGTGCCGCTTCGACGGCAAGCTCTACGCGCCGGCCGTGATCGACACGTTCCGGCAGATCCCGCTCGTCGGGCGCGTAATCTTCCACTCGCCGCCGTTCAATCGCGCGAGCTTCGTGTTCAAACAGGAATTCAATCCGCGCCGCGGCGACTGGGCGCTGTGGACGCCGATCCCCTTCGGGCCGCTCGAGATGGCCGCGCTGCCGCTGCAATCGCCGTCGCGGCTGCACATGCTCGGCACCGACGAAGTCGGCCGCGACATCCTCTCGCGCATGATCCACGGCACCTCCGTCTCGATGAAGGTCGGCTTCATCTCGATGGGAATCGCCGTGCTGATCGGCCTGTTCTTCGGCGCGATCGCCGGTTACGCCGGCGGCTGGACCGACATCTCGATCTCGCGCTTCATCGAGATCATCATGTGTTTCCCGACGTTTTTCCTGATCCTCGGGATCCTCGCGTGGTTCCCGCCGCGCATCGAGAACGTGATGATCGTCATCGGCCTCACGAACTGGGTCGGCATCGCGCGCTACGCGCGCGGCGAGATCATCCGGCTGCGCGGATCCGATTTCACGACCGCCGCGCGCGCGCTCGGCGCCGGCCATTCGCGCATCATCTTCCGGCACCTGCTGCCGAACTCGCTCGCCCCGGTCATGATCAGCGTCACGTTCGGCATCGCCACCGCGATCCTCGTCGAGGCCGGCCTCTCCTGGCTCGGGTTCGGCGTCCAGCCGCCCGATCCGTCATGGGGCAACATGCTGCGCTCGGGCTACGACAACCTGTTCACCGCGCCGCACCTCATCCCGCCGCCGTGCGTGGCGATCTTCATCGCGGTCCTCGCGTTCAACCTCGTCGGCGACGCCCTCCGCGACGTCATCGACCCGCGCCTGCAGGGCTCAATGAAGTAAAGGTAGGTCGGCTCTTCGAGCCGACTCTGTTTTTAAGTCGTGCTCGTGCTCGTGCTCGTAATCGTAATCGTAATCGTAATATCGGTCCATTCGGTCCATCAGGTCCATCAGGTCCATTCGCCCACTCAGTCCACTTCATCCACAACCCGATCGTAAAAGTAAATCGCATAATAGAGCGGCGAGTGATCGACCACGTCTCCCGGCAGCCACACCCATCGCCCTCTCCGCCAATTCGCGATCAAGAATTTCGCGTTCGTCGCCGGCGTGACGCTCTTCGCATTCCACTCGTCTTTCAGCCTGCCATCCTCCCCGATCCACTTAAGCCCGCCGGCATCGGCGTATCCTCCCGACGGCGGCAGCAGCGGGATCAGGTCCGTCTTATGGATCACGCGCCACAGCGGGAACCGAACCGACCTGCAAAACCTGCGGTCGCCCACGTGCGGCATGCCGAACACATACGCCGCCCCCGTTGCCGTCGTGTGCGCGTCGAACCAGCGCGCGGCCGCGAGCGTCGCCACCGCGCCGCCGAGGCTGTGCCCCGTAAACCACACCGGCCGCTCCGGATTCTCCTGATACAATCGTTCGAGCCGCCGGCCGAGCCCGCCTTCGTTCCACGCCTCGTCGAGTCCCTGCAAAAACCCGCTGTGCACGCGTCCGTTCTCAAACGGCGTCAGCACGAATTTCGAGTTCGTGACCCAATCGGCGATGTTCGGCTCGCTGCCGCGAAAGCTGACGAGGACGAAGTCATCGCACGCGGCGACAAAGAACTGGGTGTCCGGGCCCGTCGCCGGACCATGCCTGTAAACGTAATCAACACCCTGAATACCGGCGCGCGCGAGCCGGGCGCGCACAAACTGCTCGTCGGGGACATAGACCAGAAGCGAGGCCTCGGCGCACCACCACGCGTCGATCGGGTCGAAGTGATCGGCATACGGGTCGAATGGATGCTCCTCGTGATCTTCGAAGAAATTGTAGGAGCAAAACGAATCGCCGACGAAGAGCGCGTTGAACGAGAAGTCAGTCGGCGGCGACTTCAGTCGCGACGGATCGCGATCGACATACCTGCCCCGCGCGCATCCAAGCAGGAAGACGACAACGAGAAAGTAAGCAATCGGCTTCATCAATCCATATGAACCGCAAAGCCGCCTGGGACGCAAAGAAAAATTGAATGGCGTAAAGGGGAAGAGTCGGGTCACAAACCCGACCTACCCTTTCAGTCGTGACGCGCGGAATCGAGCATCAGCCCGATGAGGCTCGGGAAGTTGATGCCGATCGCGGCGGCGGCCTGCGGCAGCAGGCTCGTGGCCGTCATGCCGGGGATCGTGTTGATCTCGATGATCGTCGGGCGCGAGGGGTCGGCGATGAAATCGACGCGCGAGAACCCGCGGCAGCCGAGCGTCAGGTGCGCGGCACGCGCAAGCGTCTGGATCGAGCGCGAGAGCTCATCGGGAATCGGCGCGGGGCAGATTTCCTTCGTCATTCCCGGCGTGTATTTCGCCTCGAGGTCGAAGAAGCGACCTGGAGGCGGCACGATCTCGATGACCGGCAGCGCGATCAGCTCGCCGTCGCGCTCGAGCAGGCCGCACGTGAACTCGCGGCCGGGAACGTATTGCTCGACGACGACGTCGCGATCGACTTCATAGGCGCGCGCCAGCGCCTCGGCCAGTTCCTCGCGCTTCCTCACGATCGTCACGCCGACGCTCGAGCCGCCGGCGCTTGGCTTGACCACGCACGGGAATCCGACCGCCTTTTCGATGTTGTCCGGCGAGGCCTGGCCGTTCTGGACGAGGACCGACGGCGCGATCGGCAGGCGGGCCGAATTCAAGACCGCGAGGCAGCGCGCCTTGTCCAGCGCCAGCGCCGACGCCGCCGCGCCCGAACCCGCGTAGGGGATGCCGGCCAAGTCGAGCGCGCCCTGAATGCGGCCGTCCTCGCCCATCGTCCCGTGCAGGATCATGAGCGCGACATCGACCTTCCGCTCCACGAGCCGCGCCAGCGACTTTGCGAAATCGAGCTTCTCGGCCTTGTAAATCTCCGGTTCGACGTCCCAACGCCGCGCGCTCTTGACGAATTCGCAGCCCGGCAGGACGGCCGGGTCGAACGGGCCCCACACCCAGTCGCCGTCGCGGGTTATGTAAATGGCGCGGACGACGAGCGGGCGCGTTTTCGAGAGTTCGCGCAGGCCCTCGGCCACCTGCGACGCCGACGAGATGGAGATGTCGTGCTCGGGGCTGACGCCGCCGAAGATGAGAGCGATCCGAGTGGGTTCAGCAGAAGTCATTTGCCATCCGATCCATGGTGAGCGCTTTCGATTACGATTACGAGCACGAGCACGAGCACGAAGCGGGTGACGGCTCATGATATCGGGCGATAAGGCCCCACACTTCGCTGCCGGCTTCGCGGGCCTTGCGTTCGAAGTTCGTGACGACCTCGCCCTTCGCGACGTCCGGCGGCGGCAGCCTGGCACTCTCTACAATCGTCCAACCGGACTGCTTGCGCAAGGCCGTGATCGCCAGGTTGAAGTAGTAGCCAACGTCGGTCTTGAAGCGGAACTCGCCGCCGGGTATCAAGACTCGCTCGATCAGCGGAAGGTTGGCCGGCGAAAGCACGCGCCGCGCGGCGTGGCGGCGCTTGGGCCACGGATCGCTGAAGTAGCAGTAAATCCGCGCGACCGACGCCGGCGGGATCCAGTGTTCGAGAACGTCGAGGGCGTCGGCCGGTGTCGTGCGCACGTTCGCGAGGCTAGCCGCATGAACGCGCCGGACCATCTTGTAATAGAACTCGAGATCGCGCTCGATGCCGATGAAGTTGAACCCCGGCAGCTTCGCCGCCTCGGAGGCGAGGAAGACGCCGTTGCCGGTGCCGATCTCGATGGCGTTGGTGGCGGCGCGGCCGAAAAGTGCGGACCAATCGAGTGGCGGCTCCATCGATTTCAACGGGATTTCGAGGCTGAGGGCCTCTTCGGGAACTGGCTTGAATGGGGTCATCGATCTTGTCGCAGCGGCGCAGGGATCGGCGGAGATGCCGGGTGTTTTAGAGCGCTAGCCGAGGTCCATCCATTCGTGCTCGTGCTCGTGCTCGTAATCGTAATCGTAATCGAACCAATTACGCTTGATCTAATTGAATCCGCATCTTATTCGGCGAGGGCCTCGGCCGGCACTTCGGCCGGCTTTTCGGGCGTCGGCTTCACCGGCGGCGTCGAGAGAATCTGGATCCACTTGCGGATCGCATCGATCGTGATCAGCGCCGTGAGCACAAGCATGATCGTTCCGAGCACGCACATCAGCCGGAGCTGGACGACCTGGCCGGGGATCTTTTCCGTCATGCTCTGGTTCCACCACTGCCCTATGCTCATGACGCTGCCGATCACGATCGTGACGCTCGCGAAGGCCCACGGGATGCCGGCGCAGAGCGCATAGACCCGGCGCCGCGAGTTCTCGAGGATGAACGTCGTGCCGATCGCCAGCGCGATCGCGGCGAGGAGCTGGTTGGAGATGCCGAGCATGCGCCACAGCGTGTTGATGTTGTTGTTGCACAGCAGGTAGCCCCACGCAGCGCAGGTCGCGGCGCTCAGGACCACATTCGAGAACCAGTTGACCTGGTGGGCCTGCGTGGCCGAGCCGGGCTTGAAATACGCCACCGTTTCCTGGAACACGAACCGCGCGACGCGCGTACCGGTCTCGAGGAGCGTCAGGATGAACAGGGCCTCGAACATGATGACGAAGTGATACCAGTAGGCGACGAGCGTCTTCATGCCGGGGATGTTCGAGAAGACCTTGGCCATGCCGACGGCCAGCGTCACCGCGCCGCCCGTGCGGCCGCGCAGGTCTTCCTGGACTTCCTTTTCCAGCGTCGGCAGCTCGCGCACGTTGATATCCCAGCCCTGGCCGGTCGTGGTCGCGACGAAGCTGTTGTAGTGGGCCTGCTGGGCGGGATTGGCCTGGGCCATGTTGATCGCGAAGTAGTCGCCGGGCTCGAGCGCGCACGCGGCGATGAGGGCCATGAGCGCCACCGCGCCTTCAAGCACCATCGCGCCGTAGCCGATCGGCTTGATGTCGGATTCGCGGTAAATCATCTTCGGCGTGGTGCCCGAGGCGACCAGCGCGTGGAAGCCCGAGAGCGCGCCGCACATGATCACGATGCAGACGAACGGCCAGACCGGGCCGCTGATCACCGGGCCATTGGCGAGGAACGGCGTCGTCGCCGGCATCTTGAGCGTCGGGTGCACGAACAGGATCCCGGCCGCCAGCAGCGCGATCACGCCGATCTTCATGTAGGAGCTCAGGTAGTCGCGCGGGCACATCAGCACCCACACCGGCAGCACGGAGGCGACGAACGCGTAGCAGGGCAGGATGATCGAGAGGTGCTCGGGCTTGAACAGCAGCCAGTGCGCCATGGCCGAATCGGCGAACGGCTTGCCGAGCAGCACGCCCAGCAACACGATCGTGACGCCGACGGCGGAGGCCTCGCCGATGTGACCGGGGCGGATTTTGTACATCCATGCGCCCGTGAGCAGCGCAGCCGGAATGGTGACGACGATCGTGAACATGCCCCACGGGCTCTTGGCCAGGGCGTTGACGACGACGATGGCCACGCTGGCCAGGATGCTGATTGCGATGAACAGCGTCGCGACGGAGGTCGTGAGCCCCGCGAGCGGGCCGATCGTTTCGCGGGCGATGCGCGGGAGAGAACGGCCGTCCTTGCGCACCGAGCCCCACAGGACAACGAAGTCGTGCACGCCGCCGGCGAGGCACGCGCCGATCACGATCCAGATAAAGCCGGGGAAATAGCCCCACTGCGCGGCAAGCACGGGCCCGACCAGCGGCCCGGGCCCGGCGATCGCCGCGAAGTGATGGCCAAAAAGCACCAATCTGTTGGTGGGGTGATAATCGACGCCGTCGCGGAGGCGGAAGGCCGGAGTCGTCCGGCTGTCGTCGAGCATGGCTACCTTGGTGGCCAGGAACGCTCCGTAGAATCGATACGCGACGGCGAACGCCGCGAAAGCACCAATGACCAGCCACAGAGAGTTCATGGGAAATGCCCAGAAAGATGAAAGATGAAAGATGAAATTAATTTTCATCCGACATCTGTTATTTACCCCACGACGGGTAACATTTCATCTTTCATCTTTCATGTTTCATCTTTTACTTGTCGCCTTCGGTCAGGGTGGCGAGGCGCCGCGCCTGGCCGGAGAACTCGTCCAGCTCCATCATCTTGAGGAACACGAAGCCGCGGGTGGCGCGCAGGCGCGGGCTCGGATTCTCGATGAAGAACCGCTCGCCGAGGCACGTTTCCAGCATGCCGAACTGCTCGACCCACAGCTTCTGGGCCAGCTGGCAGAACGGGCCGTCGAACTCGTGGCTCGGGAACGACGCCGCCTTCTGCGAGCCCATGCAGTGCATGAAGGCGTGCTCCATGATCGCCATCGTGTTGAACGACGCCGGGACGAACACGTTGGCGTCGGCCGGGTGGAACCGGTACCACACGTTGCGGTAGCCCCAGACCTTCGGCGAGGAGCCGGTCTGCTCGTGGTAAATCTGAAGGGCCTCGTGTAGGACCTGCAGGACCTTGTAGTGCGTGTCGGGGCCGGAGCCCTCGGGGTCGAACGCCAGCGTGACGATCGACGGCTTGATCTTGTGCAGGCGGGCCAGGACCGGCTCGACGTCGCGGTTGCGGGTCGGCTGCTCGGTGAAGATGTCGCCGGTATAGAAGCCGAGGCGGCCGTGGAAGACGCGGTCGGGGCCGGCGCCGACGTAGGCCCACACGAGCTCTTCCTCGTATTCGCGCTGCATGCCCTTGAGGCGCTGGACGATCGGGACGTCCTTCTTGCCCGGGTAGAGCGTGTCGAGGTAGTTGAGCGTTTCGCTGATGCGGTGCGCGAGGTTGTCGAAGTCCTCATCCTCGAACACGGAGATCAGGTTGACGAGCGTGCGGCGGGCCTGGGCGAGCCGGCGCATCTTCTCGTTGCGCGCGGCGATGCCGTCCAGGAAGCGGAACACTTCGACGGCGCGCGCCGACTTGTTGTTCGGCTCGAGGTCGCCGTTGGCCTGGTCCTCGTCGAACTGGCCGGCGGCCATGAATTCCTGGACGTCGTGCAGCAGGTTGGCCAGGAAGTGGTTGGTGACCGAGGTGAAGCCGCTCGTCAGGATGTAGAAATAGTTGGAGTTGGTCGAGCGGCGGACGAGGTGCATGATGTACGGCATGTAGCCGAGCATGATGTCGTCGTGGTGCGGGCCGGTGTGGAGGATCGACTGGTTATCGACGTCCTCGAGGCCGCGGTTGATCTTCTGGAGGAGCCGCTCGCGGGTGTAATCGGCGAGCTCGGGCAGGGGCTTGCCGGTGCGGTCGATCAGGTGCGAGAGGGCGCGGTTGCCCTGCTCGTCGCCTTCCTTGAGCTCGTCGAGGCGCACCTTGAGCTTGAGCGCACAATCGATGACGTGCTTCTCGACCAGGTTGTCGCTGATGGCCTCGGCCTTCATGATGTCCTCGAGGTTGCGTTCCTCGAGGCGGACGGTGGCGCCGGTCGTCAGGTAGAACCGGGCGTTCGGCATGCCGTGCAGCGACGTGGCCGGATACAGGACGTGGCGGTCGCGCTGGACGGCGTCGGAGACGACCTTGGCCTTGGCCTCGCCGGCGGCGAAGATGAGGGCGACGGCGTTGGGGTTATACGTGATGGTGCCGAGGCCGATCGTGATGACGGGGCGGCCGCGCGAGACCTCGATGCCGCCGAGATCGCCGGCCGCGGCGGCTTCTGTCTCGTAGTTGGTGTAGGTCAGGCGCGTCGGCGAGAACAGGTCCGAGCCGCGGGCGTTGAAGCCGATGTGGCCGTCGGGGCCGATGCCGCCGAGGAAGAAGCCCAGGCCGCCCAACTGGCGGATGCGGTCTTCGTATTCGCAGCAGAACTGATCGACGGAGACGATCATGTCGCGCTGGCGCTCTTCAAGCTCGCTCTTGGGGTTGCGCGAGCGCAGCGACAGATCGACGCGGCCGCCGGGGAAAATCGTGTCGAGGTCCTCGCCGGGGCGGACGCCGATGACGCCGGGGTCGATGAGCATGGCGAGGTCGGGGTTCAGGCCGAAGTCGCGCAGGTAGTGGCGCGTGACGTAATAATGGAAGCTATTGTGGCGCGAGGAGTCGATGGGGTAGAACTCGTCGATCTGGACGAAGTGCAGGCCGTCCATGCGCGGGCGCGTTGGGGCGGTCAGGCCGATCTGGGCCAGCTCTTCCTGGACCGACTTGCCTTCCCACTTGCGCAGGTAGTGCTTGACCCAACTGATGAAATATTCGGGGGTCTTGCCGGTCGGCAGGCTGATGACGCCCTCGGGGTTGTCAAGGACCCACTCGAGGAAGCGCAGGGCGGTCAGGCGGCCGAGCGCCGGGAAGTTGCCGACCTCGATGACGGGGATTTTTTCGGCCGGGCCATAAAGGGCCTTGCGACCGGATTTCTCGAGGTAAAATTTCTCGACCAGGGACAGCTTGGCTGCGTCAACGACCGTGCGAACTGTTGATTTTGCCCGTTTTTTCTTCATGGAAGTCGTACTCAACGTCCTCGCTCCTAAACCGCAAATTCCTTCAGCCGGATACTTAAACACGTGGACCCGCCACGTGGTAAATTGCCGCATATCCTAGAACTACAAACACGTAAAGTCAATGAGCGGGTTTAGGTATATTTTATAAAATTACGACAAAAGAATGGTTGGCGCGCTGAAAAAAGGGAACTTAGGAGAATTTCTGAGCGCCGTTCCGTGACGGACGCTTATTTGCGAGGGGCGCCACCGCCCGGCAACGAGGGCATCAAAAAGGCGGATTTTATCGGTCAGCAGGCAGGTGTACAGCCGGAAGCGTCCGCTGGGGGGAGCGGTTGAGAAGAAGGGGCGAGATGGATTGCAAAGAGGGGTGCGGGCGGAAATCCGGGCGCGAAGACGCGATGGGCGTCAACTGGAGTTGGGGGGTGAGACTTCGGCTGGGGCGGGGGCGTGCCGCTCAGGAGAGCGGCGTTCCCACTCCGGGCGATTGGGATTGGCGGGATCGGAGGGGTGGACGTCGGGCGACGGGGTGTTTTGCGGCTCGGGAGAGAGGTGTTGCAACTCGGCGCGGTGGCGGGCAATGTCGGCCATGACGCGGGTGAGCGCGCCGGCAATGCGGCTCAGGGGCATCGCGGGGATGGAGCGAATCGAGTGGATCGAGTGGATCGAGGAGACGGAAGGGTCTGGGGATTGACGATCATGGGAATCGGGGTCAGGCGAAAGCGAATCGGGAGATGGCGAATCGGAATGGTTGTCCCTCGCTGACGCTCGGGCTACTGCATCGGACGTTTGACGATTGTCGGAATCGGTGGGGGTATCGCTCGCGGGAGGTTGCGGAGTCGGGTCGGAGACCCGACCTACCTGTTTGGGCGATGGGCGCTCGGAAAGGTGGATCAGCGATTTGCGGACGGCGGTGACGCGGGCGAGAATATCGACGGCCTGATCGAGGGCGCTCCAGGGGGTGGGGGAAGCTTGGAGTTGCTGGAAACCATGAAGGAGAATCTGCTCGGCGATGTCGCAGCAGGCGGAGAGGGTGGTGGTGGTGGTGGTGGCGGCGGCTTCGGGCATGGGCGAAAGGACCTATGCAAAGAGTGAATGGTGAAGGGTTAAGGGTGAAAGAACAAATTGAATGAGAAATGAGAAATGAGCAATGAGCAATGAAAATGGGAGGTTATGGAGAGCATGGGTGAATGAACAGGGTCAGGAATCGGGGGCCGGGGGAGTTTTCCCGGCGCGAGGATGAGAGTAACAGAGAAGTTATGAAAAAGTCACTTCCCTTAGCGACCCTTATGGCCCTTAGGAAACTTAATCTTAAAAAAAGTGAAATTTTTTTTGGGAGAAAGAAACGGAATTTGGGGCAGAGAGTCGCGGGCGCCCATGTGGAGTACGAGAGCTAACGTGATTGACAAAAGTTTTCCGGCAATGCGCCAATCGAGATGGTTCCAAGTTTGGCGAATCGATGATTGGTTCGATTACGATTACGAGCACGAGCACGAGCACGAGGCGGACAAAACTTTCGAGAAGCACTCTAAGCGGCAGCAAGCTGCCGCACTCCACATTGAATTTTTCCCGCCACTGTCGTGGCGGGCTGAAAGCGGTCGTCCCTGCGGGATTATTTCAACACCCTGCCGGAAAACAGGCAGGACTCAATAGTTTCATCCTGAAAGCAAAACAGCGAACCCCTTGGAATAAGGGATTCGCCAGCGATGGGATCGTTCCGCCAGAAGGCGGGACTACGAACGTCATGCCTGGCGGCGGTATTTGGCGGGGAGGATTTTGAGCTGTTCGCGGTATTTGGCGACGGTGCGGCGGGCGATGTCGTAGCCGTCCTTGCGCAGCAGTTCGACGATCTTCTGGTCCGACATCGGGCGGCGCGAGTCCTCGGCGCTGATGATCGACTGGAGCTTGTCCTTGATCACGCGCGAGCTGACGGCCTCGGAGCCCTCGGTCTCGATGGAGCTGGAGAAGAAGAACTTGAGCGGATAGGTGCCCTGGGGGGTCTCGACGTATTTGCGGCTGGTGACGCGCGCGACGGTCGATTCGTGCATGCCGACCATGTCGGCGACCTCGCGCAGGGTGAGGGGCTTCAAGGCCTCGACGCCGCGCTCGAGGAACGGCCGCTGGACTTCCATGATCGCCTCGGTGACGCGCAGGATGGTCGATTTGCGCTTCTCGATGTTCTTGATGAGTGTGAGCGCGGCGCGGTATTTCTCCATCGCGTATTCGCGCTCGGCGCCGCTCATCGCCTGGGCGTGCTGGCGCAGGAGGCGGCGGTAATAGCGATCGACCGACAGCCGCCGCGTAAGGCCCTCGTTCAGGTAGATCATCATCTCGCCGTCGATGAGCTTGACGAACACGTCGGGCTGGATGTATTGGACCGATTCCTTCGTGAGGGAGCGGCCGGGGTGGGGCTCGAGGCGGCAGACCTTCTGGAACAGGTCGCGCAGGACCGACTCATCGACGTTGAGATCGCGCGCCAGCTCGCGGAATTTTTTCTTCTGGAACGCGACCATGTGGTTTTCGATGACGTTGCGCGCCAGCTCGCTGTACGAGCCGAGCTGCTTCATCTGGTTGAGGAGGCATTCCGAAAGCGAGCGCGCGGCGATGCCGGGGGGGTCGAATTCCTGGACAATCGAGAGGACGCGCTCGACCTGCTCGGGCGGGACGTTGAACTTCTCCGCGGCCTCGGCGAGGACCTGCGGGTCGATGTAGCCGTCGTCGTTGAGGCTGCCGATGAGGTACTGGCCGATCTCGGCGTCGATGCCGTCGAGCGAGCTGCAGCGAAGCTGCCAGTCGAGGCTGTCGTAGAGCGAGGTGCGGGCGGGGGTGTATTCGGTGAAGTCGCGGTCTTCGCTCTCTTCGTTCGTCCCGCCCATGTAGGTCGGGTTCTCGGCGTCGCTGTAGTAGTCGTCCCAGTTGAGATCGACGTCCTCGAAGTGCTCGGGAACGGCGTCGATGGCGGGGGGCTCGGCCGCGCCCTCGTCCAGGGCGGCTTCGGGAGCGGAAGCTTCAAAATCGGGGCTTTCGCCGTCGCCGCCGGAGAATGGCGCATCGATCAGTTCGGCGGCTTCGGCGGGCTCGGCGGAAATTTCGTCGCCCCGGTTTTCGTCGGAACGGTCGGAAATGTCGATGTCGCTCGCCAGGTCATCGTTGGCGGCGGTTTCGGGGGCGGAGGCTTGATCGGCGCGGGTGTCGGCCGTCGGCTCGGTCGGCTCGTCTTCCTCGAGAGAGAGGAAGGGATTTTCCAGAAGCTCCTGCTGGGCCATCTGCTCGAGCTCCAGCGAGTTCAGCTGCAGGAGCTGGATGGACTGCTGCATCTGCGGCGTCATGATGAGCCGTTGCGTTTGTTTTTGGAGCTGTTGCAGGTTGAGTGCCATACGTGGCCGTTCGCGCTCTCAAGGATACAATTACCTTATCGCGAGAAAGGCGTTTCGCGCAAGAGGGGAAAAATAAAATTTTTAAAAAAATTGATGCGGAGATGCCATATCTTGACTTAATGCCAGCAATGGCAATGATTCATAAATCGTTCCAATTGAGAAAGGGAGCGGGTTTGAGAGCGGTCGGGCGCGATCTAGCCTGAAAATTGCTTGGGATGGTAGTCCCGCCTTCAGGCGGACGAGCCGGAAGGCGGGACTACGAACCTCTACCCATAATTCCGCCTGAAGGCGGAACTACGAACTTCAGACTTACTCGAACGAGACGAGCGGTTGGCCCATCTTGACGGGCTCGCCGGGCTTGACCAGGATTTCCTTGATCACGCCGTCGTAGGTCGAGCTGATCTGGGTGTTCATCTTCATGGCGTCGATGATCATCAACGGATCGTTGCGCTTGACCGTCTGGCCGGCCTGGGCCTGCACCTCGACGACGGTGCCCGGGATCGGGCAGTTCATCACCTTGGCGCCGGCCGGAGCCGGGGCCGCCACGGGGACCTGCGGCGCCACGGGCGGGGCAATCGGCGCGGACGGGGCGGCCGGGGCCGCGGGGGCCGCGGCGACGGGACGCGCATAGCCCTCATCGAGAACCTCGACCTCAACATCATACTGCTGGCCATTAACCGATACGCG
>JAJFUE010000202.1 GCA_021372575.1 bacterium | reverse complement strand
AGGATGTATTCGGCGGCCATGAGGTATTCGCTGATGAGCGTCGAGATGCCGCGCTTGAGCAGCACCGGCAGGCCCGAGCGGCCGACCGCGTCCAGCAGCGCATAGTTCTGGCAGTTGCGCGCGCCGATTTGAAGCAGATCGACCTTGGCCTCGAGCATGCCGGGCAGGTCGTCGGCGTTGACGATCTCGGTGACGATGCGCAGCCCCGTGCGCTCGCGCGCCTCGACGAGGATCTCCAAACCTTTTTCGCCCAGGCCCTGGAACGCATACGGCGAAGTGCGCGGCTTGAACGCGCCGCCGCGCAGGAACTGCGCGCCGGAGGCCTTGACGGCCTCGGCGACCTCGAGCACCTGCTCGCGCGATTCGACCGAGCACGGCCCGGCGATCAGCGCCAGCTTGTTGCCGCCGACCTTGAAGCCGGAAATATCGACGGAGCTCGTTTCGGGATGGAACTCGCGGCCCGCGAGCTTGTACGGCTTGAGAATCGGGATTGCGGCCTCAACCCCCGGCATGTTCTCCAGACTCTGGAGCGGAGATTTGTCCTCCGAGCCGACGCACCCGATGACGGTGCGCTCGATGCCGTAGATCGGGTGGGCGCGATAGCCTAAATCCTCGATCCGGCGGATGACGTCATCGATCATCTCGCGCGCACTGCCTGGCTTCATGACGACTATCATAAATCTGACCTCGCGATCGCACTCCCCTGGGCGTTAAACACAACACAAGCCGTAAATACCATCAATCCCGGCGATACGACGGCCGCGCAGCCCGCGCCGGGGCCATCATGCTACTATGACCAAAGGGCAAATACAACAATCACTTGCGAGGAGCGTTGCATGCGGGAATTTCGGTCAGGAGTTCAAAATTTATTTTGCCCAATAGCAAACTGAAGTTTGAACTCCTGACCGAAACGCCTTTCATCGCAAATCAACGATTGCACTGGAAGGCCGCGGGCGATTTTGCGCATGATAGGGCACTATGTCCGGAGGTTGTCGACGTGGCAGGGATCGATCACAAGGAACTGGAAGAAGGGACGACGCTGGCGCTGGACTTCAACAAGCTGGCGAAAGTCGCGGGCTCGAGCGAGCCGGTGCTGCCGGTCGTCGTGCAAAACGCCGACACGGGCGAGGTGCTGATCCTGGCCTACGCCAATCGCAAGGCGCTGGACTACGCGCTCGAACACAACGTCGCCACGTTCTGGAGCACCAGCCGCAACGAGCTGTGGATCAAGGGCAAAACGAGCGGCGACACGCTGGAATTGGTGGAAGTGCGCGTCAACTGCGAGCAGAACTCGCTGCTCTATCGCGTGCGCCCGCTCGGCCTGGGCGCCTGCCACACCAAAGATGCAAGCGGCAAGGCGCGCAACAGCTGCTACTACCGCCGCATCAAGGACAACAAACTCGAGCCGGCGGAATGATTTTGTCCCAGAGATGCAGAGAAAGGCGGAGGGCGCAGAGAAGATTTTCTTACGCCAAGACGCCAAGAGCGCCAAGAATGTCCTTTTTGTTTCGGTTTGTTTCGGATTTTTGATTGATTCGGATTTGTTTCGGATTTCGATATTCGCATTTAGGATTTCGTCGGATTTCACGCGCGGTTGAATGAAGGAGCAAAAAATGATCGTCGGCGTCACAGGCTTTTTCTGTTCCGGAAAAGACACGATGGCGGAGCTGCTTATCCAGAAGGGCTTCGCGCATGTGTCGCTGTCGGACATGATCCGCGAGGAACTGACGCGGCGCGGGCGCGAGATCACGATCGATTCGCTCACCGAAGTCGGCAATGAGCTGCGGCGCGATCATGGGCCGGGCGTGCTTGGCGCGCGGGCGCTCGAACACATCGACCACTCGCGCAACTGGGTCATCACGAGCATCCGGCACCCGGCCGAAGTCCAGGAACTGCGCGCCCGCCCCGATTTCATGATGGTGTTCATCGACGCCGACCAGCGCGTGCGGTTCGAGCGCTCGCTGACGCGCGCGCGCTCGGGCGACCCCACCACGTTCGAGGAATTCGCGGCCCAGGAAGCGCGCCAGATGTCGCCCGAAGGCGGCGATCCGGCCGCGCAGGCGTTGGCCGCGTGCCGCGAAATGGCCGACGCCACCATTTCCAACGACGGCGCGATCGAGGAATTCCGCGCCAAGATCGTCGAGTTCCTCAAGCGCGAGCTGTTCCGCCACATCCTGCCGCGCCCGAGCTGGGACGAATACTTCATGATGATCGCCGAGGTCGTCTCGACGCGCGGCAACTGCGTCAAGCGGCGCGTCGGCGCGATCATCGTGCGCGACAAGCAGATTCTTTCGACGGGCTACAACGGCACGCCCAAGGGAATCCCGAACTGCTGCGACGGCGGCTGCCCGCGCGGCCTCGCGATGGCGGACTCGGGCGCGGGCCTGACCGAGTGCATCGCGCTGCACGCCGAGGAAAACGCGCTCATCCAGGCCGCCGTCAACGGCGTGTCGATCAAGGGCGGCACGCTGTATTGCACGCTCTGCCCGTGCCAGTTCTGCGCCCGCGCCATCATCAACGCCGGACTGGTTGAAGTCGTCTATCAGAACGGCTACGTGTCGGACGCGATGACCGTCAAGCTGTTCGAGACGTCCGGCGTGAAGCTGAGAAAAATGGAAGCCCCGTCGGTGACGGTGGAGCCGAAGTACAAGAAATAAGCTTTGATGAAGCGGGTTGGCGCGCCGGGCTAGTCGATGGCCACGACCGTCTGGTCGTTCTTGTCGATGACCTTGTAATCCATGATGACGCGTTGCGGGCTTGACATCTCGACGTCGCGCTTTCCGTCCAGGTAGCGGATCGTCATGCCCCGGATTTCCAGTTCCGGGCCTTGGAACCGGCAAATGTCCTTGGCCGACGACTCGACGGATACGTTCTCAAAAACGTTGCGCTTGTTTTGCATGAGCAGCTCAATGCCCGCCGCCTGCTTCAGCACGACGTTCCTGTGCACCGCGACGCAATTCTGAATGTGGCAGATTCCCGTTGAATTGCCTTCCGCATAGAAGCCATCAACCACGAACGCGCAGGTCTCGTGGCCGCTGATGCCGTCGTCGCCGTTGTTGAGCGCGCGGATGTTGTTGAACCGAATGTCGGTGCAATTGCCGTGGATGTTGAAACCGTCGTTCGGGAAAAACGTGGCCGTCAGATTGCGGATGATCAGGAACCTGCAGTTGCCCTCCAGTTCCACGCCCGAATGGCATTGCGAAGTCGGAACGGCCAGCCGCACCGAGCCCGGATCCTTCCCCTTCGGCAACCGCACGTATAAACGCTTTTCGGCTTCCGCCCACGTCCATTCGTATTCGCCGAGGTCATTGGTTTTCTTGAATGCCGCACTGCCGCCGCCCTTGGAGTTGCGCCCCATGCGGTTCATTTTCCCGTCGATGATCATATAGAATCGATGCAGGTCAAAATTCTTGATCGCGTGCCCGGCCGAATAAAGCCCGGTCCCTTCGGCTTTCCATTTGTCGGCCGAAATGCGCGTCTCGCCGGACAGCGTCGCGCCGTTGCCATCAATTTCGATCGGCTTGCCCGCCTCGCCGGAACGGTCGCGGATGGCCAGGTTTTCGCGATACGGGTCGTCATGGGCGGCCAGAATCAACTTGTCGCCGGCCTTGAGGACCGAAACGCCCCGGCGAATCGTTTGAAACGCCTCCTGCCGCGACCTCCCGTCGTTCGCATCCGAGCCCTTGACGTTATCGACGAAATAATCCGCGCCGAACGCAGGAGCCGCGCACAAGAAGACCAGTAAAAAGAAACGATTCATCAACGAATCTCCAACGATGTTCCAACCTTGCATGATTTAACATCTTGATCGCGCAAATGAAAGATTTCCTCGGCGGCTTACTGACAGGGGCCCATCAATTTGGGGAGATTTCCGCGCATTTTGCCTTTTTGCGCGATGTATTTGCTTTTTATTTCCCGCACACCGGGCACGCCTGCATCCTCAGCGGCTTCTCCAGATGGCTGCGCCTCAATAATTCCTCGTCGTTGAATATCTCCGTCGTCGGGCCGTCGGCGGCCACGCGTCCCTCGTGCAGCACGATCGTGCGCTCGCACACGTCCAGGATCATGTCCAAGTCGTGCGTCGCGATGATCCGGGTGTGCTTGAACCCCTTGAGCAGCCCGATCAATTGCCGCCGCGATTTCAAGTCCAGATTGGACGACGGCTCGTCCAGGACCAGGATGTCGGGCAGCATCGCGAGCACGGCCGCGATCGCCACGGCGCGTTTTTCGCCGCCCGAGAGCCGGTAAGGCGGCCGGTCGCGCAAATGCGCCGCGCCCACGGTTTCCAGCGCCCGCATCACGCGCGCCTCGATTTCCCCCGGCGGCAACCCGAGGTTCAGCGGCCCGAACGCGACGTCCTCATAAACCGTCGGCATGAACAACTGGTCGTCCGGGTCCTGAAACACCATCCCGACCGTGCGCCGCACGCCGGCCAGCGTTTCCTTCGTGAGCGGGTAATCGCCGATCCGCACGCTCCCGCCGGCCGGCGCCAAGCAGCCGTTCAAATGCAGCAGCAGCGTCGATTTGCCCGCGCCGTTCGCCCCGACGATGCCCACCGCCTCCCCATGCGTGATCCGGAACGACACCCCGCGCAGGGCCTCGGTCCCGCCCGGATACGTGTGCTTCAGGTCCTTGACTTCGACTAGGTGGTGGCTCACGGCAGCATCCTCATCATTCCCTGTCCCAGCAGGTGCGGCAGATGATAAATTCGCGCAATCATAAAAAACGCGCACCAGCCGGCGACGAATCCCAAGTCGGCCGCGGTGAATTTCAGCCGGCGCATCGGGCGGATCGTCCCGTCGAATCCGCGGCACAGCATCGCCGCGTGCAGCCGCTGCGCCCGGTCCAGCGCGCGCAGCAGAAGCTGCCCGGCCAGCGAACCGAACACCCGGATCGAAATCCTGCGTTCCGAGACCGCGCGCAGCGACCACGCCCGCATCATGCGGCCCGCTTCCTCCGTGAGGACGAACAGATAACGGTAAAGCAGCATGAGCTGCGTGGTGAAGACCCGCGGCGCCTTCAGCCGGTTCAGCGCCAGGCACACCGGCCCGAACCCCGTCGTCGCGATCAAAATCACCGCCGCCGAAACCGTCAACCCGAACCTCAGCATGATCGAGGCGAACGAAACCCATCCGCCCGAGACACGCAAATCCCCAAGTTGCACCAGCGCCGTTCGGTCAAGCAACGGATTGAACATCCCGATCACCAGCGCGAACGGCAGCGCGAGCAACAGCTTGCCCAGCACAAACCGCGCCGGCAGGTTGCCCGCCACGATCAGCGCGACGGGATATGCCAGCAGCGGCAGCAGCGCGGACACATCGTATTTGCCGAACGAGATCACGACGGCGATGAATGCCAGCGCCGTGACGACCTTCGCGCGCGGATCGCGGCGGTGAACCGGCGTTTCTTGCTGCGCAAGCGTCTCGATCCCGCGCAGGTCCAGCAGCGCGGATTCCAGCGAGCTGGCGCCGCCGGCCCTCATTCGGCCGGCCGCTGCGTTTTCAAAATGATCCCCAGCAGCGCGACCAGTGCCAGCGTCAACGCCGAACCGACGAGCCCCGCCGTCGTCGTGCCGGCGTTGACCGTCGCGGCCTGCGGCTCAACATTTCCGGATGCCCGCTTGAAATCGTAGTCGGGCAGGAACGCCGTCAGGCTTTGGATGCGCTCCACCGCGGCGTGAACCGCGCCCGCCGGCGCGGCCAGTTCCTCTTTGCCCGCCGTCCGCGCCATCGACCATTCCAGGCCGTCCGGGTTCGCCGACGCAAACCACGACAGAACCCCGGCCACAAGGATCGTCGCCACGGCCAGCCCGGCCAGCACTTTTTTGATCTTCAGCGCGCCGATCGGGACGGCCGCCGCCGCGACTTCCAGAATTTCAGGCCGTGCCCGCCAGACGAAACTCACCACCGCCGACGTGATGAACCCCTCGGCGATGCCGATGGCCAGGTGAATCGGCAGCATCATCAGCACGAACGCCTTGAACGGCAGCTCCGAAATCCCCGAGCACGTCGTCTCCAGGACCACGCCCAACGCGCCCAGTTGAAGTCCGGCGACGACCGACAGCATCGCGCCCGCGAAAATCCGCCGCTGCGTCGGCCGTGCGCCGGCGATCTTCCTGTAAATGAGCGGATACGCAATGAAGCAGGGAAAGAACCCCATGTTGATGATGTTGCAGCCGAGCGCCAGCAGCCCGCCGTCGGCGAAAAACAGCGCCTGCACCGTGACGACCGACGCGATCGCGATGAACGCCGCCTCCGGCCCGAGCAGGATTGCGAGGATCATGCCGCCGCCGATGTGCCCGCTGGAGCCGGTCATCGGAATCGAAAAATTGATCATCTGGGCCGCGAAAATAAACGCCCCGAGCACGCCCATCAGGGGCGCCTTGCGCTCGTCGAGCCCGCGCCTGAGCCGCCGCGCGCTGGCCGCGACCAGGCATCCCGCCGCGACCCACATCGCCCCGCCGACCACCGGAGAAACCAACGCATCCGCCATGTGCATGATGAACCACCCTCAAATCAACAAATCACCCGCCACCAGCATTGTCCGCAACGCCGCGCCGCCCAGTCAACATATTTCACACGAACCAATAGAAAAGTATGAGTCAATGGGAGTGACACGCGGCAGCCCGGGCGTGAGCGCTTGTCATTCCCCAAATTTTAACGGGCGAATGATTGTATTCAGGCCGCGACTGGCGATGTGAACGCACCAAAGGTGCGTCCGCGAGTAGCCCCCGGCGAAGCGCAGCGCCGCCGGGGGTGGACGGGAAGAAGACATTGCGCCCCGAAGCGGGCGCCAGAAAACATATCGCGGGCGCCCCGTTGGGGCGCGATGATTGATCGCATTTTACCCCCGGCGGCGCTGCGCTTCGCCGGGGGCTACTCGCTGCGGCCCCTTTGGGGCCAAGAGAATTTGGGGAATGACAAGCGTTTTAATGCGGGGTGTTTAGCGGCGTTTCCCCGGAAACCGCCGTTTCAACGGTTTCCTTTGTTCCCCATATTTTTTGCATGAATTTCTTTGTGGTCTCCGTCTCTCTGTGTCCTCTGTAAGAAAGAGTTTTGTATGCATTCGCATCCGTTTTGCCAACTCGAACCCTTTCCCATTGAGAATTCTTCCAAATTTTTCCACGATCCATTCGTCTAAATAAACGGGAGTCACTTGTGGAAGAAAAACAACCCCTGCGCCGCTGGAAGAAATGGGCTCTGATCGCGGCCCTCGTGCTCCTCGCCATCCCGCTCATCGCCATCGTCGTTTTCAAGATCACCTTCCACGCCAACGCGATCCGCGCCGACCAACTCCAGCCTCCGACCGCGTATTTGTCACTTCACCCCAAGCTTCGCGCCCTGCCGACCTCACCGAAGCAGATCCCGTCCGCTTCGTACGAGGACTTCGTTGCCGCCAGCCCAAACAAGCAAGCCGCCGCCTTTTACAAAAAGTGGGCCACCCGGTTCGAGTCCGATCGTGCGTGGCAGGATGCGAATTTGTATTCAAAGATCAGCGACCGGCCGCTCACGCCCGTCCAAACGAAATGGCTCGTCGAGAACCACGAATTGATCCACGATCTGATCAAGCTCGCGAATGCCGGCGGCCTGCCGTCGATGTCATACGAGCAGGCCGCCACATATAAAGACGTCATCGCTCGCATGCCGACCTTAAATTTCATCTTTATCCAGACGTGCTCGAAGATCCTTGCCGCCGAAAGCTGCCGCCTCCGCCGCGCAGGCCAGCCCGCGGAAGCCGCCGATGCGCTCCTCGCGATCCGCACCCTCGCCCGTTCCGTCCGCGAGCCGGTGCCCGCTCATTTCATGCTGGCATGCGCCATGCAGCGAATCGCCGATGTCGAACTAACCCACTGGCTCGCGGAGTCCGCGCCGCCGCCCGAAATCGCCTGCCGCCTGAGCGACAGCCTCACCAGTGACACGGCCACCATCACCCACCTGCGCCGCGTCATGGAGCTGGAATACCTGATCGGGCGCGAATTTCTGGTCGAGTTTTTAAACAAGCCCTACCCCGAGCTTGAAACGTGGCTGCTCCGAAACATGGGATACACAAACAATCCCCACAGCAGCCGCGACATCTGGTATTACGTGGACAATCCCAAACAGTCATTTCTCGAGTTGATGAACCGCGCAGCCATGCGCGCCACGGCGGCCGCGGGCGCCGCGAAAATCAAAAGTTCAGCCGCTTCCGCTCTCAAAGAATTCGATGCGGAGTATATTTCGGGTTTCATGAGAATGGGACGCGTGCCCGGCGATCCGGTCGCCAAACTCCAGCGCGCACCCCGGAGCGATTCGTGGATCGTTCGCTCGCTGACCCCCTACTTTGACGAAATGATCGCCCGCACCCGCGCCGGCGAGGCCTTGGCCAACCTCGACCTCGCCGCGCTCGACCGAATCCTGAACCCAACCGCCCCGCCCCAAACCCTTCGCGCCGACCCGTTCGCGACCGCCCCCCTCCGTTCGATCGCCGAATCAACCACGACCCTCATCTACAGCATCGGTCCCGACCTCAAGGACGACCGCGCCGCCCTGCCGTACGACCCCACCAACGGCACGCTCACCCCCGGCGACATCATCCTGCGCCTCCCGCGCTAATGTGATGATGCCGCCATCAACCGACCGCGGCACTAAATGCAGTAGCCCGAGCGTGAATGAGGAACTCGCGATCCATCATCCTCGTCCACGACTAAGATTTCTGAAAACAGGAGAGAACAGAGGTGACGGAGATAGCTCAGCGACGGAATGCTCCGATTCCTCCGTTCCCTCCTGTTTGGATCGCTTGGCCAAATTTGTCCGTTCGTTCTCGTGCTCAGAATCGTCATCGTCCTCGAATCAATCTCGACTCCGGTTGAATGGGACCGATCCATTCAGGTCCATTGCCGGGAGGCTTTCATCCACTATCGTGCCGATCGCCTTCGCTCCGGGTTCACCCCCATCCGCAGTGCCCGGAAAGCACGCGTCAACCGATTTTGCTTGCAATCGAAAGGAATTCTTTGAAAATGAGGCATCCCCAAGCCTTGACAGCATTTGGTGGGGGACGAAAGCGGATTATCAATACCGAAACCGGACCGGGCGGCGGAAATTGAATATTCCTTTTCGGAACCACGGTTTGAGTCGATAATACAGAAAGAGATCGCTATGACCATCGCCAAACCAAAGCGACTCAGCGCGATGACACGCCGCAACACATCCCACGCCAAGACTCGCCGCGTCACCCCGTCGGTCCCCACGATCGATTCGCGTTTTGAGCGTAAACTTACGCCCGAAGCGCTCGACTCGTTTAATCGCATGATCGACATGCAAAACGAGGTCAACCGGCAGCGGGCTCTCGAATTCGAGCGCGAAGGCCGGCGCCGCTACAAGGGTTGACGTACCCCGATTAGTTTTTTGTCCATGACAACGGTCCGGCACAGGCCGGATCAACGAACGTCCACGATTGTTGTTCCGTAGTTTGGCTGTCCTGATCGGAGCTCCAGTTCGATTCGGAAGGACGACGTCATGTCGGAAAACGACAAGGGCGGTCAGGGGTCTCTTGACCCAAGCCTGATCTTCATCGACCTCATTCCGCGGGAATCCCTGAACCTTTTACTGGCCTGCCTGAAGGAGTGGAACTGGACGCGCTACGAGGACGCGACGTTGGCGCGACTCGACGCCGATCCCAGGCTCAGTCTGATCAAGGCGCACATCGCCGGCATCCGCTACCCGGAAAATTCACCCGCGCCGCTCATCCAACTGTTCGATGACATGATCACCATCCACGGCGCGACCGAGGGCATCCTCGAACATCCCTATCTCGACGTCGAATGGTGGGTTCGCCATCCCGACAAGCCCTTCCTCAAGCACACAATGGGATGCCGCTTCCATTTTTTCTGCACCGAGGATGGGGGCAAGGCCGCCTACGAGACGATGTGCAACTCGGAGGCGCCGTTGCGGATCAAGCCGCGGGATTATCTCGGCTTCATCACGTTCATGACCGACGCCGACACCAAAAATTACAGCCTCGGCCGCTCGTGCATGCGCCCGCCGGGAAAACTCAAGGGCGCCGACTGCTGCATCAAGCACCTGAGCTCGCAACCGGCCAACGTGTTGATGAAGAGCTATGTGCTGGACACGGTCCCCTACATCCAGCATGTTCCGCGCATCCCGGGCAATTGTGCCACGGCCTCGATCTGGACCGCCTCCAACATGCTGTCGTCGGGATTCGACCTCTCGCTGATGCGCTACAACGACATTTCGCGCCTCGCGGTGAGCACCCCCAAATCGAAGAACCAGGACCTCGAAAAGCTCGACATCGAACAGATCGTCGGTGCGCTCAACAACGTTGACGCCAAATCCAAAATCATCAATATCGCGGCGCCGCGCAGGCTGCCTTCTCGGCCCGGAACGGCCGGTCCGGCCCGGCCGCCCGTGACCAAATCGCCGATCATGCAACGCGATCGATTTGATGATTTGCACCTCATGACCGCCGCCCCGGAGGCCATGGACAACCTCTACCTGTATGTCGAGTCGGGCCTGCCGGTGATCCTCGGTACCCACGAAGACATCACTTCGATGGATGGCCACGCAATGACCGTCGTCGGCCACCTGCAGCCCTCGGTCATCGCGGATGACGCCATTTCCCCGGCCCAGGCACGTTTCGACCACGTCTATTCCGATCTGCTCAAGGACTATCTCGCCCTGGGCTGGATCGAACCGATCCATCTCGAACAGCACTATTTGATCAGTCAGTTTTACCGCGACTATCTGGTCCACGACGAGGCGCGCGGGCCGTTCCGCCATATCCGGTTCGAAACCGATCCGCCCGGCGACGGTTATCGCTGCCCGTGCCGCATCGAGGGCCCCATCGGCCGGCCGCCGATCAATGCCGACCTCCACACGTTGATCGTCCCGATGCCACCCATCGGTGAGGCCTCGCCGCGCCGCATCCTCATCAACGCCGTGACCTGGTTCAATCTCTATTGGTACCGCGAGATCGAAAACCAGCCCGTCAGCGTGTTGTGGCGGCCGTTCCTCGTCCGGGAAATCCATTTCAAGCAGTCGCTCAAGTTCCGCGGCTACCCGCCCGACATGATCGATTGCTACCGCCCCATTCATCTGCCGCGCTTCGTGTACGTCTTCGAGTTCACCGTCATTCCCAATACCGATCTGCATAAGTCGGTGCTGCAGGGCCGAAAACGGCCGATCTCAGGCGAGTTCATCTACGACACGACGAGCCCTTACAGTTTCACGCTGACCCCCCTCGCCATGCGCCACGACCGGCACCTCATCAACACCCTCCACCGCAAATCGTCGGCGCACGAATGGTTCCGGTCGCGCTACTCGGCGCGGAACATCACCTGTTACTGCGGCACGCGCGAACTCGACGTCGATATCCGCGCGGTCCGGTAACATGCAACGGCCACCCCGGCAAGTCCCTCTGCCTTGACTTTCCCTTTTTTTTCCATCAAAATAATCCGTTTTGCTTGCGGCCCGATGGCGGCAAATCGTTGCACTTCCTGCTGAAGTGCCCACCCGGTCCACGGCCCGCGAATGTAATCCGCAAGGTGAATCTTTCACATGACGAACCCCAACGCGCAACCCGACCTTGATTTCCCGCCCGTCACCCCCGAAGCCTGGCGCGCCCAGGCCGAAATCGACCTCAAGGGCGCACCGTTCGACAAAAAACTCGTCACCCACACCTATGAAGGGATCACGATCCAGCCGCTTTATACCGAGGCGGACTGGCCGTCGGCGTCCGACCCCTCGGGCCTCCCCGGCATCGACCCCTTCACGCGCGGCGCGACCGCCCTCTCCACCGTCCGCGGCTGGGACATCCGCCAGGAACACGCCCTGCCGTGGCCGGCCGACAACAACAAGGCCATCCTTCAGGACCTCTCGCGCGGCGCCACCTCCATCCGGCTTCGCTTCGACGACGCATCCCGCGCCGGCAAGTACGACTCCGATGAAACCGGCGTCGGCGGTGTCGCGATCCGCACCCTTGAGGACCTCGACGAGGCCCTGGCCGGTGTCGATCTCAAGAAAACCTACGTCGGCCTCGATGCCGGCGCCTCCTTCATCCCGGCCTCCGCGATGCTCAACGAGCTGTGGAACCGCCGCGGCCTCAAGCGCGACGAAGCCTGCGGCGCGTTTAACGCCAACCCGCTCGGCGCGCTCGCCGAAACCGGCCACCTGCCGGTCTCGATCGACACCGCGCTGGCCCGCATGGCCGACCTTGCCAAGTGGACGATCGCCAACCGCCCGACCGTCCAGAGCGTCCTCGTCGGCACGCGCCCGTATCACCACGCCGGCGCGACGGCCACCCAGGACCTCGCGTTCTCGATGGCCACCGCCGTCGCCTACCTGCGCGTCCTCACCGAGGCTGGCCTCTCCGTGGACCAGGCCTGCGGCCAGATGCACTTCTCCTTCGGCGTGGGCTGCAATTTCTTCCTCGCGATCGCCAAGCTTCGCGCGGCGCGCCGCCTGTGGGCGCGCATCGCCGAAACCTCCGGCGCGACCGAAGCCGCCCGCGGCATGCGCATGCACGTCACCACCAGCCGCCGCGTCATCACCGAGCGCGACCCGTGGGTCAACATGCTGCGCACGACCGTCTGCGCGGCCGCCGGAGCCATCGGCGGCGCCCAGGCCATCAGCGCCGTCCCGTTCGACGCCGCCATCGGCCAGCCCGACGACTTCAGCCGCCGCATCGCCCGCAACACCCAGCTCATCCTGCAGGAAGAGTCCCACCTCGGCCGCGTCGCCGACCCCGCCGGCGGCAGCTGGTATATCGAAAAGCTCACCGACCAGCTCGCGCAGGCCGCGTGGAAGCTGTTCCAGGAAATCGAGGCGCGCGGCGGCATGGTCCGTTCGCTCGCCGACGGCTGGGCCGCCTCCCAGATCAACCACGCCTTCGCCGAGCGCCTCAAGAACCTCCAGCGCCGCCGCGACCCGATCACCGGCGTCAGCGAGTTCCCGAACGTGGCCGAAAAGCCTGTCGCCAAGGCCGCATCCAACACTGCCGAGATGCGCAAGCAGCTTCAGGAGCGCCTCGTCACCCGCCGGATCCACGGCCGCCCCGAACCGGAAACCCCGATCTCCAGTCCGATGGCCGCCGCCGTCGAGATGGTCAAGCTCGGCTGGTCCGCGATCGACATCCTCGGCCGCCTCAAGGAAGGCACCGAGCCGACCGACATCGAGCCGCTGCGCCCGCACCCGTTCAGCGAGCCGTTCGAGGCCCTGCGCACCGCCAGCGACGAATTCCTCGAGAAGACCGGCCGCCGGCCGCGCGTCTTCCTCGCCAACATGGGCCCCGTCGCGCGCCACACCGCGCGCGCCAATTACGCGTCGAACTTCTTCGGCGCGGGCGGCTTCGAGATCATCTCCAACACCGGCTTTAAGACCCCGCCCGAGGCCGCCGAGGCCTTCAAGGCCAGCGGCGCGCACATCGCCGTCATCTGCTCCGACGACAAGCTCTACGCCGAGCTGGCGGCGGACACCGCCGCCGCGCTCAAGGCCGCCGGCGCGCGCACGGTCGTCCTGGCCGGCAACCCGGGCGAGGCCAAGGCCGCCTACCAGGCCGCCGGCATCGACCGCTTCATCTATATCAGCTGCGACGTTCTCGAAATCCTCCGTGCACTCCTGCACGACGAAGGTGTCATGCAGTAGGGCCCTTTGGGTCCCTTTGGTCCTTGATTCATGCGCACGAACGAAAGGCAATACATCCCATGACCCCCATTCCTGATTTTACCAACATCGACCTGAACGGCAAGACCGGCGCCGACCTCGATGCCTGGCGCGCCCTCGCCGAGGCCGAGCTCCACGATTCGCTCGACCACCTCGACACACTCACCCCCGAGCAGATCCACCTCAAGCCCCTCTACTCGGCCGCCGACGTCGCCGGACTCGGCCACGACAAGATGATGCCCGGCTTCCCGCCCTACCTGCGCGGGCCCTACGCCACCATGTATGTCCAGCAGCCGTGGACGGTCCGCCAATACGCTGGATTCTCGACGGCCGAGGAGAGCAACGCCTTCTACCGCCGCAACCTGCTGGCCGGCCAGAAGGGGCTCTCGGTCGCCTTCGACCTTGCGACGCACCGCGGCTACGACTCCGACCACGAGCGCGTCATGGGCGACGTCGGCATGGCCGGCGTGGCGATCGATTCGATCCTCGACATGCGCATCCTGTTCAGCGGCATCCCGCTGGACAAGATGAGCGTTTCGATGACGATGAACGGCGCGGTCCTGCCCGTCATGGCGCTCTACATCCTCGCCGCCGAGGAGCAGGGCGTGAAGCCCGAGCAGCTCGCCGGCACGATCCAGAACGACATCCTCAAGGAATTCATGGTCCGCAACACCTACATCTACCCGCCCGAAAAATCGATGAAGATCATCGCCGACATCTTCACCTACACCAGCCAGAAGATGCCCAAGTTCAACTCGATCTCGATCTCGGGCTATCACATGCAGGAAGCCGGCGCCACCGCCGACCTCGAGCTCGGCTACACGCTCGCCGACGGCGTCGAATACGTCCGCTCGGGCATCAAGGCCGGCCTCAGCATCGACCAGTTCGCCCCGCGCCTCTCCTTCTTCTGGGCCATCGGCATGAATTTCTTCATGGAGATCGCCAAGCTCCGCGCCGCGCGCCTCCTGTGGGCTCGGCTCATCAAGCCCTTCGAGCCGAAGAACCCCAAGTCCATGGCGCTGCGCACGCACAGCCAGACCTCCGGTTGGTCGCTCACGGCGCAGGACCCGTTCAACAACGTCATCCGCACCTGCATCGAGGCGATGGCCGCAACGCAGGGGCACACGCAAAGCTTGCACACGAACAGCTTCGACGAGGCGCTCGCGCTGCCGACCGACTTCAGCGCCCGCATCGCCCGCAACACACAGCTCTTCCTGCAGCAGGAATCCGGCACCACCCGCGTCGTCGATCCGTGGGGCGGCAGCTACTACGTCGAGCGCCTCACCAAGGAACTCGCCGACCGCGCCTGGGCCCACATCCAGGAAGTCGAGCAGCTCGGCGGCATGGCCCGCGCCATCGACGCCGGCGTCCCCAAGATGCGCATTGAGGAAGCCGCCGCGCGCACGCAGGCCCGCATCGACTCCGGCCAGCAGACGATCGTCGGCCTCAACAAATACCGCCTTGAAAAAGAAGAAGAAGTCGAAGTCCTCAAGGTCGATAACTCGGCCGTGCGCGAGGCCCAGATCGCCCGCCTCAACAAGCTGCGCGCCGAACGCGACCCGCAAAAGGTCGCCGAGACGCTCGGTGCGCTCACCAAGTGCGCCGAGACCGGCGAGGGCAACCTGCTCGAGCTGGCCGTCAATGCCGCCCGCGCCAACGCCACCGTCGGCGAAATCAGCTCTTCGCTCGAGCGCGTCTGGGGCCGCCACCAGGCCGCCATCCGCACCATCTCGGGGGTCTATAGCAGCGAAATGGGTGAAGACTCGCAGATGATCCAGCAGGTGCGCGACAGCGTCGATGCGTTCGCGCGCCGCGAAGGCCGCCGCCCGCGCATCCTCATCGCCAAGATGGGCCAGGACGGCCACGACCGTGGCCAGAAGGTCGTCTCCACGGCCTTCGCCGACCTCGGCTTCGACGTCGATATCGGCCCGCTGTTCCAGACCCCGGCCGAGACCGCGCGCCAGGCCGTCGAGAACGACGTCCACGTTGCCGCCGTCAGCAGCCTTGCCGCCGGCCACCTGACGCTCGTGCCCGAACTGAAAGCCGAGCTCAAGAAGCTCGGCCGCGAGGACATCATGATCATCGTCGGCGGCGTCGTCCCGCCGCAGGATTACGACGCCCTCTACCAGTCCGGCGCCGCCGCCATCTACGGCCCCGGCACGAACATCACCCAAGCCGCCGGCGACCTGATCGAGAAGTTGAACAAGAAGTAGAAGCCCCGGCAGGGGCGAAACAACGGTTGTGTTAATGCCATGAACGCGTGAGCATCGAAAACCAAAGCCCCGGTAGGGGCGACACAAGTTAGCCCAGCGCGTAAGCGCTGGGTCAGAGATCGATAAAAACCCGAGCCCCGGCAGGGGCGACACAACATCCCCAGGGCGTAAGCCCTGGGTTCAAAAGGTCAAGTCAACAACGGAGCCCCGGCAGGGGCGAAACAAGTTAGCCCAGGGCGTAAGCCCTGGGATTGAATGCGCAAACAAAACCCAAGCCCCGGCAGGGGCGACACAACACGGCCGGGGCGTAAGCCCCGAGCCCAGGGCCCGTCCGATGACTCATTCTTATTCCAACATCCTCATCCACCTCATCTTCAGCACCAAACATCGAACCAGAAACATCAAGCCTATCATTAAATCCGGTCTTTACGGCTACATGTCGGGTGTTTTCGAAAACATCGATTGCTATCCGATCCTGATCAACGGTGCATCGGATCACGTTCACGCGCTTTTCGGTTTGTCTCCCAATCAGGCTCTTGCCGACGTGATCCGCACGATCAAAACCAATTCCTCAAAATGGGTTCATGAGAATTTTCCGGTTTTTTCTCATTTCGGCTGGCAGGAAGGCTACGCTGCCTTCAGCGTGAGCGAATCAAAACGTGAGCACGTCATTGCCTATATCCAGAAACAGGAAGAACATCATAAAAAGCAAAGTTTCGTTGACGAATACGTTGCTTTCCTCAAAGCGCACCGAATTCCTTTCGACGAACGCTTTGTTGTTGAGAAAATGGAAGATGCCGAGATCGTCGGCTCGGACGAAGAGCAATAAAGGGTATTGTGTCGCCCCTGCCGGGGCTACAAATTAAAAATCTTATATGACCCCATCCTCCCCACATTCCCTCGACTCCCTCATCGCCGGCATCGAATCGCGCGACCGTGCAACGCTCGGTCGCGCCATCACGCTCCTCGAATCGCGCGCCCCGGCCCATCAGGCCCAGGCCCACGAGCTCCTCTCGCGCCTCATGCCGCGCACCGGCAACGCCATTCGCGTCGGCATCAGCGGCCTGCCCGGCGCCGGCAAAAGCACGCTCATCGAACGCCTCGGCCTGAATCTCGTCGGCGCCGGCCACCGCGTCGCCGTCCTCGCCGTTGATCCCTCCTCATCGCTCTCCGGCGGATCGATCCTCGGCGACAAAACCCGCATGGCCGGCCTTACCGCCGAAGTCAACGCCTTCATCCGTCCATCCCCCAGCGCAGGCACGCTCGGCGGCGTCGCCCGCCGCACGCGCGAAACCATGCTCCTGTGCGAGGCCGCCGGCTACGACGTGATCCTCATCGAGACGACCGGCGTCGGCCAGAGCGAAACCGTCGTCGTCGAGATGGTCGATTTTTTCCTGCTCATCCTCCTCACCGGCGGCGGCGACGAACTGCAGGGCATCAAGCGCGGCGTCCTCGAAATGGCCGATATGATCGCCATCAACAAGGCCGACGGCCCCAACGCCGACATCGCCGAAAAAACCGCCGCCCAATACCGGCAGGCGCTCCAGTTCATGCGCCCCCGCAGCAGGCACTGGAAGGCGCCGGTCGTCACGTGCAGCGGCCAATCCGGCGCCGGCTTGGGCGAGCTCTGGCAAAAAATCGAGCTTCACCACCAGACCCTCACCGACTCCGGCGAGCTCGCCGACCGCCGCCGCCGCCAGGGCGTGCGCTGGATGTGGCAACTCGTCGAGGATCAGGTTCTCGACGCCCTGCAAACGGACAAGGCGATCGCGACCCTCGCGCCGGACATGGAAAAACAGGTCCGCGAAGGCCGCCTCCCGCCCCCCGAAGCCGCCCGCCGGCTTCTCGAGCACTTCAAGTACCCCGCGCCCGAGGATCGGAAATGATCCCCCCCGATTCATCTCTCTCTGTTCCGGCCCCGGGCTCCCAATCTCAGGACTCCGCACTCCGCACTCAGCACTCAGCACCCAATACTCAGGACTCAGGACTCAGGACTCAGGACTTCTCCTTTCATCATTCATCATTCATCATTCATCATTTCTCTTCCCTCTCCTCGACCCAAACTCTCGCCCGCGAACTCGTCCAGTCCGGCCGCCCGATGCACGGCGTTGTCCTGTGGGCCGCCACCCAAACCGCCGGCCACGGCCGCACCGGCCGCGCCTGGTCCAGCGACCCCGGCGGCCTCTACGTAACCGTTTGTCTTCCGCGCGGCGAAATCGCGCCCGCGCACATCGGCTGGCTCCCGCTCATGGCCGCCCTCGCCGCCGCCGAGGAACTCGAATCGCGCTTCAACCTTCACCCCGAACTCAAATGGCCCAATGACATTCTCATCACCGACCGCAAAATCGCCGGCGTGATCGGCGACGCCATGCCGACCCCCCAAGGCGAAGTCTATCTCATCGGCCTCGGCCTCAATTTTTCCAACTCCCCTCAAACCGACATCCCCACAACCTGTTTAAGTGATCTCATAGCTCCGATCGTTCCTATAGGACCTATAAGCCCTATAAGCCCTATTCCCCCCACCCCCCAACCCTGCACTACCGCCCAGCGCGATTTTTTGCTAGCATGGCTCGATCGGCTGGGGTCCTGCCATCGCGAGATGGCCGAAAACGGCGACCAAGCCGCCGAGGCGCTTCGGCTTCGCGCCGAGGCCAAACTCTGGCGTCGCGACCAACCGGTCCGCTTCGAGCGCACCGAGTTCGGCCCGGTTGAGGGCACCCTGACCGGCCTCGGCCCCGGCGGCTCGGCGATCATCGAAAGCCCCGGCCAGCTGCCGCGCGCCGTCTATTGCGGCAACGCCGAAAGGGATGAAGTTCGGGGCCCTGAAAGGGCCACCTAGTTTCCAAGGGTGGATCGAGGCTGTTGCGAGCGCAACCCTGGGTTAGCCTGATCGGTTGGTTTGCAAGTTGGTGCGCCGGGCTTTCGGCCGATGCGGCATACGTCAGGGAAAAGGTTCTCACCGAAAATGCGGTGAAAAACGGAACCACCACCAGGGCCATTTGAATGTTGAATGATTTCGCCAATAACCAAGCCCCGGCAGGGGCGTTACAAGTTAGCCCAGGGCGTAAGCCCTGGGTAAGCGAACCTTTGTATTTTCCCGAGCCCCGGCAGGGGCGACACAATAACCCGTGCGGCATTTGTGCCGCCCCTGCCGGGGTTCAGGCCTTTGGCAACTTCAATTTGAATCATCCAATTAAGAAGGAGAAATAAGATGTTCCAGCAAGTGGATCACATCGGCCTCGCCGTCAAGGATATGGACGCGGCCCTGGAGACCCTCAAGAAGCTCGGCCCGGTCGTCGTCGGCGAGCTCGAATTGATCGAGCGCGACCACCTCAAGGCCGTCATGGTCAAGACCGGCGAAGTCCCCATCGAGCTCATCCAGCCGCTCGGCCCCGAGTCCAGCGTCGCCAAGTTCATCGAAAAAAAGGGTGAAGGTTTGCACCACATCGCGTATCGTGTGGCCGACATCGCGGCATCCCTCAAGAAGTGCGAAGCCGAGGGAATGCGCCTCATCGACGTCCAGCCGCGCGTCGGTTATGCCGAGTGCCATTGCGGGTTCCTTCATCCCAAATCAACCCTCGGCATGCTGACCGAGCTGGTCCAGCGCGAGCCGGGCAAGGATCAGGCCCCCTACGCGATGCCGCACGAGGTCAAGTAGCCGATTGCTCGGCGAGGGTTGCGTTGTTTTTGAACCACGAAGTGGTTCGATCCCTAAGCCGGGGGTTGGTTTGGGCGAGCTTGCGAGCCCGAACCTACCCCCGGTCAGATTGATATCGAATCGGAACCGATTGATCGGTTCGATCATCATTCTGAGCACGACCCCTGAACGGGTGAATTGGTCAGTGTGAAAGTTAAAACTCTAGCAGAATGGATTCATTATGACCGAACCGACCAAAACTAAGAAGACCGATGCCCCGGCCGCCGCACCCAAGACGACCGCCGACAAAATCAAGGCCCTCGACAAGCGCCGCGACCGCATCCGCAACAGCGGCACCGCCGAGGCCGTCGCCAAGCGCCACAACGCCGGCCGCATGACCGCCCGCGAGCGCATCGAAAACCTCCTCGACGCCGACAGCTTCATGGAGATGTACCAGCACCGCACCCATCGCGCCACCGACTTCGGCATGGCCGGCAAGGACCTGCCCGCCGACGGCGTCGTCACCGGCGTCGGCGCCGTCAGCGGCCGCGTCATCCACATCGCCAGCCAGGACTTCATGGTCCAGGGCGGCACCCTCGGCGCGGCCCACGGCGACAAGATCGTCGAGATGATGAAGATGGCCCTCAAGGCCGGCACCCCCTTCGTCATGATCAACGACTCGGGCGGCGCCCGCATCCAGGAGGGCATCGACGCCCTCAACGGCTACGGCGGCATCTTCTACCACAACACCCTGGCCTCGGGCGTCGTCCCGCAGATCAGCCTCATCTGCGGCCCGTGCGCCGGCGGCGCGGCCTATTCGCCCGCCCTCACCGACTTCGTCATCATGGTCCGCGGCCAGCAGATGTTCATCACCGGCCCCGAAGTCGTCAAGCAGGTCACCGGCGAAGTCATCGACGGCGAAAGCCTCGGCGGCGCCGACACCCACGCCACCATCACCGGCAACATTCACTTCGTCGTCGATACCGACCAGCAGGCCCTCGACGTCGCCAAGCGGCTCCTGAGCTTCATCCCCTCCAACAACATCGAGGACCCGCCCGCCCAGAACGTCTCCAAGCCCGTCGATATGACCGAGATCCCCGAGCTCGACGCGATCATCCCGGACAGCGCGCGCGATCCCTACGACGTGCGCTCCATCATCCGCCTGATTGTCGATAACGGCGATTTCTTCGAGATCATGGAGCACTTCGCCACCAACATTGTCATCGGCTTTGCCCGCATCGACACGATGGTCGTCGGCATCGTCGCCAACCAGCCGGCCGTCAAGGCCGGCGTCATCGACATCGACGCCGCCGACAAGGCCGCCCGCTTCATCCGCTTCTGCAACGCCTTCAACATCCCGCTGGTGACCTTCGTCGATACGCCCGGCTACCTGCCCGGCGTCGATCAGGAATACCACGGCATCATCCGCCACGGCGCCAAGATGCTGTTCGCCTACTCCGCCACCACGACGCCCAAGCTCACCGTCATCCTGCGCAAGGCTTACGGCGGCGCCTACATCGCCATGTCGTGCAAGGCCCTCAACGCCGACCGCCTGTGCGCGTGGCCGACGGCCGAGATCGCCGTCATGGGCGCCGAGGGCGCCGTCGAGATCATCCACCGCCGCGACATCAAGGCCGCCGAGGACGCCAAGGCCAAGCGCAAGGAACTGATCGACGAGTATAACGCCAAGTTCAATACGCCGTACCTGGCCGCCCAGCGCGGATACATCGACGAGGTGATCCGTCCGCGCGAGACGCGCCGCTACCTGGCCCAGGCGCTGCGCACGCTTCAGAACAAGCGCGACCTGCGCCCGCCCAAGAAGCACGGCCTCATGCCGCTGTGATGCGGCCAACGTCGATATTTCACAGGAGGAAACAGAGTTTTGTGGAATTGTTTCTTTTCGGTTTTCTCTGTTTCCTCCTGTTCAGTAACTTTGTTTGATCAAAAGGAGATCCCAATGCGGCGATACGTTACGCTGCTCGGAGCGCTCGCGGTTCACGGCACCGCCATGGCCGCCGACGCCTCGATCGAGACCCGGTTCAGCGCGCTCCAATCGACTGTGATCGGCCTCTTTACGGTCATCATCCTGATGATGGCCATCATCATCCTGTTTCTGGGGATGATGCTCTATCGAATGTCCCAGAAACAATCCCAGCTTGCGCGCCGCGTGGCGGCGGTTCAGGCTCCGGCCCCGGCCGCACGGCCCGCCGCGGCCCCGGCGCCCGCCCCGGCCCCGGCCCCGGCGGCCCAGCCCGCCGCCCAGGTCCCCGGCCAGGTCAAGCCCGAAATCGCCGCCGTGATCACGGCCGCCGTCGCCACCATGCTCGCTGGCCGCCCGTTCATCATCCGCGGCGTTCAGTTGCGCACCGATCCCACGCACATGTGGGGCACGCTCGGCCGCCAGCAGATCCAGATGTCCCACGCCCTGTACCGTCGTCGCTAGTCAGTAGGTCGCTTCGGCTCGAAGCGACATCACATTCGTGTTGAAAATAGGATGCCTTACGAAAGGAAATAGCACATGAAGCTTCGCGTATCGGTTAATGGCCAGCAGTATGATGTTGAGGTCGAAGTTCTTGATGAGGGTTATGCGCGGCCGGTCGCCGCGGCTGCCCAGGCGCCGGTCGCCCCGTCCGCGCCGATCGCCCCGCCCATCGCGCCCCAAGTCCCCACGGCGGCCCCCGCTCCGGCCGGAGCCAAGGTCATGAATTGCCCGATCCCGGGACCCGTCGTCGAGGTGCAGGCCCAGGCCGGCCAGACGGTCAAGCGCAACGATCCGCTCATGATCATCGACGCCATGAAGATGAACACGCAGATCAGCTCGACCTACGACGGCGTGATCAAGGAAATCCTCGTCAAGCCGGGCGAACCCGTCAAAATGGGCCAGCCGCTCGTCTCGTTCGAGTAAGTCTAAAGTTCGTAGTTCCGCCTTCAGGCGGAATCGGGGTTTTCACCCCTCCGCCTGAATGCGCGGGTATCCGTTTTTGACCCTGAAAGGGTCGCATAGTTCAGCAGCCCAGCGACTGTATTGAAAGTCAAGCATGTTTAAGCAGAGAGTCACCCCATTTTTGTTTTTTCCTGACCATCGTGTTGAGGATGGTCAGCAGTTTGCGCATGCATGCTGTCATTGCAACCTTGACCGGCTTGCCCATCGCGATCAGGCGCCGATAAAAAGCGCCGATCACGGGGTTGAACCGCAACCCACTGAGCACCGCCATGTAGAGCGCCGTGCGCACACCGGCACGGCCTCCCGAACAAAACCGTTTGCCTTTCCATTTGCCACTCTCATGCGCAAGCGGTGCCACTCCGACCAGCTTCGAGATCTGATGCCGGTTCAGACTGCCCAGTTCGGGCAGCTCAGCCAGCAGCACGCGCGCCGTGCCCGGACCGATCGACGGTGCGCTGCGCAGGACATCCTCGCGCTCGCGCCACAGTGGACTGGACTTGACGAGCTTGTCGAGTCCTCCGTCGACTTTTTTGAGCTGGCGCTCGAGCCAGTCGATATGAGCTTGGATGCTGGCGCGCACCGATTTGGCGCACGCCTGTTGCAAGCGATTCTTCTCGGCCGTCAGCGCCTCGACCAGCTGTCGCCGGCGCGTCAGCAGCTCATCGAGTTCGCGCTGTTGATCGTCTTTGAGCGGCCGCGGCTCGGGCCTGATGCGCTCGGCAAACAACGCAATGGCGTGCGCATCGATTTTGTCGGTCTTGGCCAGTTCCCCCGTCGATCTGGCGAAATCACGCACTTGGCGCGGATTGACGATCGCCACGGCAATGCCGCGATCGGCGAACAACGCCGCGACCGTCGTCTCCAGGCCGCCGGTGGCCTCCATGACGACCAGCGTTGGAGTCAGCGGCAGCGTGTCCACCCACGCCGCGAGGAGGTCGGGCTCGGTCGAGACGTGCCAGGTCTGGCCGGTTGGCAGCAGACATGCGTCGAGCCATTGCTTCGAGATGTCGATACCGAGGTGGGAAACGGCGGAATTCATGGTCGGGATTATCCCTTCCTTGCAAGATGCGGGCTCGCGAAAGCGGCCCAGGCGACTGTTCGGGATTTACCGAAATGCCGGCGACGGCCCAGGCTGGGCTACGGTCTTGGTTGGACCGAGGGTAGGACGGGCTCGCCACCGGCCTTTGGGCGAGCGACGCCTGCTCGCCCAAAGACTTTTTATGAAGCTGAAAAGTTATCCACATATTCACAGCCATTCACAAAGAGAAAGAACCAAAGAGAAATTATGATGACTGCGTACTCCCAATCCGAACAATGGGGAGAAATATACAAGGGTGGAGCGCAGTGAAACCCTGGGTTATTGGGCAAAAACGTTGGAGCCCTGAAAGGGCGATCC
>JAJFUE010000193.1 GCA_021372575.1 bacterium | reverse complement strand
CAGGTCAGAATCGCATCACGTTAGGAAGCTCTGAAAGAGCGGAAGAAACCCGTGGTCCATTTCTTTCGCGCCTTCAGCGCTCTCGTTTTCTTGGGATCTTATCCTGGGGCGTCGCTTCGCTCTGCCCCAGGCTGTATTCTCCCGCGCCTTCGGCGCTCTGGTTGACACCGCCATTCGGTTACAACCAGCTGGCCCACGCTAAACACATACTCAGCCGGTGGTCAGCAATCCCGTTAATTTCTATCAGCCGGCTTTAGCCGGCTTTTCTAAAACCGGCTTCAGCCATCACCTGATTTTCTCTTTTCTTTGGTCCCTTATGTCCTTTTGGTCCTTGCCTTACAGCCGCACGAACGGCTTGATACTGTCCAGCGCCAGGCACAGGAAAATCGGATACCATTCGAAATAAATCCGCCATTCATTAAGAATTCCGACGAAGAAATAAATCACCAGCGTCGGGACAAACCACACGAGCGCGCGTTTCAGGAACACGGGCTTAAAGGCCCACTTGTGGAAAATCAGAAATATTAACGCCAAAACCGCCATCAATTGCGCCAGCGAATAACTCTGTGCAAGAAACAGGTTCTTGAGGTTCTGATCCCACGTAAGCACCGCCAGGCCGCCCGGATTGGCCGAGTACAGCCATCCGATCCATCCCCTGATCGCGGCCCAGATCGCAATCTGAACGAGAAATCCCCCCAACAAGCGCCCCGGCCGCATCATGTCGTGGAAATTCATGATGAAAATAAAGGGCAATAGAATGGCCGTCTCGCGATTGAGGCACGCCAGCGCGAACACAAGAATATACGCCGCCCAGTGCCGCCGCACCATCAGCCCGAAGCACAGCGTCATGAAAAACAGCGTGCCGAAATCGTAGAGCGTGTGCAGGTCGCGCGTCATCGGCGGGATCGCCGCCAGCGCGATCAACCCGCACAAATCAATGAATTCGCGCGGCCCCTCGAAAATCCCGCGCGCAAAATAACGGAACGAATAGAAAAACCCGATCAGGCAGGCATACAGCACAAACAGCGCCACGGCGTATTCGGTCGCGTAATCCGGAAGCCACCCGTATTTCTGAAAATTGTGCGCGACAAACGGCTGCGTGCGCGCCAGCTCATCGATCTGCGCGCTCTTCTCGGCCGGCACCATGAAGCTGATGCCGCGTATCGTCCACGGGATCAGCACGCGCGTCACCACCGGGCGCTCGTTGCGCTGATAAACCATCGCGGGGATGATTTTGACGTCCCCCTGCGCGCGCTCGATGCCCGGATCGCGCGCGACGATCGACAACACAACCCCCGCCAGAACCCACGCCAGCACAAAATATACCGTCTTGTACAGATAAGGATGGTGATGGCGAATGGCGGGTAACGTCGTGCTCAGCATCGACCGCGACCGTTCGTGGGATTCGTGAATCTTAACGAATCGGAATGGTTAACACAAACTCAAACCGTATGGCCGTTATTCGCCTTCCGATTCCTTGCGCCGCCGGCGCGCCTCGCGGAGGCGCTCCTTCACCTCGGCCGAGGCCGGCTTGAGCGCCGCCGCAATCGACAGGTGATGAACCGCGCCGGCCCAGTTGGACCCGGCAAAATCGCTCATCCCGCGCCGATATTCGCGGCTGAACAGGTCCTCGCCGGCGCCGCCCTTGCCATCGGCGGACACCGCGACCGGCTCCGGAATCTCCGGCGAAACCGCCGTCTCCTGGACAATCTCGCGCGTGTCCTCGTCCAGCGCGATCGTCTCGTCGGAATGAACCGAAACCGACGGCGTCGTGTCGATCGTCGGCAGATCGAGTTCGGCCGTGGCCGTCTCGTCATCGACAGCGCCCTGCGCCGAAATCACCGTCTCTTCCCCGTCCTCGGGCAGCGCGATCGTCTGGTCTTCCCGGTCCTCGTCGGTCGGCGGCAGCCCGGTGGTCGTGTCGTCGCCGAAGCCGTGCGTACTGGCCAGTTCCGGCTGAATCGCCGGTTCCTCGAGAATCTCAGGCATGATCGGCCGGAACCCGGCGTTCGGATCGCTCACGGCCGTCGGCTGATCGACCACGCTCAGCAGGTCCGACGTGTCCTCGTTGAGCGAGATGGGCCGGGGCTCGTCGTGGCCGCCCGTGTAGAACGGATCCTCGTCGGGAAGCGTCAGGCTGATCGGCGGCACGATCTCGGGCTCGGGCTCAACGGCCGCCAGCGCCGGCATGTTCAATTCGGGGATCGTCACCGGAGTCACGATCGGCGGCACTTCTTCCACGCTGGGCAACTCGATCGGCGCGTCGTCGAGGCGAATCGGACCGGTCATCACCGGCACGGTTTCCTCATGGATCACGTCCGGCTCGGGCTCCGGCTCGGGTTCGGGAACTGGCTTGGACGCGGCCGTCGGCTGTTCAGCAATCGATCCGAACAACGCGTCAAGATCGGCGGATTCGGAGGTGGGCGCCGGCTCCGGCACCGGCTTGGCGGGCCCGGCGGCCGCCGGCTTGAACAGCGAGTCGAGTTCGTCGGCCGCGTTGAACATGGCCGGTTCGGGTTTGGGCTCCGCCGGCTTCGGCTCCGCTTTCCTGGACTCGGCCTTGAGCTTGATCTTGTCTTGGGGCTCGGCTTTCGCGATGCCGCCCTTGCGGCGCAGCAGCACGACCACGATCGCGCCCAGCACGACGATGCCGCCGAGGCAATACAACACGATCGGCTGCAGGAGCTGTTCCTTGAGCTTGTCGATGGCCGATGCGCGGGCGGGCGCAGGTTCGGCGGGCTCGATTTGCGGCCGCGGCCTTGTCTGGCTTGCCGTCTGTTGCGTCTTCGCGGGGGCGGGCGTTTGCGCCGTTTTCAAAGCCGGCGTTTGCGTCGCGGGCGCCGCCGCGACACCCGGCGTGGCTGTCGTTTCGTTCAGGATCGCCCGGATCGCGTCTTTTCGCCGCTTTTCGCGCAGTTTCTTGTATGCCGGTTCATTCGCGTCGCTCTCGCCCGCGGTCTTGATGCGCGTCTCGGCGATCTCGCGGTAATAATCGAACGAGGCGTCATCGGGCCACTGCGCAAGCGCAGCCTGCGAAAGTTTCAGCAGCTCTTCATTCTTTTGCAGCAAATAGGCCCGGCGGATCTTGTCGCGGGCTTCTTCCTGGGACTTGAACTCGAAGGCGGGCTTGGCGGGTTCCGTGACGGCGGGTTCGGTGGCGGACACGGCAACGCCGTTGCGTTGCACCAGGTCGGGACTCAGCACGGGCACTGACGACGAGGTGGTCTCGTTTTCCACGCCCGGCAGCGTATTGACGGCCGAAGCCGCGGCCATGACGGAGGTCGGCAGAAGTGCCGCCACCGACATCATGATCAGCAGAGGCAGGGACTTCCTATCCATCAAAACCAACCTCTCCATAATGACTGGGCAGCCGCGGCATGGCGCTAACGCCAACCGGGCCTAAATCCCGCAACATCAGCTACCTTTTAGCAATCCCACGGCCGGAGGTCCACGGAAAAAGGCATGCCGCTGCGGTCCCGAGCGCAAGAGTCGCCCCCAATCGGATCGGCATCCGCGCGCCCCGCCTTGAATCCATTTTTGATTCTTTCTCCCTTGAACGGGGCCGGGGGCCTGTTATCATGATCCGGCATACGGCGCCGGGATGGCGGAACAGGCAGACGCAAGGGACTTAAAATCCCTCGCCCACAAGGCGTGCGGGTTCGACTCCCGCTCCCGGCACCAATTTGTTTTTAGCGGTAGGTCGGGTCTCTGACCCGACAATCTTCCCGAACCGCTAGTTAGCTAAACCAGATCTGGTTTCCGATATTAATGCCCAGCCTGAAAGGCTGACCCAGTTCAAACAGCCCAGGGTCTAGCGAGCGCAGCGAGCGTAACCCTGGGTTAAAACCCCATAATCATTGCGTGACCCTGAAAGGGTCACCCAGTCGGATTGCCACCCCCTTCGCACGGAATCAGTTGAAACTCGGAAACCGTTTATCGGCGCGTACGGCTTATTGAATTAGTGGCGGCGCGATTCAATCGGTCACGCGGATCATCTGCAACATGCGCTTCAATTATTTTCTTGAGAATACCGGTGAGTTCAGAAAATCATGATCCATGATTCAATTCCCGCGCATCGTCTCGCCCGAGTGCCGTATCACGCGCCGCATCGCGGCGATCAACCCCGGCGCGTTTTCCTTTCCGACCACGACCCGCAGTTTCACTATTCGGACCACGAAAATGAATGGGAGTTGTTTTAAATGAAATCAATGCACGCACCCGAAATTGCCCCTCATATTTATCGCATGTCGATTACGCTTTTGCTAATAAGTGGCTATATTTATATTTATCCATACATATACCGGTTATGGGCTTTACGTTCATTTGTGCTTGCTTTCTTATGGGGAATATTGTTGAGTTCATCTGCGAGGTTCTCGAAGAAAACAATAACTTTCTGTATTGCCATTGGGATCTTTGGGTTTGTAACATATGGTGTTTATGATATAATCATTTTTCCCGCGATAGGCACTGTGGCGGCTTTCTTGTCGCTTCCGGGTTGTTTGAAATTTTCTGATTCAAAAATACGGAATATACTTTCGTCTGTTGCATATCGATTTTCCAGATCTGTCGTGGCACTTTCATGCGGCCTATTGTTTCTATATCTTCCTATCAGCAGGAATCCAGGCATTGGAGAGTATGCTCCGATCGAAATTTCGTATTACTATTTTGCCGGGCTGGTTGGATTTATGACGATCCCCGTTTTTATATACGATGCCTTAATAGTTAATACTTTCAGCATTGACCAACGCTAATTGAATATCAGTCAAATATCGGGGACATGATTATTGGGGGACGGAATTTCGGGGAAATATGGGGCACGTGCATTTCATTTTTATTTTTAATGCTGGGATGGGTTTCCTGAACAAAGTTAACTTCTCAATAACTTCCCGACATCAATCATCAAACATTCAATAAAATTCGCCCGCGCCTGCGGGGTGTAGAAGTATGGCGCTTCGGCGCTGGCCGCGTGCAGTTTGTCGGCGGCCTCGAGCAGCCCTTCCGCCGATCGGTCTTCCGCCAGCTTCCGCAGCTCGTCTTCCAAATCCCGGTTGAGCAGCCTGCCGCCGCCGGTCTTGAGCATCAACGCGTCGCGCAGCAGCGTTACCGCCATGAGCAGGTCGGCCGCGCTGTCGGCCGTGTTCAGCGCGTCGGCGGCGCGGAACACCGCCGCGAATCCGTGGTCCAGCAGCAGCCGCAGGCCGTCCAGAATTCTTCTCCGCCGCTGCAGCGTGTCCTCGTCGCACAGCCGCAGCGCAAGCCCCGGCCGCCCCTCGGCAAGTCCCGCGATCAACACCGACTGGTCCTCGCCCACCCCGCGCTTTTCGCGAATCCACTTTGCCAGCGCCTCGTGCGGCACCGGCTCGAGCGGCATCTCGCTCGAGCGCGACCGGATCGTCCCCAGCACGCGGCTTGGCTCGGGCGTGATCAGGATGAACTGAACGTGCCCCGGCGGCTCCTCGAGGATCTTCAACAGGCAGTTGGCGGCCGATTCGTTCAGCCGGTCGGCCGGCTCGAGGATCACGATCTTGCGCGGCGATTCGAGCGGCGCCGTCGCCACGCGGTCCTCGAGTTCGCGCACGTCCGAAACCAGGATCATCCCCGACGCGCTCCCCGGGCCGATCTCGACGATGTCCGGATGCACCGACCGTGCGACCTTGATCGCGCGCGGATGCGTGGCCGGATCGCCGCCGTCGGACACGATCTCGCGCGCCAGCGCATAGGCCATCGTCGTCTTGCCGATCCCCGCCGGCCCCGAAAGCAACAACGCCTGCGGCAGCCGCCCGTCGTGCCACGCGCGCCTCAGAAACGCGCGCACCGGCTCGTTGCCGATCAGTTGGTCGAGCGTCAGCGCGCGGACCGGGTCAAGCGGCGGCGGCTCGGGGGCAGGGATGGTTTTCTTGGCCATGGGTTTTATGGGTCCTATAGGTCCTATAGGTCTTATAGGTCCTATCAGAATCCGGCTTCGCGAAGGGTGTCCAGCGTCAGACCTTGTTGAGGATTGGCGCCCTTCGTCTCCAGCGCCCGCTGGACGTAACGCGCGATCACGTCGGCCTCGAGGTTGACGCGCGCGCCGGGGCGCATCTGCTCGAGATTGGTCTCGGCGACGGTGTGCGGGATGACGGCCACGCTGAACGCATCGGGGCCAAGCGTCGCGACCGTCAGGCTGATCCCATCGACCGCGATCGAGCCCTTGAGCGCGATGAGCGGCGCCAGGTCCTTCGGATACTCACATTCGAGGTGCCACGCCTCGCCGCGGCGTTCCCACCGCCGCACCGTGCCGATGCCATCGACGTGCCCCAGAACGATGTGCCCGCCCATGCGGTCGCCGACCCCGAGCGAGCGTTCAAGGTTGACCTTCGTTCCATGCGCCGCCTCGCCGAGCGTGGACCGCCCGATCGTCTCGGCGGAAACGAAGAACACCAGCCGGTCCGGCTTCGATCCGGGCTCGGCCGTCAGGCAGACGCCGTTGACCGAAATGGATTCGCCGATCTCCAGGTCGGAGATCGGCGAAGAAGGAGCGATCTCGAGCCGAGCACCCCCTTGGGCGGCTTCGCGCCCAAGCAACGTCCCCGTGCGCTCGATGATTCCGGTGAACATGTTATCGCGCGGCCGGCGTGGTCGCGGTCGATTCGGCCGTGACCGTCACCGGAGCCAGTCCGGCGTTGGCCTGCAGCCGCTCGAGCCGCAGCTTGGCCGTGGCGGCGAGGCTCAGCTGCGCCTCGCGCTCGTTGACGACCTGGCGCAGCGAATCGATGATGCGGCGCTGGGCGTCGGTTTCGTCCTCGGCCTGGGCCTGCGTCGGCTCCGGCGTCGGCTGCGGCCGGTCCTTCAGGATCTTGCCGTAAAGCTCGATCGCCTTCTTGTTGTTGTTGATCAGCTCGTTGTAGCGGGCCTGGCCCATCAGGGCGTAGTAGTAAAGGTACGGATACTGGTTGTCGGCGATCTTCTCGGCGGCCTCGTAATGCTTGACGGCCTCGTCGAGCAACTGCCGCTGCGTGAGCGTGCCGCTCGTCGGCAGGAACGACTGGTTCTCGATCGAGTAGGCCAGCGCGATCTCGCCGCGGGCGCGCTCTTCGTTGTCGCGCGCGTCCTTGAGGAACAACGTGTAGTCGGCCTGGGACTTCTTATACTGGTCGTTGGCAAACTGGGTCATGCCGCGCAGGAAGATCGCTCCGCGCGCCACCTTCGAACCGGTACCGTAGTTGGCTATGAACCGGTCGAGTTCCTGCACCAGGGCGTTGGCCGCGTCGGAGCGCGCCTTCTGATCCTGCATCAGCAGGACCTGCTCATACTGGTTCATCCGCATCGCGAGGTCGGAATTGATCTGGGTCTTGACGTTCTCGGAATGCACGGCATAGGTGCGAACCGCGATGGCCAGCAGGATCAGCGCCACGACGACCATCAGGATCATGCGCCGGTTGGCGTGGATCATCTCGAGGGTTTCATGGAAGCTGTCGGCGATTTCGTCGCGCTGTAATTGATCGTGGGTCGGTTTTGGGTTCTTGGCCATAATGATTAAGTTGCGGTCTCCACCTGTGTTCCTTGCGACAGGACATGACAGTCCGGGCGCCGTCGGCCGCGCAGGCCAACGTCAATCCACCTTTGTAGCCAGTGCGCCCCCGTAAAAGCAAGCGGAATTCCACGATCCACGATCCACGATTCACGATCCACGGTCACCGATACAGCTGCCGGATGCGCACGTCGTGGAAGTAATGGCCGAGGATCTGGCGGTAGTTGTAGCCCTGGTGCGCCATCACGACCGCGCCCATCTGGCACATCCCGACGCCGTGGCCCCAGCCGGCGCCATAGACCGTGATGCTGCTCAGCCGCCCGCGCGAGTCGGCCTGCTTGGTGAACGTGAACAGCGTGGACATCACGTCGCCCATCGCCTCGCGGATCTCGAGCTCGCGGTGGATTTCGACCTCGCGGTTCTCCCCGATGATGCGCATGCGCGAGACGCGCCCCGATGCCGTCCGCTTGTCGATCACCACGTCGCGCACGCGGCCCGTGTTGTACATCCGGTCGGCCATCTCGGAGAAAGCCGCGCCGCTGTATGTCTTCGACCAGCGGAACGTGCCGTGGCCGTAATTCGGGTAGCCGTCATTGCCGGGATTGCACAGGCTCTTGCCGTGGTTGCTCGTGAACTCATGGGCCGATTGCCAGTCGCTCAGGTCGGGCGCCGACGCCTCGACCGTATCGTACTGGTTGCGCGACCAGCCGGCGTTGCGCGTGCCCCACACGTCGGAGGCCGTCGAGATCGTCCCGCCGCACGAGTGGCTATAGACGGCATCGACCGGCTCACCGTGATAGATCAGGATCTCCCCACGCGTGCCATCGGCGGCCTGACGCGCGGCCGCGCATTCCGAGCCCTTGCCCTTATAGACCTGCGCCATTGCCGTGTCATAAAAGTCGAAAAACGAGCTCGACACGATGCCCATCTGGATCTTGGCGACGGCCTCGCTGCGCGCCGCGACCGCCTGCGCCTTCATCGACTCCAGCGGTGCGTCATCGCCGATCTCCGACGGCACGACCGAATACACGTAATACTCGATCCACAGGTCGTTCACCGCCGTCAGCGTCCCCTTCTCGTTGATCACGAGGTCGATCTCGCCTCGGTAATGGCGCGCCTTGGCCAGGTCGCGTGCCGACCAACTGTTGCCGGTAACCTCAAATAACCCCATCGCCGAGCCGGCCATGTCGAGCGGCATGAGGCGCAGCCGCTGCGGATCATTGGCGAGGATCGAGCCCTGCTCGCCCAGCAGCCTCACCTGCCCTTCACGCGCCACGGCCTTGTCCTCGTAAATCGACGCGATCGCCACGCCGGGGAAATTCTTGACCTGCTCCTGCGCCTGCTGCGCCGAGCTGTATTCGCCCACCGCCACGATGATGCGCGTGGCGTCGGCCGTGCGCCCCGGCAGGCGCATGACCTTGACCGGCAGCTTGTACTTGTCGCGCGCCTCCATGCCCAGCCGGATCGCGTCACGGTCCATGTGGCCGTCGAGTTCGTTCAGGACGAGCCGATACACGCGGCTGCCGGGACGGCCGCGCGTGATCTGAATGAAATACGGCCGCCCGCCGACAAGCGTTCCGAGCGGCTTGCCGACGCTGGAAAGAATCTGGTAGCTGCCGTCGCCCTGGATCGCGAGCTGATCGACGTCCTCCTTGACGCAGATCCGCACGCGATAATTGCGATCGCGAAAAACCTGCTGGGCTTGCGATTCGGAAATCCCGAGGATCAGGGTGATCGAGAGAAGGAGTGAACTGAGGAATCGATTCAAGCGCACCGGACGTCCCCGCCAGAAATAAAACAGCCAAGTATCCGGCATTCGGCATTTTTATGTCAAATGAATGTGGCCCCCGCAATCGGGTGTTCACCCGGCTTCTCGTGACCCGCCTGACGGCAATCCGCAAAACATGAATCAAGTTTTCGCGTCTCGAGCCTCCCAAAACCAACCCGCCCCCAATAATTCCCCAACCCCCGAAAACTCCCAGTTTTCCCATGAGTCCCATTGGACCCCAAAGACCCAAAAGCCCCAGCCCCGCCCGGCCGTGGATCCGGCGTGTCTGATCCTGTATTCGATCAACAAAAAGCGGCGCGGATTTGCGTATCCGCGCCGCTCGTTCCTTCAATGATCGATCCGGTTATTCCTCGTTGCGGATCTTGTCCGACAACGTCTGCATTTCCTTGAACCAGTCCTGCGCCGTCGGGCCGAAGTCGTACTTGCGGCCACGGACCCAATCACACTGCGTGTAGTAGGTGATCGGCTGGCCGGCTTCGCACTTGACGACCGCCATGTGTGAGGACGGCGTCTCGGCCATGTTGATCAGCAGGTCCGACGGGAAGATCAGGCCGAGGCCGACCCAACCGATTTCGGGCCCCTCGAAAATGCGCGACGCCATCACGCCCTTGCCCGTGTCGAGCAGCCACGTTTCCTTCGGCGGCAGCTTCATCATCTCGATGCCGAGCTGAAGCTTGTCGCCGGGCTGGCCGCCGGTGACGGTGACTTCGTTCATCGATTCGGGATGGCCGCCGCGCGCGGTCAGGTGCCACGTCACGTTGTAGGCCTTCTTCGGGCCGACGCCGGCGGCGTTGTATTCGATCGTCACCGTGTCCGAGGTGAACTCGAGCAGGCGCGCCGTCATGTGGATGTCGCCGGGCTTCTCGTCCTCGGTGGCGTTGCGGACCGGGTAGGGCTTGCCGTTGACGTAGAGCGTCACGCCGCCCAGTCCCGCCGTCGAGCCGAGCAGGAAGCAATCCATGCCCCACTTCTGCTCGCGGTGGTAGTTGCCCCAGTTCGGCTTGATGCGCGAGATGAGCTGCGGGTCGTACTTGGCGAACAGGTCGAACTGCCCGTTGTAGATGCGGTAGCCGTGGGTCATGCTCTCCCACATCACGTTACCCTTGTCGTTGAGGAACTTGTAGCCGACCTGCTGGCTCTTGAACACCGAGCACAGCTTGTTCTTCCATTCCTCATACAGCTTGGCGGGATCCTGTTTCGATCCGCCGTTCAACTTCACGAGGGCGGCATACATCTCGTTGAGGTGTCCGCGCGCACGGCCTCGGTCGAAGTCGTGCCAGAAACCGCGGTTCTTGAGCTCCTTGCGCAGCGCGACGATGCGCCGGTCCTTGAGGCAGTCGAGCCACAGGCGCAGGCTCTCGTCGCTGTTGACGTATTTTTCGGCGAGCTTGTCCGGGATGTTCGGGCAGCGCATCGAGTTCTCAAGCTGCGCGGCAAGCGGGTCGTCCGCGACGCCGGCCTGCTTGAGGGCCTTGGCGAGCTCGACGTTGATCGCGTAGAGCATCTGAGGCACGTACGGCAAGACCTGGCTCATGCGGGCGTTCAGGTCGGCCCACGTGTAGGCGAAGTAGCGCGGCTGCAATCCGCGGCCGGCCTTGACGGTCTCCTCGAACTTGCCGTCGCCGTCCACGTCGATGCGCCACCGGTCGATGATGCCGTCGCGATTGGTTTCCATGACGTAGATCATGTCCGACTTGCCGTCGCGGTTGGTGTCGATGTTGATCCAGCAATTGTCGGCGCCGACGATGTGGATGCGCTGATCAACCGGGTGGAAGTACATCGCCACCGGGTGGGCCGGGTTCTTGACCATCTCGAAGCGGCGGTTGAATTCGCCGCAATCGGGCGAGCCGACGCGCGGGAAGATCGAGTTCTCGCGGATGTTGAGGTTGATCGCTTCCCGACTCTTGTCGGGCGGCTCTTTGCCCTCTTTCGCCTTGAGTTCGTCCTCGATCTTCTGCTGCTCGGGGGTCAGGATACGCTTGGTGATGACGCCTTCCCAACGCTCGTTGAAGTTCTTGTCTTCCGGATCGCTGTTGTTGCCGTCCTCGATCCAGGTGAACATCGTGCGGGCCCAGACGACGCCGCGGCCGACCGTCGGGAGCTTGTCCCATTGCGGGCACGGCTGGGTCGGGATGCCGCGCAGCCGCATCGGTTCGCAATACCGCAGATCGAAGCCGAGGCTGGACTTGCCACGGCCCACCTTGCCGTTGGTGTCCCACTGGCCGCCGCGCGGAACCGCCGTGATCGAGCAGTCGTAATGGCGGCCGGTGCCGTCCTGCGGTGAAACGTTGACCGCGTCGAAGCTGTGGCGATAGGAGTCGATCGTGCCCTCGGAGCCGCTGTAACGGATGGCTTCCTCGGGGGCGCCGTCGCGGTCGTGATCATAGAACCCGAACGGATTCTCCCAGTAGTTCAGCCAGATGTTCTTGTCGGGATCGAACACGAACGAATGGAAGACCTGTTCCGCGCCGAACGGCGTGCGCCACTGGCCCTGCGGCTGGTCGTACTTGTAGCCGTACATGTGGACGAAGGCGTGATTGCCGCTCAGGTTGGTATAGACCAGCGCGCGCAGGCGCTCGCCCTTGAAGTAGCTGAACGTCGGGCCATACCAGTACATGATCTGCCGTTCGGCGCCGCCGTCGCCGTTGAGGTCCTGGTATTCAAGGACGCAATCGACGATGCCGTCGGCGTGCCAATCGACGATGAAGAGGTCGTTGGTCTGGTCGGGTTCGCCGCCCTGGACAAGGTCGCCGCCCTGGTCGATGACGCGCACCAGGATCGGCTTGGCGGCTTCCGGCGCCCGGGCCTGCACGTCGATGAACCACACCTCGTCGGGCCGGCCGTCGTTGTTCGTGTCGTAGTACCAGCGCTTGCCCTGGCGATCGGTGGGGGTGCTGCCTTCCTGGGCCGGCGAGCCGCCGAGCGGCGTCGGCGCAGGCGTCCGCCGTGCGGCAGCCGTTTGCGCCGGGCGGGGACCGGACCGGCGGCCGCGCTGACCCGGCGCGCTTTTCTGCGCCTCCTCGACGATCATCTTGATCTTCGCCGGATCGAGCCGGGCGTAATCGCCGAAGATGCGCTCGAAAACCGGCTGGGCCACCTTGGGATCAACGGGGTCATTGGGGTTGATCTTCTTGGCCGCGGCCTGGGCCGAAACGGCGCCCAGCCACAACATGATCACGATCGCTGCAAGATGAACGAATCGCATGCACGAACCTCCCATACAACGAGTATTGCGCCTCAGCGGCGAGGCGGTAGCGGACAGTTGTAATTGAGACCGTAAATCTGGCGCAGGCCGTAAAGCGTCAGGTCGGGCTCGACGGCGTGCAGGAACGGCAGGTGGCGGCGCAGGTTGAGCGCGTCGCCGCCGGTGGCGATCACGTCGCACGACTGGCCGATCTCTTCCTTGGCGCGCTCGACGAGCGTCTGGATCGCGCCGTAGTAGCCGTGCAGCAGGCCGGCCTGGATCGACTCGGCCGTGGTGCGCCCGATGACGCGCTCGGGCTCGGTAAGCGGGATCTGCGGCAGGCGCGCCGTGCCACTCGCCAGCGCCTGCGCGGCCATCTCGATGCCGGGCAGGATTGCACCGCCCATGTAAACGGGCATGGCGCCTTCGGTCTTGGGGGGCGCGACGTATTCGAGCGTGATGGCCGTGCCGAAATCGAGGATCAGGAGCGGCGCGCCGAAGAAGTAGTAGCCGCCGACGACGGCGGCGAGGCGGTCCATGCCGACCTCGGCCGGGTGGCGATAGCCGTTGACGATCCCGATCGGCGTCTTCTCGCTCAGGATCATCGGCATGGCCTTGTATTCCTGCTCGATGGCCTGCGCGACGGGCAGTTCGAGCGACGGCACGACCGAGGAGACGATGGCGCCGACGAGCGGCATGCCTTCGCCGATCAGGCCGCGGAGAAGCATGGAGTATTCGTCGGACGTGCGCTGCGGGCGCGATGAAAGCGACCACGTCTTGCGCAACGCCCCGCGAATGAACAGCCCCAGATGAATGTGCGTGTTGCCGATATCGACAGTCAGGATCATGCCGGCCAGCCTCAACCTGTAATTGGAGCCAGATGAATCGGAGCGCCCCACTGAAAACAGCTTTCGATCCTAGGCCATCCGGCGCCAACTCGCAAGGGATTGCGCGCGCATTTTCTCCTTGCACCCCAATATGGTTTAGATATATACAGTTCTTATCTAACCCCAGGAGCCGCGCCATGCGCCATTCGAAACGCTCGGGAATCCCCGGCTTCACCGCCGTCCTGCTGGCATTCGCGATCGCCACCGGCTGCTCGCGATACACGATGGAGAGCTCGCCGATCTGGGACACCGATACGCGAAACCTCTCTGAAAACCGCGTCAATTTGTGGCCGGTCGTGTATTGGCGCGATCCGGCGCTGTCGGTCTTGTGGCCGTTTTACACCGCGACCGACGCCGGCAACGCGCTCGTGCCGCTCTATGAATACCGCCGCGACGAGCAGACGCTGCGCATCGGCACGATCCACCCCGAAATCCCGTCGCTGTTCGCCACGGTCGATTCCAAGAACCAATACACGCGCGTGCTGAACACGGTCGTGGATCGCAAAAACAAGGATTTTGTGTTCTTCCCGTTTTACTTCCAGAATTACGGCAAATATCCCGATCAGTTCCTGTTTCCGGTCTGGTATCACGACGGGGATGGATTCTGGACGCCGCTGGTCACATGGCGCGACGACCTCAAGGGCGCGCTCGGGCCGCTGTTTTGTCGGTATCAGGATGGCGGAGCGAAGAAATACTACGCGCCGTGGCCGCTGGTGGCGTGGTGGAAGGATGGGAACGAGCGCTATGCGCGCGCGTTCCCGCTGTTCCGGTATCGTCATGACGGCAAGGATTATTGCGATTGGGCGCTTGCGGGGCTTGGCGGGCGCTACCGCGACGGCCGCGATTCCGGAAGCTGGCTGGTCCCGCTGTGGTATTCGGAAACCGAAGGGCGCGACTCGAAATTCATTTCGCTGCCTTACATGAGTGTGCGGAGCGGCGACCACATCATTGAAAACGCGCTGCTGAACGCATATGTGTCGGTGAGCGAGGGCGACCAATACCACCGCTCGGCGCTGTGGCCGGTCGTCAACTGGTGGCACAAGCCGGGCAGCGACGGCCAGTCGGTTCTGCCGTTCTACCGCTTCGAGTGCGGCGGCGATGGCGTGAGTTCGTTCCTGTCGCCGCTGTATTCGTTCAAAAGCGACGGGAGCATGCGTAACATCGGGCTGGTGCTGTTCCACGAGAGCAACGCGAATGGAAAGCGGTTCGGCACGGTGCTGTGGCCGATGGCGCAGTGGTGGGGCGACAGCTCAGGCGCGAGCGGCCGGATGGTGCTGCCTTTGTTCTACGAAACGAAGGCGCCCGGCAAACATACGCTGATCACGCCGCTCGGGGCCTCGAGCCGCGGCGGCGACCTGGAATACACCAACATTCTCGGGCCCGTTTATTACGAGCGCAGCAAGCCGTCGAAGGCGCAGCGCTACCGCACGATCGCGTTTCCGTTCTGGTACGAGTTCGACGATGGCGGCAACCGCAGGCAGGTCCTCGCGCCGCTGTTCATGCGCGAAAAGGGGATCGATGGCGGGAGCTTCATGACGCCGGTTTATTCGCGCGGGGTGTGGAGCGATTCGCAGTTTTTGAACCTGGGGATGATCCTTTACCACTGGAGCAAGGACCGGCATGAAACGAAGACGAGCGTGCTGGCGTCGGTCGTCGGGTGGTCGAAGGATGAAGACGGATCGCGGCGCTCGTGGCACGTGTTCCCGTTGGGATTTTACACATCCGGCAAGGATTACGTGAGCTTCAAATCGGTCCTGAATTCGAGGTGGCACACGCGCAAGAGCGAGGACGAACTGCGCGCCGAAATTCGAAAGGAAACCGGGCGGATGGACGGATTCGATTCGCGAATTTCATCGATCGACAGAAAATATGAGCTGCCGACGCCGAGCCGCCGGGTTTACGACAACAAATATCTCCTCGGGCTTGCTGCGAATCAAAAAACATTGACCAGCAGCCGTGACAAGAACAGTTCCGAAATCAAGTTCGGCGAGAAGCGCGAGTGGTGGGCGTTCCCGTTCGTCTATGGTTACTTCGATAGCGGCCGCGAATCGCAGTTTAATTTGTTGTGGCGGTTGTTTGATGCGAAGTCGGAAAAGAACGCCGACGGCTCGGACTACACGCGGCGGCGCGTGCTGTGGCGGCTGTATCACCGGGAGACGCTCGGGCCGAAGACGAGTGTCGATGTGTTCCCGTTCATCACGTGGGATTCGGACACGAAGGCGGACACACGGAATTTTTCGTTCGCGTGGAGGATGTTCGGTTACAGCAGAAAGGGTGATGAGCGCACGGCGAGGGTGATGTTCGTGCCGGTGAGGTATTAAAGTGGGATGAGCGATGAGGTCGCCCGGCAAAAGGTATTCGTGGATGATTTCAGTGTTTGCGAGGCCCGAAGGGCCGGCAGGTTGTAGCCGGGGCGCGAGCGCAGCGAGCCCCCGGTTAAGCGCCCCCATACGCCCGAGCCCCGAAGGCGGCGACAGAAAGCAAACGTTTTTCTGCCGCCCCTACGGGGCTCGGATCATTTTTGCGACCGCAACCGGGGGTTCACTTCGTTCACCCCCCGGCTACAACCTGCCGGCCCTTCGGGCCTCGGCTTGCATCCAAGCCAAAACTTGTTGGCGCCCGTTTCGCCTTTCCAAGGGGAACAAAAATTTGGGAAATGACAAGGGCTGAAGCCGGGGCCTATCGATGCACCCGCTGAAACGGGCTTATCAAACGCCGGAATGCGAGAATCCTGCACGGAATTACTGGATGTTCTGGATCTGCTCGCGGATCTTTTCGAGGATCGATTTCATTTCGAGGCCGGTGCCGGTGAGGCTCGTGTCGCGCGACTTGGACATGATCGTGTTGACCTCGCGGCCCATCTCCTGAAGCAGGAAGTCGAGGGCGCGGCCGGCGGACTCTTCGCCGCTTCCGGCGAGGAGCGCGTCGTAGCGATCGAGGTGCGCGCCGAGGCGGACGATCTCCTCGCTGATGTCGGCGCGGTCGGCGAACATCGCGACTTCCATCTCGAGGCGGCCGGGGTCCAGTTTGGATTTGGTCTCGTCCTCGAGTTCGGCGATGCGCTGGCGCAGGCGCTCGCGCTGGTTCGAGACGATCTCGCCCTTGCGCTCATCGACGAGGGCGAGGCGCTCGCGCATCTGGCGGCCGAGATCGACAAGCTGCTCGCCGAGGGCCGCGCCTTCGCGGGCGCGATCGAGGTCGAACGCGTCGAGCGCGTCGTTGACGGCCTTTTCGAGCGCCTGCCAGAGCGCCTCGTCATCCACCTCGGCCGGGACGACTTCCATCACGCCCGGCATGTTGGCGAGCAGTTCCAGCGGAACTTCGTCGGCGCCGAGCGCGTGGCGCAATTGCTGCAGCTTCTCGACATATGAATGCACCAGCGGCAGGTTGACCTGCACGACCGGCTGGGCCTTGTCGGCGAACGTGCAACGGATCCGGCAGTCGATCTTGCCGCGCGAGATGCGCGATTTGAGCAGCGCGCGCAGTTTCATCTCGAGCGCGGCGAGCTCGCGCGGCATCGAAATCGACGCGTCATGAAAGCGGTTGTTGACCGAGCGCAGCTCAACCGTGAACTGCCCGATCGGCGTTTCCGAACGCGCGCGGCTGAAACCGGTCATGCTGCGAAGATTGATGGGCATGTGAAACTCCCCCGTTCGATTACGATTACGATTACGAGCACGAAGCAATCGACTACCTGTCTTTCCAGTACAGCTCCACCCACAGGACTTTGACGACGGCGGCCATGGGGACGGCGACGATCATGCCGCCGAAACCGGCCTGCGCGCCGATGATGAACGCCGCGATGATCATCAGCGGGTGAAGGCTCGCGCGCTTGCCGACGATGTAGGGCTGCAGGATGAAACCCTCGATCGCCTGGATCGCCATGAAGCCGGCGACCAGCACCGCCAGCCAGGCCCCGCGCGCGTTCCAGTCGGGATACTGCTTGCTGAACACAATCCACAGCGCGCCGGGCAGAAAGCCGGCGATCGGGCCGAGGTAGGGCACGAAATTCAAGATACCCGCGATGAAGCCGATCAGGATCGCGTATTGGCGCAGGCCGACGAGCATCAGGATGAGCGCCATCAGCGAGCCGTTGATCATGCAGACGATGAGCTGGCCGCGCAGGAATCCGCCGACGGCGCGGTCGGCCTTGACCAGCACCTCCCACGTCCGCTCGCGATGGGCTTCCGGCAGAAGCCGGCGGATCACGCCCGGGATGCGATGGAAATCGACCAGGAGGTAGAACACGATGATCGCAACGACGGACATCGAGCCGATCCACGCGCCGAGCGAGGCGACTCCGCCGGCGACACCGAGCACGGCGGCAACGGATCCCGTCGCGACGGCGCGGCCCGGGGCCGGCACGGCGCCCGCCACGCGCTTGAGCAGCTCGTTGATGTTGCCGAGGTCGCCGCGCAGCGATTCCTTGAGCGCGTTGCGCGTCGAGGGGTCGAGGTAGTTGGCGCCCCACTCATCGACTTTCGCGATGAGCCACGAAAGCATTTCGCTGAGCGCGGAGCCCATCTGCTGATAGAGCTTCGGAACAAGCCACAGCAGAATGCCGCTCAGCGCCAGAACGATGAGGCCGGCGAGGACGAGGATGCCTGTCACGCGCCCGAGCTTGAGCTCACGCTGCACGAACAGGACCACCGGATGAAAAACATAAGCGACGATGAGCGCCAGCAGGAACGGCCCGATCACCTGCATGGTCGAGGTCAGGATCGGCCCGACCTGGCGCAGGATGAACACCGAAAGCGCGGCGATGGCGAGGATCGCAAGGGTTTTGCGAAGGCCGGGGGACAGTCCGGAATCGGCGCCGTCGCTTATCGCGCGAGATTCGATTTTGGATTGTTGAGGCATGGTTCATGGCGCTCGCGGACGGATTAAAACCCAAGAAACGCTTTGAGTTTCATGGAGCGTTTTAGCGATTCGGCGGATGGAAGTCCATTGTAAACCGCAGGCGCCGGAATGGGTCCTGTGGGTCTTCCGGGTCCTCTGAGTCCTATACGATCTATCAGCCCCACACTCAAAAAGAAAAAGTCCCGAGCACGGTTGCACTCAGGACTCAGGACTCAGGACTAAGGACTCAGGACTTTACTTGGCGACGGCGGCCGGGACGTTTTCGCTCAGGCCGAAGTGCTCGCGCGAAAGTTCCATGGCGACATTCTTGAGGAACGTGCCGATTTCGATCAGCTTGGCCGGGGTATTGCGCGCGGTCGGGCCGGTGACGCTCATGCCGGCGATGGCGCGGCCCTGGCCGTTGAGGATCGGCACGGCCACGCAGCTGACGCCGATGATGTTTTCATCGTGGTCCTCACTGAAGCCGCTCACGCGGATCGACTCGAGCTCCTCGAGGAGGCGCTTTTTGTCGGTGATCGTATTGGCGGTGAGCGGCTTGAGTTCCATTTTATCCAGCAGCTCATCGCGCTGCTCGTCGGTCATGAAGGCCATGATGGCCTTGCCGACGCCCGAACAGTAGATCGCCTGCTGGCGGTTCGGGATTTCGAACAGGCGCAGCGGATGCCAACCCTCGAGGATCGAGAGATAGACGAGTTCCTTGCTCTGGATGCGCGCGAGGTTGACGGTCTCGCCGAACTGATTGAGGACCTTTTCCATGAATGGATGCGCAATGCGCACGATGTCCTGGCGCGCCTCGGTAATCCGCCCAAGCTCGATAAACTTGGTGCCGAGTTCATAGCGGTTTGTGCGCTCATCCTTGCGCAAGTAGCCCAGCTTGTCGAGCGAGCACAGGATGCGGTAAAGCGAGACGCGCGAGATGCGCGGATAGCGCTCCACCAACTCCATGTAAGTCAGGCCGCGGGGCCTCTCACGGAAGACTTCGAGGACCTCGAACGTCTTCATGATCATGGGAACAAGGTTCTTTTCAAGCCGCTGGTTCATGGTTCGGACTCTGTTATCTGAGATTTGAAATGCAATTTTCGCAAACCAATTCACCAAATGAAAACTGACTTATAGTGCTACGAGAAATCGCGCATGTAAAGCTAAAATCGCATAAAAAATTCAATTTAGACCCCTTGCGAAGGACGAACCTTGACAATTCGGCTCAAGGGGAGTTTAATCTCGGCGCCATGTTTTTCATGGGCGAAAGTGTGTATTCAATATCTCAGGGAAAGCGAAATGTCATGGGTGATGTAAAACGAACGCTCGCCGGAGTGGATGAACTGGAGGCTTTCAAGAAGATTTCGGCCGCTCTATATGCCGGCGCAATTTCGGACATCATGGACGAGATGGGGTTCCGGCATCAGGCCATCGATCCCACGCTGGGCATCCGCGCCCTGCATCCGTCAATGGTGGCCATCGGCCGCGCGCTGACGTTCCTGAATGGACTGTCCACGCGCATGGACGAGCCGTATGAAAAAGCTATCGAAGGGCTCGACAGCATGCAACCGGGCCAGATCACGATCGCCGGCGGCTATGCCCCGGTCGAAGGGATCATGGGCGAGCTGAGCGCCACGGCGATTCGCAAGCGCGGCGGCATCGGCGCGGTGGTGAACGGGTTCACGCGCGACGGCCGCAAGCTGCTCGACATGCGGTTCCCGACGTTCGCCAAGGGCGTATCGCCGATCGACACGACCGGCCGCATCCGCGTCCTGGACTATAATGTGCCGCTGCAGTTCGGGCATATCGCGATCAAGCCGAACCAGATCGTGTTCGCCGATTACGACGGCATTCTGGTCATCCCGATGGAGGCCGAGGAAGAGATCATCGCCAAGGCGCTGGAGCGCGCCGAGGTTGAGACGAAGGTGCGCGAGGCCCTTGCCTCCGGCGAGACCATGGATACAGTGTGGAAACGTTACCACGTTCTTTGATATGATCGGCAAGCGGCTATTCCGATGTGAATGACCGCAATTGACCAGCAGGAGTCAAAACAAGATGAAAGCTACGATGCAGGAATTGGCGCGGAAGACGGCGGTGCCGGGCCCGCGTTCGAAGACACTCCTTGACGAGTGGAAGAAGTGGGAAGCCCAGGTCACCGGGTTCCAGGCGCCCGTGGTCCTCGACCACGGCAATGGCGTCATCCTGACCGACGTCGATGGCAACGAGTATTACGACTGGACGAGCGGCGTGCTCGTCATGAATATCGGCCATTCGCATCCGGATCACGTCGCCGCCCTTCAGAAGCAGGCCGCGCGCCTGCTGAACTGCTACGACATCCCGACGGCCGAGCGCATCAACGCCGCCAAGGCGATGGTGGAAATCACCCCGGCCAACCTGGACCAGGCGTTCTTCATGACGACCGGCGCCGAAGCGGTCGAGGCGTGCATCCGCGTGGCGCGCCGCGCCACCGGCAACTTTGAAATCATCTCTTTCCAGGGCGGCTTCCACGGCCGCACCTACGCTTCCATGAGCGTCGGCGGCCTGTCGGGCGTCAAGAAACACTACGGCCCGCTGATGGCCGGCGTCATCAACGTCCCGTATCCGAACCCCTACCGGCCGCTGTTCGGCCTCGAGGGCGATGCCCAGATCGACGCCCATTTCGAGCTGATGGAAAACCAGATCCGCGCGCAATCGACCGGTTCGCTCGCGGCCGTTCTGATCGAGCCCTACCAGGGCGCCGGCGGCTTCATTTTCCCGCCCGCCGGATTCCTCACGCGGCTCGAGAAGTGGGCCCGCGAAAAGGGCCTGATCATGATCGTCGATGAAGTCCAGGCCAGCTTCGGCCGCACCGGCAAGTGGTTCTGCTCGGAGTGGGAAGGCCTGACGCCGCACCTCATGGCGGTCGGCAAGGGCATCGGCTGCGGCATCCCGACCAGCGCCATGATGGCCGAGTCCGGCGTCATGGCCTGCATGCACAAGGGCGAGATGAGCTCCACGTGCGGCGGCAACCCGATCTCGTCGGCCTCCTGCCTGGCGATCATCGACATCATGAAGCGCGAGAAGCTGGTCGAGAATTCGGCCAAGGTCGGCGCCGTCCTCAAGAAGCGCCTCGAGGGCATCCAGGAAAACAGCAAGTACCTGGGCGACGTTCGCGGCCGCGGCCTCATCATCGGCCTCGAGATCGTCAAGGACCGCAAGACGAAGGAACCGTCGGCGGACCTGACCAAGAAGATCATCCTCAAGGCCGCCGAGAAGGGCCTGCTGATGGGCCCGGTCGGGATGTTCGGCAACGTGATCCGCGTCGCCCCGCCGCTGGTCGTCACCGAAGACCAGGCGCACGCGATGGCGGACATCTTCGCCGAGGCGCTCGCCGAGGTCGAAAAGTAAACCCGCCGCAAAGCGGAATTGAAATCAAGGCCCGGACGGCCCCTTCGGGTCGCCCGGGCCTGATTCGTTTGAGGAATGAGATTTGAATTCGTGACCCTGAAGGGGTCACATGTTTCGCAAGCTAAATCATATGGAGATTTAATTTCAAATGGTTGTGAACATCGAAACCCTGCAGAAGATCGCCGCCGAGGAACTCGAGGCCGCCGCCACGTTCCTGATGAAGATGATCCGTTACCCGTCCGTGCCGGGACAGGAACACGAGATGATGCAGTTCATCGAGCGCGAAATCGCGCCGCTCGCCGACAAGGTCGAGCGCATCGAATTCCCCGCCGATTTCAACAAGGATCCCGAATACTCGTTCCCCGTCGAAGGCATCAACTACGCGGGGCGGTTCAACCTGCGCGCGGTCGTGGGCGATGACAGCGTGAAGTCGCCGGCGCTGATTTTCAACGCGCACACCGACGTCGTGCCAGCGTCCGAAAACCAGCCGCGCGCGTTCGACCCCGTGCGCGAAAACGGCATCATCTACGGCCGCGGCGCGTGCGACGACAAGGGCAGCGTCGCCACGCTCTACCTCCTGCTGCGCATCCTCAAGCGCCTCCCTGAGAAGCCGAAGGCCAAGGTCGTGATTCACCTCGTGAACGAGGAGGAAAACGGCGGCAACGGGACGCTGCGCATGATCCGCACGCAGGAAAAGGCCGACGCGTTCGTCGTGATGGAGCCGACGCGCGGACGCCTCATGCCGTCGGTGCGCGGCGCGGTGTGGTTCCGCGTCAAGCTGCGCGGCCTCGCGGGCCACGTCGGCAGCGCGGGCAAGACGGTCAGCGCGCTCAAGCTCGCCGTCGAGGCGATGGAACTGCTCGAGCAATATCACGCCGAGACGCTTGCCGCCAGCCGCGGCATCCAGTTCTTCGACGACTACCCCAACCCGATGCCGATCAACTTCGGCCGCCTGACCGCGGGCGTGTGGCCGGCCTCGGCGCCCAACGCGGCCGTGCTCGAGGGCGTCATGGGACTGCTGCCCAACCGCACGCGCGAACAGATCATGGAGGGCATGGAGCGCACGCTGCGCGAGCGCGGTTCCGAAAAACTGCGCGAGAATTTCAGCTTCGAGTTCATGTACCGCCACGACTCGCACGTAACCGACCCCGATCACAAGGTCGTCAAGCTGCTGCAGGACGGCGTGAAGAAGGTCGGGATGAGCGGCGAGCTGACCGGCATGGTCGCCTCGTGCGACTCGAACTACTACTCGAACTTCCTCGGCATGCCGGGCGTGGTGTTTGGCCCCGGCGACCTGATCGTCGCGCACGGCGCCGACGAGCAGATCGAAGTGAATCAGCTCGCGCAGGCCGCCGCGGCCATGGCGAACCTCGCCTATCAGTGGTGAACCGCGATTCGTCAAGAGCCCGGCCCCGGCAAGGGGCCGGGCTCAATATTGCCGGACACAGGCCGCATTTGAACGGCTCCAAACCCGTTCGCCAAACCGATTCATCTTTCAGGCTTCAGTTCTCCGCGCTCCTTGACCCACCGCCCGCTATTGGCCATAATCATCTCGGCCGATTCGGCCCGAGGGATTCATATGACCACCGCGCCCAGCGGCATCCTCCTCATCGACAAGCCCCGTGGCATGACCAGCCACGACGTGGTCGATCGCGTCCGGCGCGTCGCCGGCACGCGCCGCGTCGGCCACACCGGCACGCTCGACCCGCTGGCCGACGGGCTGCTTGTCGTGTGCATCGGCGGCGCGACGGTGGTCTCGCAGTTCCTGACCGGCCTCGAAAAAATCTATCTTGGCACGGCGCGCCTCGGCGCGATCAGTTCCACTTATGACGCCGAAGGCGAAATCACGGAGCAGGATCGCCCGCTCCCCGCCGATTCGCTCAAGGTCGAACAGGCGATGCGCCTGCAACTCGGTTCCGTCCTGCAGCTGCCGCCGCCGTATTCCGCGATCAAGATCAAGGGCCGCAAGCTTTACGAATACGCGCGCGCCGGCGAGGTCGTCCCGCAGCAGCCCCGCCGCGTGACCGTGTCGCGCTTCGAGCTCCTTCACTTCGAATCGCCGCGCATCCATTTCCTCGCTCGCGTCGGCTCCGGCACCTACATTCGCTCGATGATCCACGACCTCGGCCTCGAACTCGGCTGCGGCGCGTATCTCGAGGCGCTGCGCCGCACCCAGATCGGCGGCTTCGGCATCGACCAGGCGGTCCCGCTCGACAAGCTGATCCAGGATCCCGGCCTTCTTCCGGCGCACCTCCTCAACATCACCGAGGCGCTCGGCCACCTGCCGAAACTGACGATCCAGCCCGAGGCCGAGTCGGCAATCCTCAACGGCTGCGCGTTCCGCACCAGCGAGATCCTCGAATTTGAAGGCATCATCTACCCCGGCCAGCCGGTGCTCGTGATCAACACGCGCGGCCGGGCGCTCTCGGTCGTCAAAGCCGAGTCGGCCGAAGACGAGATCGATCCGCCGATCGGTTCGGCGACGATGATCTTCCGCCCCCTTCGCGTCCTGGCCCAACCTTAAGCTGTGCTGTCTTTCGTGCTCGTAATCGTAATCGAAAAGCATTCATTATCAATTGGCCGGTGCCTATCAGCTTAAAACTTTTTCGTGTCTTTCGCCGCTCTTTCGTGTATTTCGTGAACGGGATTGAATCATGAACCGTTTCACGCGCGATCACTTCCACCAGATCTTCCTGACCGTCATCATTCTTTTGCTTGGCTTCCTGTCGCTCCGCTATGACGACCGCTGGTCCGCCTCGCTCGCCTACCCGTTCCAGATGGACGAGACCGAGGGCTTCATCCTGCTTCAGGCCGACGCCATCGCGCGCGGCGAATCGATTTACAATCCGATCGACCAGCCGCCATACCTTGTCGGCAATTACCCGCCGCTTTTCCAGATCATTTATGCCGCGGTCGTCGGCTCGAAGGCCTCGCTCTGGAGCCTCGCTTACGGCCGCATGCTCACGATCGCAGCAACGCTCCTGTCGGCGATTTTCCTTGCGGCGATCTCTTTCCGCATGACGCGCCGCATTCTTCCGGCCCTTCTCGCGCCGCTTCTATTTCTTGTCAGCTATGAAACGTTCCAGTGGTCGGCATTCGTGCGCGTCGATATGCCTGCCCTTGCGTTCACGCTTGGCGGCCTGCTCGTTTTCATTTTTTCTCAGCGCCGCGCAAACCTGATCATATCTGGCCTGCTTTTTACCGCCGCCGCCTATACGCGCCAGACGGCGATCCTCGCGCCGCTCGCCTGCACGATCGCGCTTCTCATCCACGACCGCCGCCGCCTTGCTTATTTCCTTGTTCCCATGCTTCTCACCGCCGCGCTGGCCCTAATCATCCTCGAATGGACCAGCCACGGCGAGTTCCTCCGCCACACGATCGCCTACAATGCCAACCGCATGGACTGGACCGGCTGGCTGCGCCTGATGCAGAACGAAATCTGGTTCTTCTACCGCTGGCTGATCGTCGCGATGTTGTTCACACTTGTCACTCTCATCTATCTCTCGTTCATTCATCCTATCCGTCCTATCAGTCCTATCAGTCCTATAGCTTCTACCACCCTCAACCTCTACGCCGTCCTCGCCGCTGTTTCGCTCCTCAGCTACGCCAAGGTCGGCGCGGCTCCCAATTACGTCCTCGAACCGCTGGCCGCAACCGCCGTCTGGCTGACCGCCAGCCTCGGCCACCTCTTCAATTACCGCCGGCCAATTCTAACGGAACTTATTTTATTCATATTAATGATTCATGCGGCCTGGTTGTTCCGCCACCAACGCGATATGTTTTCCAGCCCCACGCCGCGCTCGATCGACAAACAGGCCGCAACCGAGCTCGCCCAATATCTCCGCAACACGCCCGGCGAACTTCTCTCCGAAGAGCCCTTCTTCACGATGCTCGCCGGCCGGCCCGTTCTCTTCGATCCGTTCATCATGACGCAGCTCGCGCGCGAGGCGAAATGGGACCCGACCGGCTTCATCCACATGCTCGAGGCGCGCCGGTTCGCCCGCATCGTCACCTGCGAGGACCTGATGACGCCGCAGAAAGATTACGACCGCTACACGCAAGCCATGGCCGAGGCCGTACGCCGCCATTACCGTCCCGCCGGCCGGCTGGTCCTGCCCAATCTCGCCCGCCAATATTTTATTTACGAACCCGCGCCAGGAAATCCGTAAGCGGCGCCGGCAACCACGTGATCGCCAGTTTTTTCGCCACGGCAGCGTTCAGCGGCGCGCGCATCCACGCTGCCGCCGACAGCCTCCACGCAAGCCACCTTTGCTTCGCCTTGAGCGCCTTGGCCGCGTTGATCAACAGGTGCGTCGCGCGATGCTCGCGATATTTTCCGCGCCCGTAGCGATCAATAATTTCACCGTGCCGCCGCTCAAATTCATCCATCATCCACATGACGCCCGCGGCGACCAACGCGTAATTGCCCGACAACTGGCTGTCATGGCGCCGATACCGCACGAGGGGTCTTCTCACGGCAATGAAATCGCACTCGGCCAGGCACCTCAGCCAGAAATCCCAATCCTCGGCGCCGCGCATTTTTACGAACCCGCCCACCCGCTCGAACAATTCGCGCCGGATCATCGCCGCGTGCGGCGCCCAGCCGTTGAACGGCAAAATATCGTCGATGACCAGCCGCCCGCCTTTTCCCGGCAGCGGCTGAACCGGCGTCGTGCCGTCCGTGCGCATGACAATTTGTTCGCAGGCGCAGCCGTTCATTTGCGGATCGCCGTCAAGCACTCCGGCCATGGTTTCCATGAAATCCGGTTCGAGCAGATCGTCGCAATCCAGAAAAACCAGGTATGCGCCGCTGGACGCGCGCACCCCCGCGTTGCGCGCCGGTCCCGGCCCCGCATTTGCCTGCTGGATCGCGCGGATCCGCGAATCTTTGGCAGCAAGCCCGCGCGCGACCTCGACCGAATTGTCCTTCGATCCGTCATCGACGATCACGATTTCCCAATCGCCGCGCGTTTGCGCCGCGACGCTCGCGACCGCCTCGGCCAGCCAGCGCGCGCCGTTGTAACATGGCATGACGACGCTGATCGTCATCGGTCGAGCGCCTCCTGCCCGCGCAACCCGCGGTAAAAATTGATCAGAAACAGCGGCGTCCAGAACACGATCCAGTGCTTGATGACCGCGAGACTCCACGGCGACGCGGCCAGGGCCTCGAGCGAAATCCGGATCGAAGCCCCGATCAATCCATCGCGCCGCGCGAGCCACGCGTAGCTCATCATCAGCCGATAGACGCCCTCTTGGAACTTGCGCCGGCCGTAGCGATCGACGAATTCCGGATACATGCGCAGGAACTTGTCGGTCACAATTTTCTGGTGGCGCGCGATGCGCCGGTAATTGCGCGACTTCTGCGCCGGGTGCCGCCGGTAATGCGCCAGCGTCTGCCGCACGGCGATAAAATCGCCATGCACCAGCGCGCGCAGCCAGAAATCCCAATCGTCGGAGTTCTTGAGCGACGTGTCGAACCCGCCGACCGTGTCGAACAGTTCGCGCGTGATCATTCCGGCGTGGATCGTCCACGCCGCCCCGTCGTACATGTCGGCGACGCAAAGCCGGTCGCTTTTGCCCGGCAACGGGTGCAGCAGGTCCATGCCGGAATCATCGAACAAATTGTATTCGCACGCACAACCGTTTGCGCCCGGGTTCGCGTCCAGCACACCCGACATGACCCGAATGAATTCCGGGTGCAGCAAATCGTCGGCGTCGAAGAAAACGAGCCTGCGGCCCTTGGCCTCGCGCGCGCCGTGGTTGCGCGCCGAACCGACGCCGCCGTTGGGCTGCTGAACCAGCCGGATGCGCGGGTCGCGCGCGGCGTATTCCCGCGCAACCGCCGCGCTGTCGTCGGTCGAGCCGTCATCGACGACGACCGCTTCCCAATCGGCCCGCGTCTGCGCGATCAGGCTGTCCAATGCCGGCCCCAGCCACTTTTCGCAGTTGTAAC
>JAJFUE010000191.1 GCA_021372575.1 bacterium | reverse complement strand
ATTTTACATTCAATTTTACGCCTCGCGGCGTATATGATCACGATCTGGCCGAGCGGTTCACCGTGGGGCAACACGACTGGCAACATGTCATCCGGCAGCATGAATCCATCAATTCCGGCATCATCTTCTCCGCTTTCGCGTCGTGACTGGTGGATCGCCGCCGCCGTGGCGTTGGCGGCCGGGTTCGTGCGCGCGCTCAATGGCGCCCACCGCGGATTCTGGATCGACGAATACGTCACGCTCAGGGTCACGCGGCTATCGGCGCGCGAGCTGATCCTCGACCGTTTTTCCCAGGGGCACTCGCCCCTTTATTTTTTCTACGCCAAGCTCGGGCCGCTCCTTGGCGATTCGGAATGGGCGCTGCGCCTGACGTCGGTCGTCATGGTCGTCGCGGCGGTGCTGCTCCTCACGGGCCTCGTCGGCGCGCTCAACCTGCGCGCCGCGCTGCCCGCCGTCTGGGCGTTTGCGCTCGTCAGCCCGTTCTGGTTCACGATCGGCACGCAATACCGCTACATGATGATGCTCGTGGCGCTGAGCGCCCTGAGCGGCTGGCTGGCGGCCGCCTACGCAAGCTCATGGCAGTGGTGGCGCGGCCTGTTGCTGGGCCTGTCGATCGGGCTGATCCTGTGGATTCACGCCTCGATGCAGTTTTTCGCCGTGGTGTTGGGCGTTTTTCTCGTCTGGGAAGCCGCCGCGCAAACGCGGCGTTTCGGCGCAAAGGCCATCGCCATGGCGTGGCCCGTCCTGTTGGGCCTGCTGCTGTCGGTTCCCCAGGCTTTCCTGATCTTCGCGAAGAAGCTGCACTCGCTGCCGGGCAAGCCGAACATGCGGGTGATGCTGGCAAACGTCGGCGAGACCGCGTTCGGCAATCCCCTGCTTTGGCCGCGGCATTTCGGCGTTCACCCGAACGTCATGCTGATCCCGATGATGATCGTATTGCTGGCCGCGCTGTGGCTGGCGCGCCGGCATCTGCGCGCGGCCGGCAACGCGCGCGCGTGGCGGCTTCTTGCCTCGTGGTTCATCGGTATCCCGCTGCTCCTCGTTGTTTATTCCATCTTCTTTCACCGCATTCGCCAGGAAGTCCGCTACGTTTGCACGCTCTCGATCCCCGCGCTGATCCTGCTCGCGGTCGCGTGGCGCGCGGCGGGCGCGAAGACGGCGCAGCGGGCGTTTCGCGCGGCCGTCGCCGCGATCGTCATCGTTCAGCTCGCGGCCGTCGTCATCGATCGCGGCGACCTGCATCGCGAAGCGGCCCAATGGCTCATTCGGAACCACTCCGGCAGCGAGCCGGTCATCCTCGCCTCGTTGCCCAACAATGCCTTCGCGATGGATTACCTAGGCTTCAAGCATCCGGAACTGCTTGCCGGCCCGCCCAGCCCGAGCCTCACGAAAGACGAGCTGTGCACCCTCATCCGGGACAAGCTTCAGGGCCGCGGCCGCGCCTTCTTCCTTTTTTATTACCAGAGCGACGCCATGTGGGACGCGATGCAGCACCTCCGCAAGAGCGGGTTCTTCGTCGAGGCCAGGGAGTGGCGCTGCAGCGGGCTCGCGATCCTGACGGCGGTCGCGCTCGAGCCCGGCCAGCGCACCTGGCTGCGCGGCCTGCCCGATCCGCCGCGGCCTTGGGGCCCCGCCTCGGGCGACAACGAATACAATCCGCGCTTCAAGAAGCGCAAAAAATACTGATCCACCCATGACGATCGAACTCAAGCGCCTCAAACTTAACGCCGCCGCCGAAATCGAACTGACCGTCGCGGCCGGCGAACGCGTCGCGATCGTCGGGCCGACGGGCACCGGCAAAACAAAACTCCTGCGCATGATCGCCGGCCTCGAGCCGGTCGCCGCGGGCGACGTCCTGCTCGATGGCCAAAGCGTCCTCGGCATTCCGCCGCGCGACCGCGGCATCGCGCTCGTTCCGTCGAACCTGGTTCTCTACCCGCACCTGACCGTCTATGGCAACATCGCGTTCGGCCTGAAGCTCGCCAAGGTCGCGCGCCCCGAGATCGATCGTCGCGTGCGCGAAGCCGCGCGGATATTGGACCTTTCGGCGCTGCTCGACCGCACGCCGCACGGCCTCACGCCGGCCAAACGGCCGCTGGTCGCGATCGGCCGCGCCATCGCGCGCCGGCCGCAAGTGCTTCTGCTCGACGAGCCCTTGGGCAGCCTTGCGAACGTCACGCGCAAGGAACTCGAGTCCGAGCTCGCCACCATCCTGGACCGTCTCGCCACCTCCACGATCATCGCCACACGCCACCGCGAGGAAGCCGACCATCTCTGCTCCCGCGTGATGCCTCTGGACGCCAACCGTTAAACTGTGATTGTTTATGGGTCCTATAGGTCCTATGAGTCCTATAAGACCTATTCTCCCGAGGCCCCATGCACGAACTTCAGCCAGACCTTTTCGCCGAACCCGAATCGCAAGCCGCCGAGCCGGCGCTGACGCGTGCCCCTCAGCTCCCTTCGCGCAAGTCGCACATCGAGCTCGTTCACGGCGACTTCCTCGAGTGCGCTCCGGCCCGCGTCGCCGATGGCTCGATCGACGTCATCGTCACCTCGCCGCCGTATAACATCGGCATCAACTACTCGAAATATCAGGACGACCTGCCGCGCGCCGAATACCTTAACTGGACCGACCGTTGGGCCGCCGAGGCCGCGCGCTGCCTGGCACCGGGCGGCTCGCTTTTTCTCAACGTCGGCGTGCGGCCGAAGGAGCCGTGGGGCGCGTGGGAAGTCGCCGGTGTGTTCCGCCGCCACCTCATGCTTCAAAACGTGATCCACTGGATCAAGTCGATCGCGATCGACAAGCGCGACGTCGGCAAATACCCCGGCATCACGCAGGACGTCTCGGTCGGCCACTACAAGCCGATCAACAGCGACCGCTACGTGAACGACCAGCACGAATACATCTTCCATTTCACGCACACCGGCGAGGTCGAGCTCGACCGCCTCGCCATCGGCGTGCCGTATCAGGACACGACCAACATCCGCCGCTGGAAGAGCGCCGGCGGCGGCCTGCACTGCCGCGGCAACACATGGTTCCTGCCGTACCCCACCATCAAGGAACGCGCCAAGGACCGGCCGCACCCGGCGAGTTTCCCGCCGGCCCTGCCCGAGCGCTGCCTGCGCCTGCACGGCCTCGTCGGCATCCGCCGCGTGATGGACCCGTTTTTGGGTCTCGGCACGACGGCCGTTGCCTGCGCCCGCCTCGGCCTCGACGCCATCGGCTTCGAACTCGACGAAACCTACCTCGCCGAAGCCCGCACCCGCCTCGCCCATGAAGCATGCAAAGTGAAAGATGAAACATGAATGATGAAAGATGAAATGTGACAACAACCCGCCTTGGCATTTTGTTTTTCATCATTCATCTTTCATGTTTCCTCATTCATCTTTCCCTGATTTGAATTGCGATCGGCTGGCTTAAACCGCTATAACAGAGTATCTCTCGCGGGGGGGATGGGATCATGTCCATCGCCGACGAAATCGAGAAGCTCAACAACCTGCGGGCCGGCGGCGCCATCACCGAGGAAGAATTCCAGGAGGCCAAGCGCCGGTTGCTGCAGTCCAACCCCACCGCCGGCGACATGTTCAACAAGGCCGTCGGCTCCGTGGATGAGAAAATGTACTCGATGCTCATCCACTTCTCGCTCCTCATCAGCTACATCGGCCTCGGCATCATCATCCCGATCGTGCTGTGGGTGCTCAAAAAGAACGAATCCGAGTTCATCGACAAAAACGGCAAGATCGTCGTCAACTGGATCATCACGGCCGTCATCTTCGCGGTGATCTGCCTCCCGCTCACGGTTATTCTCATCGGCATCCCGCTGTTGTGGCTGCTTGCGGCGCTCAACGTCGTCTTTGCCATCATCGGCGGCCTCAAGGCGATGAACGGCGAAGCGTGGCCGTATCCGATTTCGTTCACCTTCATCAAATGATTTGGATTTGGATGCGAAGGATCGAGTGCAGCATGTCAGTGTTTCGTTTTTCGTTTCTCGTCTCTCTCGCGCTGGTCGTTTTGGCCTCGGCCCTGGCCGGTTGCAGCCGCAACAAGCACGCCATCGAGGTCGATCCCCGCTATTCGATGAACGTGGTCAAGACCCCCTACTGGTTCCCCGACGATAAATCGCTCTTCCCCGTCGAGCGCGACGTGTTCGACCGTTACGGCGCGCCCGAATACATGCGCCTGTGGTGGCGCGACGACGGCACGTTCATCACCTCCTCCGACCTCTCGGGTAAGGACAAGGAAGCCATCTTTCAGGACATGGACCACATGAAAAAGTCCTGGATCTATATTCGAATGGACAAGGAAGTCGTGTTCAGCGCCGACCACAGCCACCACTTTGAACAGCCCATCACCGAAACGCTCAAGCTCATCTGCCAATACGGCGATCCGCAGCGCAACCGCCCCGTCGAAATCGACGGCCACACCCGCGAAGCGTGGCTCTGGATGGAACACGGCAAGCAGGCGCTGCTCGAGGACGGTCGCCTGATCAAAATCAGCAACATCGGCGTCGGCACCGGCACGGGCACCATCATCTCCAAGTAAAGGCTAGAAAACGGCATCATGTTGGAATCAACCATGGATTGCACGGAATCGGAATGTTCCCAACGCCAGGATCTGGAACGCATCCTCATCGGCCGCGACGAGATCGCGCGCCGCGTCAATGAACTTGGCAGGCAGATCACGGCCGATTATGCCGGCCGCGAACTCGTCATCATCTGCATCCTCAAGGGCGGACTCCCCTTCGCCGCCGACCTCATGCGCAAGATCGACCTGCCGCTGCAACTCGAGGTCGTCGGCGCCTCGGCCTACAAGGGCGCAACCACGACCACCGCGCGCCTGCGCATCACCAAGGACGTCGATCACGACATGGCCGGCCGCCACGTCCTGCTCATTGAGGACATCTACGACACCGGCAACACGCTGCACGCCGTCCACGAGCTGCTCGACTTGCACAAGCCCGCGAGCCTCGAGATCTGCGCCCTGCTGCGCAAGGACAAGCCGCGCCCGACCGACCTGCCGATCCGCTACGTCGGCTTCGACATCGAGGACGTGTTCGTCGTCGGCTACGGCCTCGACTACAAGGAGCGCTACCGCAACCTCCCCTGCGTCGGCGTGCTCAAAAGCGAGATCTACAAGGAATAGGTCCGCTTCGAACGATATCGGTTCGTATTCGTGCTCTGAACTTAATTTTCCCTCCAAGCCGGTCCCCGCGCCGGCTTTTGTTTTTGCAACGACCTATAAGACCTATAGGACCTATAAGACCTATAAAACTTGCAAACACTTGATTTTAAGCCTCAAAATCGATTATTGTGCTGGGCCATGGCCGCCGGGTCGAACCGGGGCCAAACCGCTGTTTCGCCGCTGGGCTCAACCATGATCTTTTCATTCCGCCGACTTCGCCTCGCCGTTCTTCTTTCAATCGTGATCGCATGCGCCGCCGGGTGCGGCCATTCGAGCCGCCGCGCCAAGCCGCCGCGCGTCATCCAGGAACAAACGATCGTTCTCGATTACCGCAACGGCTGGTTCCACGAGGCCGACGGTTTCCAGTCGATCGCTCAAATCGGCCAATACTATCGCCGCGACCCGCAGCTCGTGGCGCAGCTCAATTACACGACCGCGACCTCTATCGCCCCCAAGGGCAAGCTCCTTTACATCCCGCCCTCGAACGACCGGCAATACGTGCGCGAGGCGCTCAAGCGCGTCGAGGGCAAGCCGGGCCTCGTGCCGACCACCCCGTGGTCGCCCGACCTGTTGAATCAGCAGAACAGGGCGAACGGCCATTCCGCCGAGCCCCAAAAAGAAAAAGAACCGGTCGTCGTCGCCGATTCAAGGCCGGTCGTGACCGCCCCTTCGACGCACGCGAGCCAGGGCCTGTTCGGATGGGTCCACCGCGGCAAGCCCGCCGATCCAAAACCGGCTCCCGCGAAGAGAACCTATTCAAATAATGGAAAATTCATGTGGCCCGTCGAAGGCGAAGTCGTCACGCGTTTCCGCGAGGGCTGGAACAAGGCCTGCCACGGCCTCGAAATTTCCGCGCCCGATGGGACTCCCGTCGTCGCGACGCGTTCGGGCCGCGTCCTCCTCGCCAAGGAATTCCCCGGCTACGGCCGCATGATCCTCATCGACCACGGCGACGGCTACGTCAGCGTCTATGGCTATAACGCGCAGCTTCTTGTGAGCGAGCAGCAAACCGTTCGCGGCGGCGACAGGATCGCATCCGTCGGCCGCCCGAGCGCCGGCGACTCCGGCAAGCTGTTCTTCCAGATCCGCTACAAGGGCCAACTCATCGACCCGCTCGAACTGCTCGACTGAGTTGGAGCGGTTCGATTACCGGTCACGATAACGAGTGATCATGAAGCGATGCTTCTTCCCGGGCGATGAAAATGAGCAGTGGATTTCGAATAGTCCGAGGCCCGAAGGGCCGGCAGGTTGTAGCCGGGGTGCGAGCGCAGCGAGCCCCCGGTTGAGCGGCCCCATTCACCGCCCGAGCCCCGAAGGTGGCGACAGAGATCGGTTTTTTCTGCCGGCCCTCCGGGCTTGGGTTGTTTCGAATCACTTGGAACCAGCTTGAATTTGGAATTTTTGTAATAGCACGAACACGACTTTATGGGGATGTCACATATGAAACGCAGGCGCGGGGGCGCAAAGAAAAACTGGACGGCGCCGGTGGCGATCGCATGCCTGGCGCTCGGCGCGCTAGGCGGCTGGAATCTGCACGCCAGGTCGCCCGAACAAAATTCCTTCGGCTTGCCGGCGATTTCGCGCCCGGCAGGTGCCGATCTTGACCGCATGAGCGCCGCCGACCTGCGCCGCGAAGTCCGAATCCTCCGCGCGACGATCGACCAGAAAGACCGCGAAATCGCCGAGCTCCAGATCAACCTCACGATCGCAACGAAGACGGCAACAGGGAAATGACGAGACGTTGGGGTTGTCCCTCGCCTGCGCTCAGGCTACTGCATGCCCACCTGCTCGATTTTTCTAAAACTTTTTGGCCGGCGGGACACTATTGTGTGAGTGGAGGCCGTTGGCGTGGCGAGTAAAAAGAAAATCATGATCTGGACCGGGTTGGGGTGCCTGAGCATCCTGGTTCTTTTTGGATTGTTTGGCATGGCGATGGTGTCGCGGTCGGCGGAAGAATTTAACAAGTTTCAACAACAGCACACGAACGCGGGAAAAGCGCTCGCCGAGGCCGCGCGGCCGATCATCGAGTGGAAAGATTCGGGCGGGACCGCGACGCAAGGACGCGCGGAGAAACCGCCGATTCAGGTGTTTGACCCGAGCCTTGAAATCTCCACGATTGCGCGGGAATACCTGGCGGACATGAAGCTCAGGAGGGGTTTCGGCCCGCGGCCGTTGTACGAAATCAGCTTCATTTTGCCGGCGGAGGATTTCCCGGACGAAGGCACGACCGGAACAGTTCTGTGCCGCGCGTCGCTGCGCAAGAGGGTCGCCGAAGAGGTCGCGCAAAACGCGGCCGGCACCATGTACTTTGCGAGACGATTCGATCGGAAAACATCGAATCCGCTGGCCGCATATTTCGGCCGGAAGCCCGAAATCATCGACCACGCGCAACGGATCCTGACGCGCAATGACCTGCGATGGCCGGATCCGGTCCAGATGGAGTCGTTCACCCGGGATCTTTCGATTTTCGATTACGCGGCGGAATTGAGCCTGCTTCGGGCAAGCCTTGGCGCGGACGACGCCAACGCGCGAAAAATATTTGCCAACATGCTGCGGGCCGATTTGCTGAACCGCTTATGGAGCTACACCGCGCCCGATCGGCAACGTTCTTTCTTTCGCGGCCTCGAACCATTTCTGCTCATGACGGCGGAAACGAACTGGCTGGGCAATGACGCGATTTTCAAGGACGCCGCGGAACTCCTCGGCGGCTTCAAGCTGAACGAGAAGCAGGCCGCCGCGCTCCGGGCGATGCGCGTCATGGGCATGAGGCAATCGCTGTATGAACCGCAAAACGTCAACGGCACGAAACGCGCGGCCGTTAAAGCCATGGGGGTGATGGCGTGGGTGTTCATGGACCCGATCGCACGGGGCTGGGCCGATGGAGATCGGGATGTTTATGAGGCCGGGATGAATCGTGTGGCGGTGATGCGTAAAATCTTTTCGCTCGCGACCGGCAAGTCTTCAACGGGCGGATTCGACACTTTTTATTTCCCGTATCGCTACTCGGGGTTTACCGGCGAAATCGGAGTCAACCTGAACATCGAAGAGCTGCAAATCGTCATTGCGATGGCGCGCTATCGGCTTGCGATGGGGCATTACCCCGGCAGCATGGACGACCTTGTGCCGCGCTATCTCGATCGCGCGATCCTTCAGAAACGGCAAGGCGGCTGGGGGGTGACCCTCCTGCCCGCGGGAACGTATCCGATGCAGGCGTGGGCTTTGGCACAAGATCAAAATCAAGCGGATCTTGATGGGAAAATGGATCGGTACCGGAAGCTTTACGGCCGCTGGCCGCAAAACGCCGAGGAGCTGGTGAAGGTAGGCGCCGGCGACGCCGAGACCTCGGGCGCGCGAAAGTTATTCACCGCGGTCGAACAACGGCCCATTGTTTTTCTGGTCGAGCGGGAATGGGTCAGCCGCGAATTCCTGAACAATCGGTTAAAGTACCGGGACAGAAAAAACATCGCCGATTTGCTGGGGCGCATGACCCCCGGACAGGATCAACTCGCGGTTTTGAACGTCACGGCGAAGTGGCCGCAGCCGGAATTCTATTGGGACGAGGTCAAGGACAGAATCCGGCAACAGGCATCCGCCGTGCCCGGCAGGTGATCGACTCACGAACGGGTTATTGAATCGATTGCGATTACGATTTCAGCTTTTGCCAAGGCTACGGCTGACAAGGCGGGCACAGGCATGAGCACGAAACAGGCGTGGGGGACTGATTTTTCAATATATTAAACTTACATCTCTTGTCTTCACAACACATTAGCTTGACACTCGATACCCATTAGCAGACACTACGGGCTTAAGTTCTACGTCGGGCAGACACCAGACCGTCTGCGGACGGCTCAACGATATTCGCTAAGGAGAAGTGACGATGGGAAAACAGCTCGCCATCCACGGTGGACCCAAGGCATTTACGAGTGATTTGCCGAAGTGGCCGATTTTCGGGAAGGAAGAAGAGGAAGGGCTGCTGCAGGTTCTGCACAGCGGTGCCTGGGGCCGTCAGGAAACGCCGAATCCGCAGGTGGGTCGGTTCGAGCAGCGCTTCGCCGAAGCGCATGAGTGCAAGTACGGCGTCGCCAACACCAACGGCACCGTCGCCCTGCGCCTGGCGCTGATGGCGTGCGGGATCAAGGCCGGCGACGAAGTCATCGTCACTCCGTTCACGTTCCTCGCCACGGCCAGCGCCGTCGTCGAGGCCAACGCCACCCCGATCTTCGCCGACATCGAGCCCGACACCTACACCATCGACCCCAAGTCGATCGAAAAGCTCATCACGCCGCGCACCAAGGCCATCATCCCGGTGCACCTGGGCGGCCTGCCGTGCAAGATGGACGAGATCATGGCCATCGCCAAGAAGCACGGCCTCTACGTCATCGAGGACTGCTGCCACGCGCACGGCGCCCGGTATAAGGGCAAGTCGGTCGGCTCCTACGGCAACATCGGCGTGTTCTCGTTCCAGTCGTCCAAGAACATGAGCTCCGGCGAGGGCGGCGCGCTCGTCACCAACGACAAAGAGCTGCACCACCTGCTGTATTCGTTCCACAACTGCGGGCGCGAGCCGGGGCATCCCTGGTATCGCCACTTCCGCTGCGGCGGCAACTACCGCCTGAGCGAGTTCGTCGGCGCGATCCTCAACGCCCAGCTCGACCGGCTCGAGGACCAGACCAAGACCCGCGACGCCAACGGCCGCTACCTTGGCAAGCTTGTTGACAAAATCCCGGGTCTCAAGACCCAGCACATCTCGGCCGACGTTGACCGCCACGCGTTCCACCTGTTCGTCGTCCGCTACGACGCCTCGGCGTTCGGCGGCGTCCCGCGCGAGGTGATCGTCGAGGCCGCCAAGGCCGAAGGCATCCCGCTGGCCCTTGGCTACCCGATCGCCCTCTATCAGCAGCCGATGTTCCGCGAAGGCGTCTTCGGCTCCTACACGGGCTGCTACATCGACCACCCGCAGCTCGACTACAAGAAGACCGACTGCCCCGTCTGCGACAACGCCTGCGCGAACGAGGCGCTGTGGCTGCTGCACCAGAACCTGCTCGGCACGCGCGAGCAGATGGATGGCATTGCGGCCGTCTTCAAGAAGCTCTACGATAACCGCGAGGAACTGGCTGAATTCGCAGCTCAACAAGCGAGGGCATAAAGCATGAAGATCAGCACGTCGATCGTTGATATCACGCCGACCAAAACGGTCGATCTGGCCGGTTACGGCGGCCGCGTCCAGCCCATGACCGGCGTGCATGACCCGCTGTTCGTGCGGGTCCTCTACATGCGCAACGACGCCGGCCAGCGGCTCCTCTGGATCCACACCGATCTCGTCGCCGTCATGCACACCTTCGTCGAGGACATCAACGAGACGATGCTGGTGCGTTACGGACTCAAGCGTGAGGAAGTCGTCGTCTCGGCCACGCACACGCACTCGGCCCCGTGCACGATTCGCCTCATCAACTGCGGCGAGCTCGATGACGATTACATGAAATACCTGCGCGCCCGCGTGCTCGAAGCGGCCGCCAAGGCCGTCGCCGCGCCGGTCGAAGACGTCGAGATCGTCGCCGGCACCGGCAAGTCGAACGTTGCGATCGACCGCCGCCAGAAGCTCCGCGCCGAGGTTGGCGGCCACGTCGATCCGCGCGTCGGCCTTGTCGGCTTCCGCCGCAAGGATGGCACGTGGGCGGCGATCCTCGCCAACTACGCCATGCACAACACGATGCTCCCCTACGACAACCGGCTCGTCAGCGCCGACGTCGCGGGTTACGTCCAGGCGGGGCTTGAAAAGAGCCTGCCCGGCAACCCGATGGTCCTGTTCACCAACGGCGCGTGTGGGAACAACAACCCGCGCTTCAAGACCTGCAAGTTCGACGAGGTCGAAGGCCTGGCCAACGAACTGGCCAACGACACGGCCGAGGGCCTCAAGAACTGCAAGCCGGTCAAGGACGAATCGATCCGTTCGGTGGCCGAGACCGTCCCGCTTCCGCTCGACGGCCTCGAGCTCAGCACGAAGTTCGCCAACCAGTACCTGGCCGAGATCGACAGCAAGGACCAGAAGGTGAACGCGATCGCCAACACCGGCGAAAGCTACATCAAGAATCGCCTGATCGATGCCGGCTACAAGTGGCTTGAAACGACCCGCAAGGCCGAGGCCGAGGGGGCAATCGACTTCTTCAAGCCGCTCGAGATGCAGGCGATCGCCATCGGCCCGGTCCGCATCGTGTGCGGCGGCGCCGAGGTCTTCTCCAAGATCCGCGAGCAGATCTCGGAGCTGGTCGGCTACGACGTCACGTTCGTCAGCTACACCGGCGGCGACTGCGGCTACCTCGCGACGCGCGAAGCGTTCGCCGAGGGCGGCTACGAAGTCGATATGTCGCACATCTTCGAGCCCGCCCGCATGCGCAACGCACCGGGCGGCTTCGAGCTGCTCCGCGACAAGGCGATCGAACTGCTGAACAAGCTGAAGTAGTGCTTAGTGCTTCGTGCCGGGTGAGCAATCACCCGGCGTTTTTTTTATGGGTCGCATGGGTCGCATAGGACCCATAACCACTCAGGGCCTTACTCGTCTCCACGCCAGGCGCAGTTGCGTGCGGGTGAGCTCCAATAGGCCCATCAGGGAAATCGCCAACGCCAGCGGCGCCAGCACGAGCGGGTTGCGGCGGAAGAAGCCCCATTTGCGGTAGTAAATCCACATCGCGCGGTAGAAGTGCAGCGTCGTGGCGGCGCGGCGCGTGCGGCCGGAGCCCTTGACGTGCGTCGCCCACGACGACGGCTCGTAGAACACGCGCCACCCCGCGCCGCGCACGCGCCGGCACAGGTCCAGGTCCTCGCCGTAAAGGAAGAACCGTTCGTCGAACAGGCCGCCGGCCTGCTCCATCGCCTCGCGCCGGATCAGCAGGAAGGCGCCGGTCACGCAGCCGACCTCGTGCGGGCGGTTGCGGCTGTGCCACGTCATGTTGTAGTCGCCGAGGAGCCGGTTGCGCCGGAACAGCCGCTGCAGGCCGGTCTGCTTGGCGAATGCCGAGATCAGGTTCGGGTCGTTGCGGTGGCACGCCGGGTCGAGGCTGCCGTCCGAAAGCAGCAGCCGGCACGTGATGATGCCGATCGTGGCGTCGCTGTCGAGTTGGTCGAGCAGGCGCTCGATCGTGGTCGGCTCGACCATCACGTCGGGGTTGAGCGTCAGGATGCGCGGGACATCGGGCGGCAGCGAGTTGAGCGCGAGGTTGGAGCCGGCCGCGAAACCGAGGTTCTGCTCGGGCGTGACCAGCTTGATGCGCGGGTCGAGCTGCTCGATCCAGTCAAGCGGCCGCGAGCTGCCGTTGTTGACGACCACGACCTCGAAATCGGGGCACGAGGATGCGATCAGCGCCTTGAGGCTCTGGCCGAGCAAATCCTCGGAATGATAATGAACCATGACGATGCCGAGACGTGGCGAGCTCACCGGTGACCGTTGCCCCTCGGATGTTGAAACCACCCCAAAAGATACCCGAATATCTTGGCCAAATCCATCGCCAATAGCGCCGGTGGCAGAAATAACAGCGTTTTGGCGAGAAATGCAACGGGGCGATTGCGGGTTGCCGGGACGATTCGGGTCAGAACTGTTGCCAATAAGTAGATCAGCCAGGCCAGGAGCGCGAAGCCCGCGCCGCGGGCGCCGAAGGCGAGCGAAACAACGATCAGAAGATAGAACGCGAGCCGGGCGAGGTTGGTTTTCGTGCGCAGGCCGGCCTGGCCGTCGCCGCGCATGTAACGGAAATGCTGGACGACGAACGCGCGCGGCGTCGGCCGCATGCGCCAATTGACCGCGAGGGAGGCATCGTCGGGCAGCGTTTCGATCCGGCGGCCGCGCGCACGCCACGCGTCGATCAGCCAGCGGTCCTCGCCGATTGCGAGCCACTCCGGGTATTTGCAGTCGGCCCAAACTTCGCGCCGGAACGCAAGCGACCGGCTCGAGAGCGCGGCGCGGCGCGGCGTGATGGGCGAGACGAACTGGTCCAGCAGGACCCACTGCGCGGCGTCAAACGGCGTTTCGATAATGGGCCGCGTCGGGCCGGCGGCGATATCAGCCCGGCCGGTCTCGACCGGCCCGACAAGCCGCGCCAGCCAGTTGGGCGCGGGCCGGCAGCCGCCGTCGATCACCGCGATGATGTCGCCCGAGGCGGCCTCGATGGCGCGGTTGCGACCGGCGGAGATGTTGGAATCGGGAAGCACAATCACGCGGCACACGCCGGATGCGGCGAGCCGCTCAGCGGTGCCGTCGCCCGAGCCGCCATCGACGACGATCCACTCGTCGGTCGGGCGCGTCTGCGCGCGAACGGCGGCAATAAGATCCTCAACCGTTGTTGCCTCGTTCTTGAGCGTGGTGACCAGAGAAATCATGAAGCCAAATTGAAACCCAACCGCGCCAAGATCGCAAAGAAAGAAGTGGCCCGGGAATGCCGATCTCCCGAGCGGCGCCGATTCATCCCAGCCTGGCACAGCGAAGCGAAGCCCCAGGGCATGGATCGCAAAATGAACATGGAGCGCTGAAGGCGCGAAGAAATGGGATCGCGGGGTTTCTTGCGCTCTTTCAGAGCTCAGGCAATTTTCGCGATCTGACCTGGGGCGTCGCTTCGCTTTGCCCCAGGCTGTATTCTTGTTGCGCTTTCAGCGCGCGGTTTTGATCGCGCGCTAGGGAAGATCGATGCCGAGACGCTCAACGCTGCATCCATGCAGCCTACTGACAATACGGGATCCACGGCCGGTGCGGGGTGGGTGAGCGCACGGCGGGGTGGTGGGGGGATTGAATGTGATGTCGCTTCGGGGTGAAGCGGACGACGGAAAAGAGTCGGCTCGGAGAGCCGACCTACCTAGCCGAAGCGCTTGGGGATTTTTTTGCGGTGCCAGGGTTGGGTGGGGGTGGAGGGGGAATTGGGAAAATGGGACTCATGGGACTCATGGGACTTATGGGACTCATGAGAGGCATGGGAGGCATGGGATTCGGCGAATTGGTCAAAATCATTGGCGCGGTCGCTGGCGTCGAGGGTTATGGATTT
>JAJFUE010000189.1 GCA_021372575.1 bacterium | reverse complement strand
TGATCGCGCCCTGCCACTCGCGCATCATCCGCGCGCGGCCGCGATCGGGCGCCGAAGGCAGCAAAGCGGTCAACTCGGTTGCGAGCTTCTTGTCGGCGGAATCATTCGGCGCCAGCGATTGCGACACCAGCACCGAGCGCGCCAGGTCGGCGTCGGCGGGACGCACGGGCGGGTTGCGGTCGGGATAGCCGACCTGCGTCGAGGCCAGCGCGCGGCGGTTGTTCTCGGCCGCCTTTTCGGCGGCCTTGAGGCGCAGCTTCTCAGCGCTCCCCCAACCCGGGCGCTCGACGAGCGCCTGGCTTGCATAGAACTCGGCCGATTCGGGGTCGTCCTGCTCGAGCGCCCACTGCGCGCGCTCGAGGTCGTCCGCGGCGCGCGTGCGATCGACGCGCTTGCGTAGCGTTTGCATTTGCGCGCGCGCGCTCGGGCTGTTCGTCGATTCGGACTGCAGCGCCAGCTCATACGCCCGGCGCTCGAGCGGATCGGCCTCGGCGGGCCGGATCAGATCGTTGGCGGCATCGACCACGAGCTGGCCGACGGCCTGGATGCGCCCCTGCAGGGTGTCGGTAAACGTGATCATCAGCCGGTTGAACCAGTTGGCGTAAAACCCGTAGCGCCGGATGAACTGCGCCTGCCGGCTGCGGAACTGCGGGTCTTCCGAGATCGCCTCGAGGATCACGCTGCGCAGGTAAATCGAATCGGTCTTCTTATAGATGTCGCGCAGGGCCTGTTCGCGCTCGTCGGTCGATGCGATCGAGAGCGCCGAGGCGAACGCCTTCCACTCGATCAGGTCGAGCGAACCCGACTGCGGGATCGGCCGGCCGGCGAGGCTGGCGCGCATCAAATCGGCCGCGTCGCGATCGACCGTGCTTGCGATCGCGCCGGCGGGAATGCACATGAGCAGGCAGAGAATGAACCAGCGAAAAAAGTGGGTGGTGAATGGTGGATGGTGAATGGTGACCATCATCATTGGGCATCAAGCCGGCGCGGCCTACGCGCTCATTTCGTCTTTTCCAACTGCTTTTTCAATTGCTCGAGCTGCTGCTGGCGCTGCTGGTGCTGCTGCGAGGCGGCATCGGCTCCGGCCGGCGGCAGGTCGATGTCGATCGGCGCCGCGCCCTTCATCTGCAGGACGACCGTCTCGAAATACTGCGGGTTGTAGCGGAAGATCATCGCCAGCGGATTCTGGTTGGCCGACATCGGATACGCCATCATGAGGTCGGGCAGCAGCGGCAGCGTTTCGGATTGATAACGGGCGACCACGGCCACCGGCATCGAGCGCGCGCGCTCGTCAATCATCGCCCTGAACTGGTCGAGCGGCATCATCGAATACCAGCTCGAAAGAATGATCACGTCGCCGGGCTTGAGCACGCCCCACGCCTGCTGCGGCAGGTATTTGGCTTCCTTGCCGGTCCAGAACCGCGCCTTGGGCGGGCCGATGCGGTCGTCGCCCGAGACGCTCGGGTTGTAAAATTCGTTCGTATAGACGGCGGTTTTCGCGGCCGGCATTTCGGCAACGTCTTCGCACGCGGCCTTGAAGTCCTCGAACGGCCGCGTCTGATGCCACGCCACGAGGAATGAAAACACAAACGCATAAGCCAGCGCCGGACCCGTGACCATCCAGAACCGCAACGGCGCGCGTTCGCAGCGGCGCTGCCACGTGGCGAATCCGTGGCCCGCGGCGAGGCACACGAACGGCACGAGCGGCAGCAGGTATCGCTCCTGGTACGACATGAACGCCGACTGAAGCGCGAGGATCGCGGCCGTCAGCGCCAGCCCGAGCCACCCCGCCCAGCGCAGCCGCCACGTTGACCAGTTCACGCGCAGCAGGCCGTAAATGAAAAACCCAAACAGCCCCCACGTCGCGAAATACGGCGCCCGCATCACGAATTCCTCGATCATCATCCAGTAATCGGAGGCCGTCGCGGCGCGCTCCTGGAACTGCTGGAAGTGATTCATCAACGGGCCGAGGCCCTCGCGCACGAACCACAGCGGGATCATGAGCCACGGCAGCAGCGAAAGGAAAAGTTTTGAGTCCTGAGTCCTGAGTCCTGAGTGCCTCGACGCGAACACGCGCCAGGCGACGACGACCACGATCGGCAGCAGAAGCAGGATGCCCTGGTAGCGCGTGAGCGTGGCGATCGCGCCGAGGAGCGACGCCAGGATCATCCAGTGCAGGCTTTTTTTCGCGTCGGGCAGCGGCGATGCGCCTTCGGGCTGCGCGAACAGCCTCGGCTGCCACGCCTCGACCGAAAGCGCCAGCGCCGCCAGCGACCCGGTCCACAACGCGACCATCAGCGCGTCGGTCATCGGCTGCAGCGACCAGCGCATCGGCAGCGGGCTCAGGATCCACGCCGCGGCGGCCCATCGCGCCGCGCGCCGTCCGAACATCACCTTCGCGAGCGCCATCAGCGGGACGACCGTCAGCGCGCCGGCGAGGAACGAGATGATTCGGCCGGCGTTTTCGAGGCCCATGCCCGGGATCCACGCGAGCAGCCACGCCGTGAGCGCATAGAACGGCGGCCAGTAGCTCAGGCCGAACTTGAACGTGTTCAGGGCCAGGATGCCGTCGGTGTAGGCGCCGTCGGCGGCCGGCAGGAAAAACCCGCGCACGGCCAGCCCCGCCAGCACGGCAATCACGTCATCGCGAACTTTGAACGGCCTGTTGAACATTGCACCTCACCGCCGCCGATCATGTTGGATGCTAAAGCGGCGGGGGTCAACGAAAAGATGAGCGCGCCCTGCGGCATCGCACTCAAGCAGCAGCCCGAGCATGAACGAGTGATCAGCCATACGTTTGCAGGATTCATATTCATAAAGTCGCACATCCCCGTATTTCGAAATTGCAACCTGAATGTAACGGGGCAAGCGGAGGAGAATGACGCGTGATTGTTTAGTCCGCAATCCGCACTTGCCTAACGGGGCTTGCAAAGGATAGGGTGTGACCCATGGGTGAAGAAAAACCAGGCCGCCGGCGCCGGTGGGCGTTGATCGTAGCGGGAGTCGTGATCGGCCTCCCGGCGATCGTGATTGCGATGTTCAACATCCTGTTCATGGTCCTTGCCATCCCTAAAGAAAGCATGACGCCGCCGGCAAAACTGCTCAGCCTCAAGGCCGATCCGATCAAGGCGCCGCGTCAACCGAACTGGTCGCGGCCGCTGCTGACGGATGCGGACCTGAAGGCTTATCAACGCGATTATCTCGCGCTGGTGAGATCAAAGACCACGAATCCTGCCAATATCGATATCCTCAACAAATGGCTCCCGCGCCTGAACGCCTCGTCCTTACCCTATTTCGATGTGATGGAAGGGATGGATCCGGACGCGGCGTTGGACGCCGAACAGGTCCGCTGGCTATGTGAACACCAGGATTTTATCGCCGACATGATCCGGATGGCGAATGCGGGCGGGTTTCCGACGATCAGCTGCGAACAGGCCGCGGCGTTCGCGGACGAGGATCTGGCATTCATCAAAAACCCGTGCGATTTCATGTTCGGACCGCTGTCGTCGGAGCTGGCGGCCGAGGCGAAGAGGCGCCAGGATGCCGGCGACCTTGCCGGAGCCGCCGATGTGATCCTCGCGATCGCAAAACTCGGCCGGTCGGCCGAGGAACCGGGGCTGACCGATGCCGAAAGGTCGATCGTTACATTCGGAAGGAACTTATTCAGGCCTCTGGCTTATTGGGTTCAGGCCGACGTCCCGCCCGACCTCCTCAAAAAAATGATCGAAGGGCTGGCGCGCCCGCCGGCCGATTACCGTCGCCAGCTCGAAATCGATTACCGCGCCAACCGCTCTGTGGCCGTCATATCCCTTAGCGGCTCGATCGAAAACCTGTTCGTCCGTGAACTGTCAACTCGTTATTATGGGATCGACGACTTCTCCGAATTCAAAAAAAACGCGTGGCGCCATCCGGCCTCGCTCATTCTCTGCGTCAGACCTGCGTTCAACAGTGTGAAAATGAAAGCATCGGCCGAGGGCATGATCCGGCAACTCGACGACTGTTTTGCCGAAACGATGGTGAAATTCAGGCCCGAGAACTTTGCCACTCTGGACCATGACTATTTTTCTCCCGGCGCGAAATACGATCAGACGGCGATGACTTGGTGGGGATGGGAGAGCGGGTACTTTGCGGGCTTGATCAAAACCGATCGCGCGCGGCTTAACGTGGCGCTGACCGGGATCGAGGTGAAACTGGATCCGGCGAGGAGCGGCGCCACTCAGTGGATCGACCCGTTCTCCGGCAAGCCGATCAGGGTTGTTGCCGATGAAAAAGGGGTCGTTGTCTATAGTTTCGGGCCGGACCGGACCGACCATCATGGCGAGCCAAGCGAGATCAACATCATGGGTGGCTACGAGGAAGGCGATATCGCGATCCGGATTCTCCCGCGGAAAAAGTAGGCCGGGTGATTTGCGTTCAGAATGCCGGAATATCGGGGAAATATCGGGGACGTTCACCCCAATCTTTTTAGAAACTGCTCTTTGAAGACTGAGTTCATGGATGGCACGCAACCCCATTTCATGGAGGACTCGAGTTATACGCGACCGCAGCGATCGCGGTCTCGCGTAGCGGCGCGACGTCGCACACGATCAGTGTGACACCGCCGTTAATTTCATGGCCACGCTCATACACGTTTATCCGCGTGACGGCGCAGTTCGACGCCGGCACGCAGGACTCCGACCCGGCCGGGCCCTACAACGAAACGTTCTGAGTGATCGAGTTCAAGTTATCAATTTTTCAGTGACAGGCACCAACGGTTCAGAGGCGAACCTTGACCGGATCCTCGCGCGGCAAAAGCCCGGCCCAACACCGTGCCCACGACGAAATTCATGAAATACCGGGAATGTTTTGTTGAAAACCAAAACCTATTTCGTCGATTGTCTGCGAAACCCCTGTACATGCGCGATTTCGTCGAAATCAGGGAGATTTCGGTGGGGAGATCAATGCGGTGGGATTTGGCGGAAGTGAGAAGGGTTGGATTTCTAGGGAATTAGGGCGGGGAGGTTGCGAGTTCGGTGAGGAAGGAATTGAGCAGGTTGCCCGAGCCGGGGAATACCGGGCGGCCGGTGATGGCGTCGAGGAGTTTGATTTTGAGCTGGTCGGGCAGAGCCGGGGTGGTTTTGGGCGTGAGCGGGGGTGGAACTTTTGATCGTGAGGTTTTGCCGATCGGGAGATCGGCGTTCCCGGGCTTCGGGGTCGGATTGGTTGCGGAAAGCAGGGCGGCGGTTTGGGCGTAGAGCCGTTCGGTTTTGGCGGCGATCGTCTCGATGGAGCGGTATGCCGGGGCAACGGGAACAGACGGGACCTGTGGAACCGAAAAGGGAATGGTCGCGGCGGAGGATTGAATTGCCGGCGAGGGCGCCGGCGCCACATTGGTCATCGGCTCTGGGCTGGTCACCGGCGAAGTCGATTGCGATGCAAAAACGTGGCTGGTGGCCGGGCAAACTGAAGTTTGAACTCCGAACCGGAATTCCGGCTTCGGGCGGTCGGGGGCTGGCGAGGACGGGGGATTTTTAAGCTGAAGAATGGATTTCTGAACGGAGACAAGACGCCACAGGGATTGGATTCCGGCGTTGATCGTGGTCAGGTCGGGCTTTGCGGCGGCGGCGGTGGGGTCGGCCGGGTTGGCGTGGGCGGCTTCGGACTCGGCGAGACGGTCGCTCGTCCAGCCGCTGAGCAGCTTGCCGAGGTCGGCGGCGGTGGATTCGAGCGCGGCGATGGCGGGAGATTCAACCACGGAATACACGGACCACACTGAAGGATGCAAAGGCGCGCGGGTGGAGCGCTGCCTGATGCGGGAAATGATAATCGAGAAGATCGTGAAAATGTAATTCCCTTAGCGACCCTTATGGCCCTTAGGAAACTTAATTTTTATAAAAAATGATTTTTTTGATGCAGTAACGGTCTGAATGGGCGAAAGATCAAGGGTGATTGGAACATTTCCGAGAGCGTATTGTGTCCCCATGAATCAGAAAACCGCACCAAAGCGCAAATACGAGTTATTAACGGACTTCTTAATGGTGCTGGGCGTTTATGGGATCGGCATTATGACTCGTCGTTATATGTATGGCGATCCGATCGGTATTCAGCTTGGAGATATCGGGCTATACATCATGATGATCGGGACGTTTTACCTGATTCATGTTGTAGCGAAAAGAAATGGTCCGAGTGGCGATTCAGCAGGGCAGAAGAAATAACCGTGTGCGCATCGATTACGATTACGAGCACGAGCACGAACCGATTCTCCGTTCCCGAAACTCCGGCCTATTCAGTAGGCTGTCCCCAAAAATTTGATTTGATCGAGCAAAACCGGTCGAGACGCAAAAGCGGCGGCAAGCCGCCGCACTCCAAGGTGGTTTTCGGCGCTCAATGAGCGCCCTAATCAAATGTGATAAAACTTTCGAGAAATAGTCTAATTCGATAGATTCACGAATTACCTGCCGACCAACTCGCGCTCGGAATTCAGGGACGCGCAATTGAGTTACGATCTCGCGAATTCCGAAATATTAAACCATGAATAATAACTACCGATGCCAGGGATGCATAGCCAACGATCAGCGTAACAGGATAAAATATCACGAGCCATCCATCTTCTGCATCGGAGTAGCCCCTACTCCAAATCGGAATATAACTGGAAATGTACAGCAGAATAATTGGAGTCAATAATAATATTAGCCATCGACATATATAATGCCTAATGAAGCATATGAGCCATGCCAGCATGCCTGAGCCTAAAGCGACAAAGATAATGCCTTCGACCACGTAGGTAAGCGAATCATCATGATCCATAGCAGACGGCCTGAATTTCATGGACGTGCATTTTATTCTATATCCTTCTTTTCGGGGATGAATTTTGGACCAGTATCAACTCACGCTCGACCTCACGCAGGTTGTTGATTCTTTGAGCCAGCATTGAACCATTTTTTCGGCGGTCGGGTGTTTTGGGATTTCTTCGCTGGACCAGACGGCCCATTGGGCGGGGCGGTTGGGTTGCAGCGCGCCGCGGCCTCCGTAGGGGGGGGATGTTGCCCAGACCCGCACCCGTCGCAAGGCCGAGGAGCCACAGCGGGTCATCGATTTTGTAACGCCGGGCGACCTCGGCCGCCTCGAGCCGGATGTCGAGCTGGTCGTTGCTCGCGAGGCTGTCGGTGCCGAGCGCCAGCCGCACGCCGGCCTGCCGGTATTCCTCGAGCGGATAATCCGGCCGGCCGAACCACGCGTTGCCGAGCGGGCAGAACACGACGGCGACTTCGGACTGCGCAAGGACCCGGGCCTCGCCGGGCCGCGGCCGGTTGCAGTGGATCGCGAGGCAGTTGGGCGTCAGCGCGCCGGCGCGGCGGGCGCGCTCGATCGGCGACTCGCCGATCCCCAGCTCGTCCGCCAGCTCGCCCGCCCCGAGTTCCTGAATCATATCGAACAGCTCGCCGTTCCCGTTGATCAGCAGCTCGTTCTCGTCCTCGGTCTCGGCGAGGTGAATCGCGAGCGGCACGCCGCGGCGGTTCGCCCAATGCGCGCACGCCTCGAGCGCCTCCGGGATCACGGTATAGGCGGTGTGCGGCGAAATCCCGAGCGCGCACGAGCCGCCGGGCCGGCTGATGTAGGACGCCAGCTTGGATTGGGTGAGGCGGGCGCGCCCCTCGGCTTCCCAGCGGGCGCGGGTCGGCGCGATGATCTCGGCGTAACTGATCGCGCGCATGCGGTCGGACTCGAGCATCGGCCGCGCCAGGTTCAGCGTGCTGACGTCCCAGATCTCGGTCGTCCCGCAGGACAGCGCCTGTTCGACGGCGTCGGCGCACGCCTCGCGCGCGCGGCGCATCGACTCGTCGTCCAACGCCCGGCATGCCAGGGCCATGCCGGCGAGCCACTCCACGAAACGCACGCCGCGCGGCATCGCGCCGTGCAGCCACGAATAATCAAGGTGCGTATGGGCGTTGAGCAGGCCGGGCGTCAGGAAGCCCTTCGGCCAGCGGCATTCCTCGGGAACATCCGCCGGCGGTTTCCGGCACGCCTCGATGCGCGCGTAGCGGCCATCCATGATTTCAACGTAAACGCCATCGATCAAACCCGCGGCGGGATCGAGCCCCCAGCGCGCCCACATCCGTGTGCGGGGCTGGCGTGGTTGCATCAGGCACCCTCCGCCGGCTCAATGAGCGGCAGCCACAGCGAGAACCGGATTTGGTCCCCCGCCGGCGTTTCGACCGTGATCGATCCCTCGTGGGCGCGCGCCACGGCCTGGACCACGTACAGGCCGATGCCGCTGCCCTCGATGCGGCGGTGCGTTTCCGCGCGCTGGTAGCGTTCGAACAGCCCGGTCAGCTCGGCGATGCCGATCGGATCGGTCGAGTTGATGACGTCGATGCGGATCGATTCCTTGCCGAGCGGCGACGCATCGGCGCCGGCCCGGCCCATGCAGACCCGGATCGGGTCCTCGGCCCTGCCATACTTGATCGCGTTCTGCAGCAGGTTGCCGACGGCGCGATAGACCAGCACCTCGTCCATGATGAGCTGCTGCGGCAGCGGCTCGAATGCGTGTTCGATCGTGCGGTGGTTGCGCGCGGCCTCGATGCGCGCCGTCTCGATCACGTCCATGAGCATGCGCGCGATATCGACCTTGCCCGGCAGGACCTTGAGCGTGCCGGCGTCGATCTGGCAGCTCGTCAGGAAGTTGTCGATCAGCATCAGGATCTTCTGGCCGTTGGCGCGGATCGTCTCGGCGAACTCGGCGGCGCGCGGGTGGAACTCGCCCTTGTCGGCGTCGTGGATCATCGACGCGAAGCCGATGATGGACGTCAGCGGGATCTTGATGTCGTGCGTGATCATGGCCGCCATGTCCTCGCGCAGCTGGTCGATCTCCAGCTTCGCGAACGCGCGGTCGATCGCCATCTTGAACAGGTCGAACTCGAACGGCTTGCGCAGGTAATCGAAGACGTGGTAGTGCAGGGCCTCGATGGCGGACTCGGTGCTTGCGTGGCCGGTAATGACGATGATTAGCGTTTCGGGGTAGCGATCATGGATGTGGCGGATAAGGTTGAGCCCGTCGCCGTCCTTCATGCGCAAATCGGTGACCACCAGATTGTATTTTTTGGACGAGAGGCGCTCGACGGCCTCGTGGCCGCTGAAGGCGGCGTCGGCGCTGTAGGACTCGCGGCTGAGCAGCGCGCACAGCGACTCGGCCATCCGCCGCTCGTCATCCACGATGAGCACAGACCGACGATGCACCGACTTTCCCTCCCCAAAAAATCGATTGCCCAGAAACCTGACTGGATTCTGTCCACAACCTATTCAAACCGGGGGCGTTTGTCAATAACGATTTGAGCGATTTTTAGAGGGCGCGCTCGTAAAGCACGTTGCCGGCGTTATCCATGCCGCCAAACTGACCGGCCCAGATGTTGCCGACGCTGATCGTGCCGTTGGTCGGGTCGTAGGGCATGATGACCGTGCCGCGCAATTCGAACGGCGTCGCGGGTTCGTCGCCGACCGCGTTGTGATCGACGAACGCGCCGATCCAGTTGTCGGGGCCGACCGAGACGACCATCCAGCCGGCCTGCTCGGGCGTGACCTGGCGGGCTTTGTTGTAAGAGTGGCGATAGTTGATGAGCCACGACACCTGCGTCGGGTCGTAGTAATCGATCAGGTTGTTGGGATAGGCCACGTTGATGTCGAACAGGTCGCGCGGCAGCGAGGTCAGGTAGGCGATCGGCGTCGTGAGCGCCGCCAGCTGGCGCATGCGCATGTTGTATTGGGGCAGGTGCGGCTTGAGCGTCGCCGTCTCCAGCGTGTTGCGCCGCACCGGATAGACCTTCTCATCGACGTGATACAGCTCGAGGGCGACGATCAGCGTGCGCATGTCGGCCTTGGTGCGGCTGATCTTGGAGCGGACCTGCGCCTCGAGGAAGTTGGGCACCGCGATCGCGGCCAGGATGGAAATGATGGCGACGACGATCAGCAGCTCAATGAGCGTGAACGCGCCCCGGCCATCTTCAGCTTTGCAGGATTCCGTCATGGTTTGCTCCGCGGGGCGTGCCCAAAAAAGTACGCGCACAAACCGGCCGTCTCTCATGCCGGTCAATGGCAAAGTCTATATCCCACCCCGGTTTAAGTCAATCAAGTCAACGCATCCTCCCCCGGCGCTCAAAATGATTTACATTCGCAAACCGCTGGCCCACAATTCGGCGGTTCATGTTTGCGCCGCGAATCACAAAGGAAAGGAATTGATGTCATGACCCGCAATCGCCTGACCGGCATTCTGATCCTGAGTTTCCTGATGATGTTCGCCCAGGTTGCCTCAGCCGAGGCGATCCGCATCCGCACCGGCGTCTATCGGCCCGACGGCATCTACAAATCCGGCGAGACGGCCAAATTCACCGTGCAGGCCATCGGCGAGCTTCCGCCGGAAGGACTGCCGGCCAAATATACGATCATGTTCAACGAGATGACGACCGTCAGCGCCGGCACGCTCCTGATCAAGGACAGCTCGCCGGCCGTCGTCACCGCCAAATCGAAAAAGCCGGGCCAATTGATCTGCCGCTTTTACTTCGACGTGCCGACGACCGGATCCAAAATGATCGGCGCGATCTATGACCCGTATAAGATCAAGCCGAGCATGCGGACGCCGTGGGACTTCGGCCGGTTCTGGGCCAAACAGAAGAAGACACTCGAAGGCGGTTACTCGCCGGTCGTGACGCCGGTCGCGTCCAAGGACCCGAACGTCGATCTGTATCACGTGATCATCCCGATGCCCGAGGGCCGGCCGGTGCAGGGTTACATGGCCAAGCCCAAGGGCGCCAAGCCCAAAAGCATCGGCGCGATCGCGTTCACCCATGGCGCCGGCGTGCGCTCGTCGCGCATCCCGAACACCTCGCTCGGCATGATCTCGTTCGACTTCAACGCGCACGGCATCGACGACGGGATGCCCAATAGTTATTACAGCGAGCTCGACAAGGGCGCGCTCAAGGAATACCGCAGGGGCCGCGAGAGCCGCGATGAGATTTACTTCCGCGGCATGTATCTGCGCCTGGTACGCGCGATCGATTTCCTGACGAAGCAACCCGAGTGGGACGGCAAGGTCCTCGTCGTTTATGGCGGCAGCCAGGGCGGCGCGCAGGCGCTCGTCGCGGCCGGCCTCGACCCGCGCGTCAGCTGCATCGTCTCGGCATATCCGGCGCTTTCCGACCTGACCGCATACCGCGCCGGCCGCGACAGCGGTTGGCCGCATCCGGTGCCGCTCGACAAAAACCGCAAGTGCGCCAACAAAAAAATCGAAAAGGCCGAGCGCTACTACGACTGCGTGAACTTCGCCAAGCGCATCAAGGCGGACACGTTCTTCATGGTCGGCCTGATCGACACCACGTGCAGCCCGACGAGCATTTTCGCGGCCTATAACGCGGTCCCGGCGAAGAACAAGACGATCGACATCGTGCCGGGCAAGGGCCACAACTCGCTCGTCGGCAAGGAAAGCCGCGACGCGACGCAGTTCATCCGGGACCACATGGCAAGAATGAAGGGCGAACAGAAGGTGGCTGCGAAGTGAAGGGATTGACGATTGACGATTGTCGATTGTCGATTCTGATCCGAAATCATCCGCTTGAATCCGCTTGATCCGCGTTTCATTGAACGCTGATGCCGCGGATTGAGGCGGATGATTTTGTTTGGGCCGATCCGTATTCATCCGTTTGAATCCGTTTGATCCGCGTCCATATGGGCCATAATATAGTTGACATGTAAACTATTATGGCGTATTGAAAGGGCCATGGAGCTTAATACCAAACCTTGAAACCTGTTATGATATTCATGTTTGAAAGCAAATCGATGGATGGTGCGGAATATGGCTTCCAATCCTGATCGCCCCGCGTTTAATCCGAAGGCACAGCCCGGACCGACGACTGACGCCGTGCGACGGCTGCGGCGCAAGCGGCGCCGGCGGATGTTTTTCAAGATCGTGGCGCTCGTCGTCATCCTGATCGCCGCCGCGGCGTATTACGCGCAGACGTCGATGGCCGTACGCCAGGTTTGGCTGCCGATCGTCAGCAAACAACTGGGCACCCAGGTCGCCGCCAACCGCGGCACGATCAGCTATCGCGGCAAGCTGTATCTGAACCAATTCTCGATCATGGGGACCGATGGCCAGCCGGCGTTCACGGCCGACGACATCTGGTTCGACGTCGCCCCGTTGTCGCTGATCAAGGGCCGGCCGCACATCGTCCGCGCCGAGGCAACCAACCCCGCCGTGCGCGTGCGCCTCACGCGCGACGGCAAAAGCAACTGGGACTTCCCCGGCGCGGCCCCGACCAAACCGGAGCAAAAGAAACCGGCCACCTCCGCGCCGACGATCGAGATCGACGACCTGTTCTTCAAGAACCTTGTGCTCGATATTCAACAGGCGGACGAGCTCAAGATGAACGTCACCGCGCCGGCAATCCGCGCCAGGGACATTTCGCCCGGCCGCGACGGCGACTTCGACGTGGCGCTCGAGGCAACGGTCGAGCGGCCGCAGGAAAAGATCAGCCAGCGCGGAACGCTCAGCGCCGGCGGCACGATCAGGCAGGCCGTCGATGGCCGGCAGATTGACTGGGACGCGAACATCAAAAGTTCGGTGACCGGCAGCGCGCCCGGCCTCGAAGGCGAACAGAAAGTCAATGTGGAAGCCACGTCGAAGGGCAGCTACAACCTGGCCGGCATCCTCAACCAAAAGTTCGCGCTCAAGGCGTCGTCGCCCGCCGGCCCGGCCGGGACGATCGACGGCGAGGCCGCGTGGGACATGACGAAGAACGTGCGCCAAATCAAGCTGGCGATCAGCGGGATCGGCCGCGAGGCGCTCAACCCGATCCTCGCCGCGCTCGCGCCGCTCCAAATCGGGCGCGGGCAGATCAACGGCACGGCCTCGGTCGAGGGCAAGGGCGACCTGGTCGAATTCAAGAACGAGTTTGCGGCCGACGGGCTGACGTTCAATCTCGCCGGCCAGGACAAGCCGACGGCGGCGATGAACCTCAAGCTGCGCCAGTCGGGCGACGTGAACCTCAAGGCGAACGAGCTGACGTGGCGCGAGGCCCGGTTCACGCTGGAGGAATCATCGCGGCGGATGATCGAGGCCGCGCTCGACAAGCCGCTTTCGATTCATTTCGGCGGCCAATCCACGGCCAGATCCGCGAATGAAACGGCGGCGGTTTTCAAGGTGACGATCGACGGCCTCACGGCGCGGACGATGCAGCCGTGGCTGACGCTGGCGCGCGTCGAGCCGTCCGCGCAGCCCGCGGCCGGAACGATCGGCGGCGAATTCACGGTCGGAATCGGCCGGCAGGGCGCCGCCATCGAGGCGCGCGGACGGCTTGCGGCCGACGGCCTCGTGCAGCCGGCGCTCGGGCCGAACCCGTTCAACCTGCGCAACCAGTTCGACCTGGCGTTCGCCGATTTCAATCAGCTCGACCTCAAGCGGGTGGCGCTCGATTTGAGCGGCCAACTTGGTCCGCTGGCCTCGGCGTCGATGACCGGGCGCATGCGCGTGAAGGAACAGGCGGCCGAATTCGACATCGACCTGACGGCGCCCGGGACGCTCGCGCTGGCAGCGTACTTCAACCTGCTCGCGCGGCCGGCCGAAGGGATTCGCGACGGCAGGCTCGCGCTCCGGCAACAGATCAAGCTCGACATGGCGCAGGGCAGGAACAGCACAAGCGGCAAGCTCTCGCTCACCGGCATGGCGGTTTCGAAGGATGGCCAGTCGTCGGCGATCGACCTGACCGGCGACAACCGGCTCTTGTTCGACGCAAAGAAGGGGCGCGTCGAGATCGAAAACCTGCGGCTCAAGCTCGCCTACCCCGGCGCGGCGCAACCGGGGCTCGTCGAAGCGACCGGCCACTGGGACAAGCCGCCGAAAGCGGTGGCGGGCTCGGGCGAAATGCACCTGACCGTGAGCAAGCTGAACCTGACGCCGTGGCTGCTGGTTTCGGGCGCGATCTCCGGCCGCGACGCGCCGCCGATCCCGTTCGAGGCCAGCGAGCAAATCGTGATCGGGTCGGACGGGAGGATGCGCGTGCAGGGCGACATGCGGATCGGGATCGACCCGCGGCCGGCCTCGCGCGAGTTCACGCTGCAGGTCAACCACGACTTCGTCCAGGCGGGTGCGCAGATCCAGCAGGCGGCCCTCGAGCTGGCGGCGCGCGCCGGCGGCGCGGTCTCCGACCACGTTCGCATCGACGCCACCGGCGAACTCGGCAAGGCACCACGCGTCGGCCTGAACCTGCGCGCCGAAAAGCTCGACCTGAATCCTTACATGGCATGGTTTGATCGCCTGACGACGCCGAGCCTGAAAAGCGAAACGAAAACGGCGGCCGTGCCGGCGAAAGAAAAGAAATCGAAACCGGCGCAGGCGGTCGTCGATGCCAGCCTGCAGATCGGCGAGCTGCAGTGGCGCGACACGAAGCTTGCGAAGGCGCAGGGGACGTATCGCTACGAGAACGGCGCGATGACGCTCAAGATCGCGGACGGACGGCTCAACGACGGCGCGCTCAAGGGCGAGGCCAACATCGACCTGACGCGGTCCGAGCCGCGCTACGCGTGGAGCATCGCGCTGGCCAACGCCAACGCGGGCCGCACGCTCGCGATGAGCGACCCGTCGCTTTCGAAACGCGTGAGCGGCGAACTCACGCTCGAATCCAAGTGCACCGGCGAAGGCACCGGCGAAACGTTCAAGCGCACGTTCCAGGGGGCGAACACGTTCAAGATCATCGACGGCGAGTTCAAGGGCATCGCCATTCTCGACATCCTCGCCAGGCAGACGCTGGTGCCATCGTTCAGCAACTTCAAATTCTTCGATTTCAGCGGCGGGATCGATTTCAAGGACAAGGTCGGCAAGCTGAAGGACGTCAAGGTGACGGGGCCCGAGCACCGCATCGATTTCGAAGGCCAACTCGATCTCGACGGCAATTACGAGGTCACGTGCCTGCCGGCGATCGCGACCGGCGTCGCGCAGAACATCCGCAGCAACAAGTGGCTGCCGTCGCTGGTCAAGGCGGTGCCGGGCTTCATGCAGTTCCCGTTCAAGGTGGTCATCAAGGGCAACTCGAAGTCGCACACGGTCCTGCCGGAAGCGCGCCTGCCGATCAACATCGGCAACGTAGCCGGGGCAGTCGGCGGGGCGGTCGGCACGGTTGGCGGCGTCGTCGGCGGCGTCGTCGAGAAGGTTCCCGGCTCCGAAATGGTCACGCGCCCGATCGAGCAATTGAGAAAACTCAATCCGCTCAAGACCGACCAGCAGACGACCCAAACGCGGCCCGGCGGGATCATCAACAGAATCCCCGGCGCCGAGGAGATCAAGAATCCCATCCAGTCGCTGAGGCGGCTGAACCCGTTGAGCAAGGACAAACGCACGACGAAATAATTGAACCCTCCACGCCTCTGAATTAGATTATTCGCGTGGTTTATCCACGTAAATAACGAACGGAATACCGCGCGATGAAAAAGTTCTTTTGGGTTCTGATGATCGCCGCCTGCGCGTGCGGTTGCAACAAACGCGAGACGGAATCAACAGCTCCTGTCGTTGAGCCTTCGCAAACTCCGGCCGAAAAGCCGTGGCTTCAGAACGCGGAGCCTCAGGCCACCCCGCGCGCGGCGACGCCGGACAAGCCGTACGCATTCTCGCTGACCGGCATGCCGGCGCTGCCGCCGTTCGTAGGCGACACGCTCACGACCGGCGAATTGAAGGCTTACTCCGGCCAGCGCGGCGTGGCGACGCTCAACTGGAAGACCGAAAGCGAAAAGGGGACGTTCGGGTTTTACATCGTGCGCGGCGACAGCCCCGGCGGCCCGTTCAAGCGCGTCAACGCCGACCTGCCCGTTTCGGCGGCCGGCGACAGCTCCGTCGCGCGTTATTACGCGTATTACGACACGAGCGTGATCGTCGGAAAAACTTACTATTATAAATTGGAAGAAATCCTGATGTCGGGCAAGGTCGAGCAGTTGATCGAGAAACCGGCCCGGCTGATCGTCCGCTCGCGGTTCATCGACGGTTCATCAACCGGCACGCAAACAAACGGCGCCGTCGCGCGTCCGAGATGATACTGGACGCATAGGACCCATTGGGCACATCAGACCCATGGAATCCACGCCGGGAAGATCGCCTACGATTTCCGGAATTTGCTCAGGAAATTGTTGAACTGGTCCTTGAGGCTCGAGGCGGCGGCCTGCATGCCGGGGGAGCCGGCCGAGAAGATCGATTTGCGCTTGTTGAGCGCAGCGATGCCGGCCTGGGCGCGATGATTGCCGGCGTCCCAGCGGAGAATGTCCTCATACACCCTTAGCGCGTTGGTTTTGCTGCCGATGCGCTCGAAGATGTAGGCCATGTCGAACTTGTGCTCGAGGTTGTAGGGGTCGAGGTCGATGGCCTTCTGGGCAGCGTCGATGGCGCGCGTGGCCGACTTGCGGGCCTCGATCAGGGACGTCGCAAGGCGGGCGTGATAAACCGCCTCGGCGTCGTTGTTCTGGATCGCCGCCTCGAAGAAATCGATGGCCTTGGCGTAGTTGCCTTCCTTGTAGAGCTGCATGCCGCGGGCGTAGGCCTTTTGCGCGATGGCGGTCTTCTCGGGGGTGACGCCGAGTTGGCGCTGGGCGCCCTGGTCGCGGCGATTGGCGTCGGACGGATTGGAGCGGCCGGCCGCGATCGCCGCGGCCGAAGCCGTCGGGCGCGGCGAAGCCGATGGGGGCTTGACCGGTTCGCTCTTCAGCTTGCGGTCGTAAGCCTCGCGCTTGGTTTCGTCCTTGAGCGTGTTGTAGGCTGCGGAAATCTGGGCGAACTGCTCTTCGAACTGGCGGAGTTCATCGGGCGAGGCCGCCTTGTCGGGGTGGTGGCGGCGCGCCAGTTTGTAGTAAGCGCGCTTGATTTCCCTCTCGTCCGCGTCGGATGGGATTTCCAGAATTTCATAGTAATTGCACGTTGCGCTTGTTGCTTGCGTCATAGCTTTCACTCACGAACATCATCGCGGCGCGCCGGAGCCGGGCCCGGCGAGCCATGCGCCCCATTCCGCCTCGGTCGTAAACCGGCACGGTTCGAGCCCGACCTCGCGCAAGGCGGTTTCGATCTCATCTTTCTCATCGGCCAAGAAGCCCGAATAGATGACTGAAGATTTTACGTCCTTGAGCAGGGCGGAGAGGGCCTTGAAATGCGGTCCGGCCTGGCGCGGGATGACGTTGCACACGATGAGATCGAACAGTCCTTCGCCCGGGCCGGGCGGCACGGCGGCCTCGCGCAGCTCGATCGTGCCGGCCAGGCCGTTGAGGTCGATGTTCTCACCGGCATTGGGGATGGCCTGTGGGTCGTTTTCGATCGCGAGGACGCGGCGCGCGCCCATCTTCGCCGCGACCATCGCCAGCACGGCGTTGCCAGCGCCGAAATCGAGGACGTCGATCCCCGGGCGCATGACTTCCTCGAGGCGCTCGAGGGCCAGGCGCGTGCTTTCGTGGCGGCCCGTGCCGAAGCCCAGCCCCGGGCGGATCCAGATCGTGAGCCGGTCGCGCCACGGCTCGGGCGCGGGCTGGTCCATTTCCCAGTCGGGGCGGATCAGGATGTTTTTGCCGACCGCGAGCGGCGTGAACGTGGCCTTCCACGCGGTCGCCCACGGAGCGTCGGCGAGGGCGTGCAACGTCCAGTCGGCGGCCGGCCAGCCGAGCCGCTGCATTTCGCGCTCGACAACGAGCCGGATCGACTCGAACTCGGCCTGTTCGCGCGGCAGATAAACGAATAGGCGGCCGGAATCAACGTGGCCGCCGAGGGCTCCCGCGTCGGCGGCGGCCTGCATCACGCAGGCGATCTGCTCGTCGTCGGCGCCCCGCGGCACCTCGATCGTCCAATGCGGCCAGTTGGTCGAATGGCTTTCCATCTGCGTATCCTTTGCGTTGTTTACTGGGTTCGCGCGGCAAGGTCGCGCAAGGTCTGGTTGTTGGGATCGATGGCCTTCATGCCGTCGAGCGCCTGCTGGACAAGAGCCTTGTCACCGGCGGCGCGGCCGATGTACCAGGCGTCGGCCCAGATGCCGATCGAGAACGGCGGGCCGGCGGCGATGCGCTGGCGCATGGCCTGAAGCGCGGCGGCCGGATCGTCGATCAGGAACAGCAGGATGCCGGGGCGGCGGTCGGCGATGGCCTGCTCCCAGTCGTGCTTGCTCATCGAGGCCGGCTTCGGGAAGCGATCGATGTCCTTCAGGATGCCGGCACGCGCAACCGCCTCCTGCTCGATGACGTGGCACTCGACCACGACTTCGCTCGACTTGGGCGAGCCGACGAAACGCTGCAGGTCTTCGACCAGCTTCTTCCAGTTCTTCTTAAGCAGGTCGTCGTAATACCACATGCCGGCGGCGTAATACGCGTCGCCTCCGTCGCGGCGCATGGCGTCGGCGAGCTCGGCGGCGCGCTTGCGGTTGCCGGCATACATCTGGGCGCTCACCGTCGAAATGATCCACTCGGGCTTGGCCGGATTGACGGCCAGAATTTTCTCCCACAGCTTCGCGCCGTCGGCGAACCGGCGCTGGCGGATCAGGTCGTAGGCCTGCATCACGTAGCGGTGGTCAAATTCGATCGGCGTGTGATGCAGGACCAGCTTGCGCAGTTCGAGCGCGCGCGCCGCGGAAGCGGGGTCGTTCTGCGAATCGAGGAATTCGGCGAGTTCGTAGTCGGCGTCCGTGAACGCCGGGCACAGCCGGATTGTCCGCTCGAGATCGTTGCGGTAGGCGGCCAGCTCGGAGCGGTCGTCAAGAAGAAACGCGAGCTGCCGCGCCACCTGCGCACGCTGATAATAAAGGTAATGGAACTGAAGCCCTTGCGCCGCCTTGTCATAACACCCGCGCGCCCTGTAGAGGTCCTGCGCGGCGGCGTCCTTGATTTTCAGGTTTTTCGGGTTGGCGCGACTGATGCGCGCGAAGTAACTGCCGCGCATCAGGTATGCGTCGCCAAGCTGCATGAGCGGGATGTAATTGTCCGGATGCAGCGCCTGCGCGGCCTCACCGTGCTTGATTGCCGCATCAAGCATCTTGAGCCGGACGATGAATTGATAGCCCGGCAGTTGCGAGCCGAGATAGTAACCGTTGCCGGTGTTGGCCTGGATGTCGGACTCGAGCTTGAGGAACAACGGCCGCGACAGGACGGGCACGGCGGCGATCAGCACGCCGACGCCGAGCAGCCTCAGCATCGGAACGAGCGCGAGCGGCTTCGCCGGCGCGGTTTCAGGCGCGGGCGCGGATTCGGTTTCCGACTCGTCCCGGCGCAGGCTCGCCCACGCGGCCATGCACAGCATCCCCGGGACGGCCAGCTGCGGCAGGTGCAGCGGGAAATCGAAAATCGCATGCAGCGCGAGGCCGAGGCACGCCCAGCCATACGTGCGGTGCAGCAGGGCGTCGGCATCGGAGAGGTCGCGGTCGCGCAGGCGCCAGCCGCGCCGGCAGGCTTCGGCCATCACGAGCCGCAGCAGCACGAGGCCGATCAGGCCCTCGTCGATCGCGACCTGCAGGTATTCGTTGTGCGCCATGTTCGAGCGCAGCTGCGTCTGGTTGAGCTTTGAATACGGATGCAGGTTGAAATACTGGCCCTGGACCGGCGGATAGACGTATTGGAACGCGAACAGGCCGTGGCCGATGAACGGGTGGCGCAGGACCATCGGCGCGCCGATGACGTTGAGGCGCAGGCGCGTCTCGCCCTGCAGGTGCTCGGCGGTCAAGTCGCGCAGGCGCTTGCTGAGCATGTTGCCCTTGCGCTGCAGGGGGTTCGGCACGGCTTGCGACAAAAGCACCAGCAAACACAGGCCGACGGCGGCGAGGATTATCGGCGGGACGCGGCGCATGCCCGCGCGTCGCATGAGCGTGAATGCAGCGACGAGCCCCAGCGGCGGCGCCAGCAGCCAGATCGCGCGGCTCTGGAAGATCACGATGCCGAACAGCGCCAGCACGAGATAGACCGCGCCGAACGAGCGGCGGGCTTCGGTCTTCGCGCCCAGCACGACGCCCAGCGCGACGAACGCCGTCATCATCGCGAACGACGCGGCGCCGGTGTTGTGCCCAATGAGCGAGCCGAACAGGTTGCGCTCGTCGGGGAACTGATACATGAACTTGAAGATCCAGCCGCTGAACGGAAGCGACCTTGTCGCCGCGGTGAACTGGAAGAACGCGACCGCGACGACGATCGCGCCCAGCACAATGAGCGTATTGGCGAGGCGGCGCATCTCGGAACGCGTCACGCCGCGCTTGAGCAGCATATACAAAAAGACGCCGTGCAGGATGGCCCAGAACGCCACTTCGCGCGAGATGACCGGCGTCGGGCTCCACAGCGCGGAAAGCGCCGACCAGCCGAAAAACAGCGGCACGCTGAGCCAAGCCCAGCGGCCCGTTTCGGAGCTGCGGCCCGGATATCCCAACAGCGGCCTTGCAAGCCGCACGCCAATGAACACCAGCATCAGAACCGACGCCAGCACGCCCTTGAGGATGAGCGGCGAGTAATAGAAGCTCACGAACGCGCGCAGCTCATTGGAGGAAAAGCGCGCCAGCCACGATTTGTTGGCGTCCCACCAGTCGTTGAGCGGGCCGAGCCAGCTGTCCTGAAGGCGCAGCGGATAGACGAGGATCACGACCGCGAGCATCGCCATCAGCAACAGCCACTCGAGCCGGTCGAGGCGCGCGTTCCAGTTCGCGGGGGTGCGGTTCGGGGCTTGCTTCACGGGCGGCGTCCGGGTTTGGGGTGGTCTGCGCGCGCGCGCTCGGGCATGGCATGCGTCAAAAAACCGAGAGAGCGCGCGATGCTCGGGGCGAACGTGACGCGCGGGTCGCCGCCGTCGAGGATCAGCTCGATCGCATCGACGGTGTAGAGCCGCATGCGCATAATTTCCTTGCGGTTGTAGTCCTTGATCTTGCCGTCATAGCGCAACGCATAGAGCGCCTGGAATTCCCAGCCGGTCTCCTCGCACGCCTCGAATTTTGTGATGAACGCGGGCCTGGCGTCGATGCCGAGTTCCTCGGCGAGCTCGCGGACGGCGGCGTGGTCGTAGCTCTCGTCGGGATCGACATGACCTGTGGCCGAAAGGTCCCATGCGCCGGCCCAGCTGTCCTTGGTGATGGCGCGACGCTGAAGCCAGATGCGGCCGTCGCTGTCGAAAACGCCGACGTGCACGGCACGGTGAAGCCGGTTTTCCAGATGCACCTGCCGACGCGGCATGACGCCGATCGGCTCATCTTTTTCATTAACGATCGGCAGCAGGTCGTCGTCGGTCGGGGAAGGCTGGTAATGGAGGGGGGGTGGGGTCACGATGGGGAGTGTTTCCTTTATTTAAATCGAATGAGAAATGAGCAATGAGCAATGAGCAATGAAACGTGCCGCTCCTGCGGAGCTCGGTTGTTATCGTATTTTTACTACAAACGTTTCGCTCCTACGGAGCTGGCGAAATAACATATCGAACGACGCAATATCTTTCGTTCACCACCCATGCCGCGTTCGGCGAACGCGGCCTACCGGGGGTGGCGAACACCGGTTACATCTGGAGCCAGCCGAACTTGCGGGCTCCTTCCATACCATACACCTGAACAAGGTTCCTTTGGAAGTCCCGCCATTTGGCGGGGGCGGGTTGGGCACCGTTCGGGGCGGGGATGAAGACGCCGAGCCGGGTGTTGCGCGTCCTGATCACATCGGGCTGCAGCGGTTCGTAATTTGCCATCAGCGCCCGCATGACCGGGGGGATCACGCCGGTCTGGTCCATCTCGAGGATCACGATCGGGAGCGAGCGCACGTTGATCGCGTCGCACATGCCGCGGATTTTCCTGGCGCCATCGCCCGCGTCATTCCGTGCGGCCATGTCGTTGCGGTAGTTGATCGTCCAGATGAAGATCTCGCTGTAATGGCCCCAGATCGGCCGGCGCGCGAGGAAGGCGTAGAACGGCGGCGCGAGGATCTTGTCGCCGGGCTTGCTGTATTGCCGAATAAGCGAGCGCACGTTGAGCGTCTCGTTTTCCGGAAGCTCGTAATTGTACTGCTTGTAAAGCTGGTAATGAATCGCCGCGCCGGGCGCGAGCGCGAAGAATGCGATCGCCAGCGCGACCGGCGTCCCGGCCAATCTTTGCAGCGCGGCCGGCGCGCCGGGAATGCCGATCCACCAGCGGTGAATCCACGCGTAAAGTTCGCCCGCGGCAAGGATCGCGACGGCCGGCTCCGAAAGGCTGAAGATGTAATCGACCGTGCCTCCCTTGGTCACGTACAGGATCGCGCCGAGCGTGCCGACGAAAAACCACGCAAGGCCGCCGCGCGCGACCGGATCGAGCGGCGTGTGCTTCATGAACCGCGCGAGACCGATCAGGCCGATGAACAGGAAGAAACCCTCGATCATGATCACGTTGCCCGATTGCGGAAGCAGCTTGTCGAGCAGCGCGTACTTGATCAGCCCTTCCTTCGGATACGTGCCAACCTGGTTGAACACGACATTGTTCAGGAAGTAGCCGCCGGTGTAGCCTTCCATGGCCATCGTGATCGCGGCGGCGAGGATGATCGAGGGAATCGCCATCCACAGCGCGCGCCGCGGCGCGGTAACGAACATATAGATGATCGCGATGAGCAGGAACGGCGCGGCGGTAAGGTTCGTCATCGCCGCGAGTGTCGCGAAGATGCCGGCGAAGATGTCCGCGCCGCGTGTGCCGCGTAACGCGGCCAACGCCATCGCCAGCAGCCACACGATCTCGAGCGGCTCGGACTGCCACCCCAGCGCCCACCGGAACCCGATCGGCAGCCACAGGTAAATCGCGACTGCAATGACCGCGACGCCCGGCCGGCCATACGCCCGCCGCGCCAGCGCGGCGATTAGGCAGATCGTAATCAGATGGATCACGATGCTTGCCGCGCGGAACGCCCACAACGGCTCGACGCTCAAAATCACCGCGATTTTATAGACCAGCGCGCCCAGATACAGGTGCATCGGCGGCTGAGGGGCGAGGATGTCGCGATACACGACCGCCCCGCCGGCGATCTGCCAGCCGATATACATATAGTTGCCGTCGCCGAAATCGATGTAGCCGTACGACCACTGCGCATGGGCGAACAGCACGTAACCGAGCGCCAGCAGGAACATCAGGAAAAAGTGAAAAGGCTTGAACGGATAGGTGTGCATCGCGGGCGTCCTCACATTGAGAACATCATGGCAATCCGGCGCGGGCGATGCAACGAAGGAAAACTTTCCCGGGGCCCATAGGACCCATAAGCCTTATACCCCCTTGATCATCTTTAATCCCGAAGGTAATGGTTTTGCCGCCGGCCTTGAATGTGTAGATGGTGTAGGGGCGGCTCAGGGCAACGGAACCGTCCTTGGCGCGGCGACGGTTGCGCTGCTGGCAGATGGAGCCCGGATGCATGGGGCCGAGCTTGGCGATTTTGACGGACGACATCGTTCCCGTGCTGATGGGGAGGATCGGGCATCATGGCACCTTCTCTATAAAAGAGGAAATTCAGCCTAACCCACTTTCATGTCGTGCACCCCGCTTTTACGCTTTTACCGTCAACCGCATCTCCCTTGACAGCATCGGCGCGGTTGGCAATACTCGGACTGTGTGAGCGGGAATAGCTCAGTTGGTAGAGCGCCAGCTTCCCAAGCTGGATGTCGCGAGTTCGAATCTCGTTTCCCGCTCCATTTCAGCTTTTAAAACCGGCGCCCTACCCTGAGATCAGTGGTGGGGCGCGCTTTTTAGGCGGCTACGGCGTCGAGCAGATCAAGAAGACGGCGGGCCACATCCAGGCGATTCTTTCGGGCAGCCTTGGTCAATTCCTTGAGCACAGTGGCCTGACCGAATGTGAACCGGAACGATTCCAAAACGATTTTTTCATCGAGCTGGTAGACAGCGGCGAGCGCAAGGATTTCATCGAAATCCAATGCGTAACCCTGCTCGGCCCGATGGATCGATTTGTAATTGATCCTGCCAAGACCCATCTGTTCGATCTTTTCTGCAACTTCGCGTAGCGACCAACCTTTTTTTTCGCGCGCCTCAGTAAGCGTTTGAGCTAATGAGGCGGGCATCATTTCCCTCCTTGATCTGGACTTTCGCCGCTGAGGGCGCGTGACCGTGGTTTGAAGCGTCATCATATCTGGAATCTTATCGTTTGTTTCATTTTCCGTCAACAAGCAAATGAAGAAAAAATATATTTCTTTCATTTTGGGACTTGACAATCAGTCGGGACCTGAAGTAAATACTCGCCCCAGTTGTGTCACTTTCTTACGATTTTGGGACAAACGATGAGCGGGATGATCAACCTGGACTTCACCACGATCGAGGCGCTGGCCGCCGAGAGAGGTCTGGGATTGCCGACGCTTGCTACGGCGATGGGCTACAAATCACCATCACACCTTTACGGGATTCGCGGACGCGGAAAGGTCATTCGGAAACGGATGATCGCCCCCGCGCGGCCAAAGGTCGGCAAAAAGATCGCCGATTTTTTGGGCGTTTCGGTGAGTGATATTTCGGTCTGAACCCAATGCGCGCGTGTGAGCGCTAGTGGATAGGCGACACCTGCCAAGAGTGCCGGAGAGCCCGCAGGGGGGAGGCCAAGTTGTCGAAGTGGTGTGACGGCCGGGAGAGACCGGCGCAAAACCCAATCACGGAGCAAGGACGATGAGACTGAGCATTCAAGACGTAGCAAAAATCTGTCATGAAGCCAACCGCGCCTACTGTGAATCGATCGGCGATAGCACGCAGTTGCCGTGGGCGGCGGCGCCAGACTGGCAGAAGGAGTCCGCCATCAACGGTGTCGAGTATCACGTCAAGATGGGTGTTTCGGGGCCCGCCGACTCGCACGAGAACTGGCTGCGCGAGAAACTCAATGCCGGCTGGAAGTACGGGACGGTCAAGGATGTCGAGAAGAAAGAACATCCGTGCTGCGTTCCGTACGGCGAGCTGCCGCTTGAGCAGCGCGCGAAGGACAGCATTTTCGTTGCGATCGTGCGTGCGCTCGAGCCGCTGCTCACTCAAGTCTAAATCGAGTCAGGTCTGTGCTCGAGCACAGGACGATTCCTGGGACTGATGCAGCCTGCGCGAGGTCCCGGCGACTACCCCAGGTCCGCAGAAACGCCGCAACGGAAGGCAAAGCTGGGGCCACCGTGACGGCCGGGAGAGACCGGCAACTAATCCAACCACAGGACGGGCGAGATGGCCGCGGAGAACGAAAAGGGCAAGCCGAATTTGACGAAAGCCGAGTCGAACTCACCCGCTTCCTGGAATGTATCACGGACGTTCGGGGCACTGCGGTCGGGTCCGCCGCCGACGCCGACGCCGCCGGCGCTGCAAGAGGTCGCGCCGCAGCCGATTGATGGCGGCGAAGTCGAGATGGCGGTCTATCGGCTCCAGGAGTTGGCCGTAATGCTGGAAGAGAGGATCGAGGAGCTTGAACACCGCATCGCGTCGGCGCTTGCGGGCAAAGGTCCCACCACGTGCGATGACCGCGATCGTTCGGGGGGCGAGAGCGAGCTGGGCGACCGGCTGATGGGTGTGTGCCAGAAACTGGAGATGCGCTGCGCGGCGATCGAAGAGCTGCGCGGGCGCGTGCGGCTGTAGCGGGATTGATGCGGGGTAGTTCAGTCCGGTTAGAACGCGGGAGTCATAATCCCGATGTCGTGGGTTCAAATCCCACCCCCGCTACCACAAACAGGTTTCGTGAATCTCTTACGCGGGATGGATGGTGGCCGATGAAAACCTGCCTCAAGCCCTACCTCGAGAACGAACAGTCAGGATGTGCAACAGCCGAGCCGATCCAACCGGGTCGAGTTGCCTCCGGCCGGGATGTTCCTGCCGCCGGATTCCCCCCTGCCACCACCATTCCGGCAGAGAGCCGGCCGCCCCGGGCGCTTGGGCCGTTACAGTTGCCAGGCGGCGGGGCGGTCGAGCTCTACGAAGACGCGCTGACGGAGAGCACGTTCAGCGTGCGGGCGGGCGAGACGGTGGAGGCGGCGCAGGCGCGGCACCGGCGGGAGTGGAAGGCGCGCGAGGAAGTATTTGACGGTCCCAGTTGCCAATAGCAGACGAAGCGGTGGCGAGATGATGAAGCTGAAGTGCTGGTGTTGCGGGCAGGAAAAAACGCTGCATGAGTTCAGGCGGGATCGATCGCGCGCGTTCGGGTTTCGCGCGTGCATGGCGTGTCAGAAGGTGCTGGAGCTGCCGCCGATGCCGATGCCGATGCGATCGTGCGGACGCGGGGCGATCGGGTGGCGGTGGTTCCGAGACCGGGCGACGGGGCTGTCGTTCAGGGCGATGAATGGGGAGAGCGTGACGAACGCGCTGCGCGTGGCGCGGCAGAAGTGGCGCGAACGGAAGGGACGCCAGGGCGCCGGCTGGAGCAATCCGTAAGCGCGCGGTCAAAGAATAGGTCTCATAGGTCTTATAGGGCTGATAGGTCGGAGCAATGTACATTCCACACATCAAAACCGCCGAGCCGTTCGTGTCTCTCTTCCCGATCGATGACGGGGTGCTGGGGCGGATCATTGAGAGCATGAAGGGCGGTTATTTTGACGAGGCGCATCCGCTGATCGTATGGGAACGAGAAATTGATCATCCTCGCATGAAATACGAATACATCCTGCTCGATGGACATACGCGGCTCGAGGCGGCGCGGCGGGTGGGAATGGTCGATGTTCCGGCGGTCAAGAAACATTTTTCGGGCGAGGACGAAGCGGTCGAATACGCGATCCGATGCCAGCGCGATCGGCGCAACCTGACCGATGCGGACCTGCTGCGATGGGTGGGCGAG
>JAJFUE010000172.1 GCA_021372575.1 bacterium | reverse complement strand
TGGGGGAATCGGTTATCGGCGCGGTTGAATGGGAATCTATGGCCGGAGAGGGAGTTTTCCCGGAGCAAACTGAAGTTTGAACTCCGAACAGGAATTCCGACGCCGGGCGATTGCCGGGGCAAACTGAAGTTTGAACTCCTGACTGAAATTGCGGCGCCGGGCGGTTGGGCGACGGCTCAGGCACGGAGGGCGGGGTCTTGAGTTGCAGGATCGATTTCTGGACGGAGACGAGGCGCCAGAGGGATTGGATGCCGGCGTTGATCGTGACGAGATTGGGGCGACGGGAGCGCGCGTCGGGATCGGCCGGGTTGGCGTGGGCGGCTTCGGCTTCGGCGAGGCGATCGCGCGTCCAGCCGCCGAGCAGCTTGCCGAGATCGGCGGCGGCGGATTCGAGCGCGGAGATGGAGGAGGATTCAACCACGGAATACACGGACCACACGGAAAAGATGGGAAGGGGCGCGGGTGGAGCGCCGCCTGACGCGTGAAATGTTAATCGAGAAGATCGAAAAAAAGGAATTCCCTTAGCGACCCTTATGGCCCTTAGGAAACTTAATCTTTAAAAAAATGAAAAAAATTTTGGGTGAAAATGGGGTGAATGGAGCTGATGGACCGGATGGAATGGATGGAGACGAAATTCAAAAAGTCGCACGTTCGCGATTTCCCGTCCCCGATTTCCCGTCCCCGATTTCCAGCGCAGGAAAGGTCTTTAATCTATTGTTCGCAGTGAATCCCAATTCGTAGTGATGTCCTCCGGGTTGGAGTCGATGGGGAGCTTCAATGGGATACAGGCCAAAGCTAACGTTAGATTACGGCCACCATGGCGAAGATTGGCAGTGATGATGGTTTGGCGTCGTCGTGCAAGGCGATCCCAAGCCGATGGCTGCATTGGATACACCAGCATTGAGGTAATATGATTCGCTTCATAAAGGGCGGCGTAGGCCAGGATCTGATGTAGGTCATGACGGTGCTCTGAGCGCAGTTCCTCTCTGAGCTCGTGCCAGCGGTGGTCATCGAGTTCCTCAAAGTGTCCTTTGTATTTGGAATCGATGATTAGCATCTGCTCGCCTGTGCGCACGATCAAGTCGGGGATCAGGCTGCCCAAGCTATTCAACGAGCGCCGGTCCCAAACGATCGGCACGGTCGTTTCACCAGAGTTGGCTGATTGTACCTGGCCGCCAAAACCTCGCGCCCACGCACGCGTGATCGCCTCGACCCAACGCTCGAAAAGCTGGTGCATCGGCAGGCACCATGCCAAGCTGTCATTCTCTGTTGTGCCAGCGAGACCACGTTCATCGACTAGCCAGCCAAGCGCCTGTAGCCCAGACCGGAGAACCTCACTCGGCAACCCCTCGATGCGAAGCAAGTTACGCAACGAATGTTGGTCGGGCACGCGCGTTTTTGCATGGCGCAGCTCGAAAAGTAGATTCTCAGCCTCATGAACCAGATGACGGGCAATGGCATCTCCCGCACTGAATGGCGTCAGTGCAATCCGCACCCGTTCCACACCCCAACGCAAAAATCCCTGCAGGATCAGATCAGGACCGAGCTCAGGGAAGCGGCAGGGCAGTTCGTGAAACGCTCCGCGCACGGCCTGCTGAGCAACGTATCGCGACCAGACAATTTGGCCTCGCGGGCTCTGGCGTACTTCTTCGTGCAGGCGAAAGCCGCACCGCACCTCGCGGATTAGCTTGCTCAGCCGACGCAACACCGGTCCGGCTAGCACCCATGGCGGGACCTCCCGCGCACTGCCTGGCACGAGTGGCAAATTGAGAATTCTCGGCGACGCCGACCAGCCGATGTGATGCAGCAACGGACCGATGTCATCCCAGCCAAAGCGTGGCCGTATAACCACTCCACCTGCGATCTTTCGAGTGTCCGGTGCGTAAAGCGGTACCGCTCCGACCACACCACCTGGCTTGAGGCGCAGCGATATCTCAGCAACATCAGGCGTCCACTCGGTCGTAACCTCGAGCGCAGCTAAGTTTACGCGGTTGGCGTTGATAAAGTTTTCGGCATGAGGATTCCACGAGCGATCGCGCCCGGCCATACTGAAGAAGTCACGCGGCAGCGGCCGCGCCGCTCCTTGGTCCGAAAGCACAAGCAACGGCCGCTCCCGTGCATGCCACGAGACCGCTAAACCCGAAGTTGATGATGATTTACGCTTCCGCACCATGAGCCATTAGTTCTCCCTCGAGCCAGTCGAGATATGCATGCAATTCGCTCTCACACGCGCCCAGTCGCCCTTCCTGGAGGTATTCACTGATAAGTGGCATGAGTTCGTAGCGCAACCGACGCGCGAGTTCCGCCTTATCATTCGCCAAGAAATAAGCATGCCCTGGCAGCAGCACCAGAGCGTCTGCTGGCGCGTACTGTGCAAAAATGTCTTGCAGACGCCCAAAGGCTTCGGTTGCAAGCTGAAGCCCCTGCGCCTCGATGACGCTGAGATCGGGCCAAACGTCCACGAACGCAAACCGACGCCGGACAGCAAGATCGAGGATCGCAATCGAGCGGTCGGCGGAGTTCATTGTTCCGAGAATGTAAAGATTGGGCGGTAGGCTGAACTCGCTGCTGCCATTGAGCGGGTGTGGTAACTGAACACGACGGGATTGGCCTTGGGCGATCTCACGCGGCTCGAAGAGGTAAATTGCCTCGCCGAGCACGCGCCCCAGGTCGGCACGGTTGATCTCATCGATATGAAGCAAGTAGTCACTTTTGCTATCTTGCGCCGCAGTGGCCGATTCTACAAGCCAGCCCGCCTTGACATCAAACCGCAATGTGGATTCCTTCACATCGGGCGAGATGCCAGAAATGAACGACTCATAGGTAACTGCAGGATGAAACTGAACAGCCACCCCATGACCTTTGAAATCGCTGCTCAGGATTTCGCCAGAGAGCCGTGTTTTACCTGTCCCGGGCGGACCCTGCAGCACGACGAATCGTCTTTCCTTCAGCAGTTCGACGATCTCTGCACGAGAGACGCGCGGAAAGAGTTCGGCGCGCAAGGCCTGCTTGAGCGCCGTTACTTCGGGCTCCGCAGCTTTCATCGGCTGCCAGCCACGCTCCCATGCATAGAAATCAACGCACGCCTGGACGACCTGATACGCATGATCAGGATCATGCGGCACTTCGACCGTCGCGTAGATATAGTTGCCGTATCTATCGAGGCATTGCTTGAACCGCACCAGTTGGCTCGCGATCACTTGCGGAAATGGCTGGCCGAGGTTAGTGGGATCTTGTTTGGTCCACATCGAGACACCACAGGTCTCAGACAGATGGCGCCGCAACGCATGTAAGTGTCGTGCATGACCAGGCCGTCCCAGAATCTGTTCGTCGGGGGCAAGCCCACGCGTGCCGCAGACGAAAGTAAGCAGCGAACAAGCCGGGGTTTCTTCATCTGCCTCCATCGGGAACCACATAAGCGACATGCCGCCATAGACGCCACTCGTCGGACTATCCTCGTGCAGCAGCCCGGCAAAGGAGATGTTGTCCTCATTGCTCATGAGCACGGTGCGGAAGATGGTGTCGCTTTGCGCCAGCTTGCGCGGATAGCGTTCGCCAAAGATCCCCTTCAAAGCCTCGCGTGTTTTGTCCGCCTGTTTGTCACGACTAATATCCTTTGGCACGCCCTCTGCAATAATTTGAGCCAGTAGATCTAACGACGACTTTTGACGAGATAGCGTTTTCATCTGCAAGCCCCTTCCCAAAAGTACATGAACCAACTGCGCCAGGTTAGCCGACGGGCCAGTTGTTTACCAGCAAGATTGCTCGAAAACAAATATGTTAACGCAACGCGTAGCGATTCGTAAGAAAACCCGCAAATCCCTGATTTGTTGGGATTTGCGGGTGAATTTGGGTGGTGCCGGGAGCCGGAGTCGGTGTTTAGGGGACTACTGAATAGGCTTGCGTGGCGGCAACGTTGATGGCAGCATCCGGCACATGGCAAGACTGGCCCGCGTCGTCGTTGAGGGGGTTCCCAATCACGTCACGTTATCTTTCCGGCAATGCGCCAATCGGGATGGTTCCAGGTTTGGCGAATCGATGATTGGTTCGACCAACGAACGCGGCGGCACGTTGTCGAACCGGTAAACCGGTTCTGTTTATGCTGCGATTGCACCGGGGGTTGGTTCGGCTCGCAAGCTCGCCAAACCAACCCCCGGCTTAGGGATCGAACCACTTCGTGGTTCAAATGCAACCCGACATCATGGAGTTTCGGGGGCGTTCTACTAAACGGGATCGGATTCGAAGGGCGCCTCGACCGGCATCGCCGTTACCGGGCCGAATTTGCCGTCGCCGATCAGTTTCAGCTATGATGCAGCTATAGTGGTTCTGAAAAGTTTTGTCCGAGAAGTTCTGTCGCGGCTCACGATTACGATTACGAGCACGAGCACGAGCCTGGAGACAGCCGGAAACCGTTTCAACGGTTTCCATTCGCGTTTACTCGGTGAGACTTTTGCGAATCGATCCATCGAGCAGGTCACAGGGAAACCGTTGAAACGGTTGGCGGGTCATAACGGCCGTTCGGTCCCCCTCGTTGAAACGAGGGGTTCATTCGATCAGTTTTCAGCCGTTGAAACGCTGTTGAAGGCTGGCATCGGCCGGAGGCCCGCGCGCCAGAACCGGCCAACCATCAAGGCCAATCCTCGTAAGCCCGCGATTCAACGCGGTATGTGTTTAGCGCATCGGCATCGGGTAAACCGAACGTGTGTTGAGATGCGCGCGCTGAAAGCGCAACAAGAAAATAGCCTGGGGCACAGCGAAGCGACGCCCCAGGTCAGGTCGCAACACATCCGGGAGCTCTGAAAGAGCGGGAGAA
>JAJFUE010000171.1 GCA_021372575.1 bacterium | reverse complement strand
TGGGGGAATCGGTTATCGGCGCGGTTGAATGGGAATCTATGGCCGGAGAGGGAGTTTTCCCGGAGCAAACTGAAGTTTGAACTCCGAACAGGAATTCCGACGCCGGGCGATTGCCGGGGCAAACTGAAGTTTGAACTCCTGGCCGAAATTCCGACGGCGGGCGGTCGGGGGGCGGCGCGGACGGAGGGTTCTTGAGCTGCAGGATCGATTTCTGGACGGAGACGAGGCGCCAGAGGGATTGGATGCCGTCGTTGATCGTGGCGAGGTCGGGGCGCTTGGCGGCGACGGCGGGATCGGCCGGGTTGGCGTGGGCGGCTTCGGCCTCGGCGAGGCGATCGCGCGTCCAGCCGCTGAGCAGCTTGCCGAGATCGGCGGCGGCGGATTCGAGCGCGGAGATGGCGGAAGATTCAACCACTGAGCCACAGAGCCACGGAGAAGAATTTTGGCAGGCGCGCGGGTTGGAGCGCCGCCCGATGCGTGAAATGTTAATCGAGAAGATCGAAAAAAAGGAATTCCCTTAGCGACCCTTATGGCCCTTAGGAAACTTAATCTTTAAAAAAATGAAAAAAATTTGGGTGAAAATGGGGTGAATGGAACTGATGGACGGGATGGACCCGAAATTCAAAAGCCGTCCCCGATTCCTTGGATTGCATTACCTGGCCGTCAAATCGACGTGGCCTCAAATTGGCGCGTTGTGTTAAAAATACGATCACTATCGAGCACGAAGCAGACTCATATGGATCCACTTTCGAAATATGCCATCCTCGCTGCTGTTTTTTTGCCCATAGGTATTGCGATCGCTTACATGATTGACCGTGCAAAAAAGCCGAAACTGGATGTGGATCATGGACCGGACGTTGGCTTCGACCAGACCGCCCAGAACGCAATCGGTATCTTGCTTTTAGTAAAGTGCAACGGAGAGTGGGCGGGATATGACGCAAATGCCCCGGCCGAACAGCCGGAAATCCCGAAGCCTTTCAAAATGCGGTTGATACGATTTACAGAATTCACATCGCGTGGACGGAGAACGGGCGCGATCGGGAGGATCGAGGATGCGGATCATCCTCTTGATGGCTATTGGGCCGCATTCGTTCCACGATGGATGGGCTCATGGAACTTTATCGACCGAATTGGTCCCTGCAACATCATCATAGGCCCGCAAGAACCGACGCAGAATGCCGATGTCTGGAAAACAATCACCGATTGTTCTCCGATCCTTGCCGGATTCTGCGAAATCAAGCAGAACACAGGGATCGAAGGGGTTGTCCCTCGCTGACACTCGGGCTACTGCATCCATGCCGTTTCGGGCCGAACCGGAATGTTGATACAAGGGAACTTGATTGAATTACCCCGAACCCAATCACCCCGGCAACCTGGTTGAGGATCCCGCGATCAGCCCGCTTATCGATGACCTGAAACATCGTTGGCCGGCGATCGGCAATGCCGTCGATCATCCGCTGACCGAGTTCTTCATCCGGCGCACCTTGCGAAAGGGCATCCGGCGACGCGGCATCGACCCGAAGTTTTACCAGATCGCGACCTTTTTATGCGTCGTGTGCTTCTTCCTGTCGATCCGATACTTCCCCGGCCTCGCGAATTTATATATGCGTTTTAACGGGCTCATCCTTCTTCTCGTTTTCGGCGGCATCGCGCTCAACCGGAAATTCCGCAAACCGCCCCGCCGCAACGACCTCGCGTCGCCCTTTCACATGCTCGCCGAGGCGGGCGACGTCAGCCAATGGGAGCACCTGTGGCTCGCGCCGCTGTCGTACCGCGACGTCGCCGGCACGTGCATCGGCGTGTTTTACCACACGCGCGTCTCAAAAAAATGGCTTCCGCACCTGACGGGCGCATTCATCGTCCTCTCCGTCATTTTCCTGTTACTCCTGAACATGGGCGCTTTTCGCAACTTGATCGGGAACCAGTATCTGTTTCCGGTCATCGCGCTTGGCTCCAGCGCGCTGTTTTTTATCGCCGCGACGCTCAGCCTGAGCCGCAATCCGGCCTACATCGTTCACCTCGCGATGCGGCGCATCCAGACCATGGTCATCCAGCGCCAGCAGCGTTTTTTCGTCGCGCATAAATTCTGGAGGCGCACCTGGAGAATATTCCTGCTGGTGGTTTGCATTCAGATGAATTTCTTCCTGCTCATTGCGCTGAAGCATTGGAGATGGATGGCCCTCTCCGCGTCGTTCGTCGCGTGGGGAATCGGCATCCTCGCGTTCTCGCGCTGGTTTTCGAAGCGGGACATGTCGAAGCAATTTGAAGAATTTGTCGTGCGCGAGAGCCCGGAATTCGAGCAGTTGGTTTGCCAGATGATCGGGCGCTAGTGTGGTGTCATGCGCCAAGTGACCGGAATGATTATCGAACCGGTAAACCGGTTCAAATTTAATTTCCATTCGACCGGGGGTAGGTTTGGCTCGCCGGCTCGCCAACCCAACCCCCGGCGTAGGGATCGAACCACTTCGTGGTTCAAAAACAAAATCGACTCCAATTCGGAAACACTACACCAGGTCTTGTAGCATAAAACAAAATCGGCGGGCCGCGTTTGGCGAAACGCGGCCCGCCGGGATGACCGAAGGCCCTTACCAGAAGTAAACGTACAGAGCCAATGTCACAAGAATCACGAGCGATCCCAACCAGACGACCGACTTGGCCGGGCGCATGTCGAACTTCTCGTTGACCGGGATCACGAACGGCTTTTTGAGCGGCCACATCGCGGTGACCAGGCCCATCAGCGCCAGCACGATCACGAACGAGATCGACATGCGGTTGAGGAACGCCATGTCGAACAGGCGTCCCAGGAAACCGTTCAACGCGCCCGGATCGATGTTGTGCTTCGTGAAAAACTCGGCGGCTTTCATCGTGTTCGGATCGAATCCCTGCGCGCCGTAGGCCGCCTCAAGCATCAGCTTCGGCGGCCACTTCATCATCGAGTAAAGCGCGGGGGCGCCGATGAGGCCCGTGATCGCGGCGGCCGCCGGCGCGCGCTTGACGATGAATCCGAACAGGAATGCCGCCAGGATGCCCGGCGTGAACATGCCCTGGAATTCCTGGATGAACGTGAACACGCCGCCGTATTTCGGATCGGCCAGCATCGGGGCCATCAGGCAGGCGATGATCAGGAACGCGAAGGTCAGGGCGCGGCCGAGACTCACCAGCGCGCGCTGCGAGGCTTCCCGGTGGAACAGCCGCCGGTAAACATCCATCGTGAAGATGGTCGAGGCCGAGTTGAGCATCGACGCCAGCGAACTGACGACCGCGCCGGCCAGCGCCGCCAACACGAAACCCATCACGCCGGCCGGAATCAATCCTTTGATCAGCGTCGGATAAGCGTTGTCGATCGAATCCCGCGCCGGGCCTTCAAGAAGCTGCGGATAAAGGATCGGCGCCATGATGCCGGGCATCACGATCACGAACGGGATCAGCATCTTGAGCCCGGCGGCAAAGATCACGCCGAGTTGCCCCTGGCGCAGCGTCTGGGCCGCCAGCGTCCGCTGCGTGATGTATTGATTCAGGCCCCAGTAGTAGAAATTCGGAATCCAGATCCCGAGCAGGATCATGGTCCAGGGAACATACGGATGGTTGGCGGGCATCATCGTGTGCATCCGATGCTGCACGAACGCATGGCTCATCGCCGCGTTCCAACCGCCGATTTTGCCCAGGGTGAAGAACAGGACAACCGCGCCGCCCAAAAGCAGCGCCGAACCCTGGAACAGGTCCGCCCAGATGACCGCCTTCAGGCCGCCGAAGACCGTATAGACCATGGCCGCCACGCCGACCAGCCAGATGCCGAGCAGCAGAATCTGGGGATCGGTCCACTCCCTGGCCTTCAGCACATCGCCCATGAACGTCTGCATGGCGACGCCGCCCGAATAGACGACCGACGGCGTCGTCACCAACACGAGCATCAGCAGCATGAAGACCGACATGATGAGGCGGCAGGTCGTGTTGTAGCGATACTCGAGGTATTCGGGAATCGTGTAGATGCCGGCCCTGAGAAAGCGCGGCAGGAAGAATATGGCCACGAACACCAGGGTGATTGAGGCGATCCACTCGTAGCTGGCGATGGCCAGACCCGAGACGCCGGCGCCCTGGCCGCTCATGCCGACGAACTGCTCCGACGAGATGTTGGCCGCCAGCAACGAGAAGCCGATGAACGGCCACGTGGCGCCGCGCCCGGCGAGGAAGTAATCCTCGCTGGTCTTTTCCTTGCGGCTCTTGAACAGACTGAAACCCCACACAACGCAGAAGAAGGCAACAATGATCAGCAGGTCCCAGATCGTTAAAGTCATCACACTACCTCGAGTGACAGTGGAATCCACCGGAAGGTACTTATTTGGTGTCCGGGTCTCCCCGTACCTATGCGTTAAACCGGGGGGAAAGTGAATCTTCTACATTTTGGATCGATCAAGCAACCCTTGTTTTTATGGGCTTCTTGAAGTTCTTGCCGTTGACGGCCGAAGCAGATATCGTAACGAAACCACGATGTTTCCGGCGCTCTTGAGAGCCGCGTGGAGCCAGGACGCACAGGGAGCCACTCATGTCGATCATGCAGAATGTGACCCGGGATTTTGACGAACGCTATGGGCAGAAGCCGGCCGTCGTCGTTCGCGCGCCCGGCCGGGTGAACATCATCGGCGAGCACACCGACTACAACGACGGGTTCGTGTTCCCGATGGCGATCGACCGCGCCACGTGGATCGCATTGCGGCCGCGCGAGGACCGCATCGTCAACATCCGCACGCTCGACCTGGACGAGAGCGACGAGTTCGCGCTGGATGACATTCGGAAAAACGGCAACTCGTGGAGCGAATACGTCAAGGGGGTGGCGTGGGCGCTGCAGGAGGAGGGTTTCGCGCTGCGCGGCTGGGACGGCGTGCTTTCGAGCGACGTGCCGATCGGGTCGGGGCTGTCGTCCTCGGCGGCGCTGGAGTTGGCTGTCGCGCGCGCGTTCAGCGCCGTGTCCGGCTTCGAATGGAACGCCACGCGGATGGCCAGACTCGGACAAAAGGCCGAGAACAAATGGGTCGGCGTCAACTGCGGCATCATGGACCAGCTCATCTCGGCCGAGGGCCGCGCCGGCCAGGCCCTGCTGATCGATTGCCGCTCCCTCGAGCTCAAGCCGTACCCGCTCCCCGCGGGCGCCAGCGTCGTCATCATGGACACCGCCACCCGGCGCGGGCTGGAGGGTTCCGCATACAACGAGCGCCGCGCGCAGTGCGACAAG
>JAJFUE010000163.1 GCA_021372575.1 bacterium | reverse complement strand
CCATCGAGTTCCTCTTGTCAGAATAATCTCATCCGCGCCTCTAGAGCGCTTGACGATAGTTATCCGTTCGTGCTCGTGCTCGTGCTCGTAATCGTAATCGTAATCGATCCAATCACCTGATCGCCTTGTAACCAAGCTGTTCGGCGGTCTTGATTGCCGCAAAACTTTTGTTTGAATGGATGTCATTCGCGTTGAAGCCGATCACCCGCCCAAAATCCTCCTCGCGCGCCTGAAAACCGAGTCGAACATCACCTCGGTCATTTTGCCGGTGAACGTATTTTGCTGGCTTGGGTGAAACGACCCGAGAAGCGTCAGGCCCTCCCCGATCATCGCCTCGGCGCCGTGGCCGAATTTCGGCTTCCGCGAATCGGCCACTTTGCGCGCCGAGACCGCCGCCTTCCACGCGCTTTCGAAGCCCACGCGCCCCAGCCCGACCAATACGCGCGCGCGCTCGAGCAACTCCAGTTCCCTCGCTAGGTACGGCCGGCAGTTGGCGAACTCGCCGGCCGCCGGCATGTTCGCCGGCGGTGTGCACCTGACCGCCGCCGTGACGAAACAGTCGGTCAGTTTCAGCCCGTCCTCGCGGCTCACGGACGCCGGCTGGTTGGCGAACCCGAACTTGTGCAGCGTGCGAAAGAGCCAGTCGCCGCTGCGGTCGCCGGTGAAGATCCTGCCGGTTCGATTTCCACCGTGCGCCGCCGGCGCCAGCCCGACAATGACCAGCCTGGCCGCCGGATCGCCGAACCCCGGCACCGGCCGGCCCCAGTATTCCCAATCGCGAAACCGCGCCTGCTTCTCTCGCGCGACCCGTTCGCGCCACTCGACCAGCCGCGGGCACTTGCGGCAGTGCGTGATGAGCTCTTCAAGTTCTTCAATCGTTTCCATGACTCATGCTCCGCATTCCGCACTCCGCAATCGTTTCAGTCCCCAATGATTTTCACCAAAATTCTCTTCTTCCTTCTGCCGTCGAATTCCGCATAGAAAATCTGCTCCCAGGTGCCGAAATCAAGTTTGCCGTTGGTGATCGCGACGACGACCTCGCGGCCCATCACCTGGCGCTTGAGGTGCGCGTCGGCGTTGTCCTCGCCGGTGTCGTTGTGCCGGTATTGTTCGATCGGCTCGTGCGGCGCGAGTTTTTCCAGCCAGCGGTCGTAATCGCCGAGCAGGCCGCGCTCGTCGTCGTTGATATAGACGCTGGCCGTGATGTGCATCGGATTAACGAGGCACAGCCCCTCGCGGATGCCGCTCTTGCCGATCGCGTCCTCGACCTGCGGCGTGATGTTCAGGAACCCGCGGCGCTGCGGGATCTCGACGAGAATTTCTTCGCGGTACGATTTCATGGTTGTCTCCTCATTGGGTTCGTGCTCGTGCTCGTATTGGTTCTGGCTTTGCCAGGTTTCGAGCACGAGTACGGTGCAAGCCCTACTGCAATTTGTAAATCGCGACCCACGTGTCGCCGTAGCGGGCCTGGCGGGTCTGGGCGAGGTTGCCGTAGCGCTCCTGGAGCTTGTCGTGCCGGCCGGCCTGGGCGACAACGAGCGCCTCGGCGCTGAGCCATGCCCCCGCCGACTCCGAGATTTTCTCCAGCGCCTTGTCGGCAAGTTCCAACCCGTACGGCGGGTCGAGCAGGACGATGTCGAACGGCAGATCCCGCGGCGGCGCGCCGGCGCCGAGGAACCGCATGGCGTCGCGCTCGATGACGGCGGTCTCGGCCGCAATGCCGAGCGCGGCGATGTTCGCCTGAAGCGCCTTGAGCGCGGGGTGCGAATTCTCGACGAACGCCGCGAACTGCGCGCCGCGGCTCAGCGCCTCGATTCCGAGCGCGCCCGACCCCGCGTAAAGATCGAGCACGCGCGCGCCGGGGAGCCACGGGTTGAGAATCCCGAGAAGGGATTCCCTCACGCGGCCGAGCGTCGGGCGCGTGGCCTGGCCGCGCGGAACGCTCAGCGTGCGCCCGCGAAACCGCCCGGCGATGACCCGCAGGCTCATGGCGCGATCCCGGCGGCGCGAAGCCAGAACAGATCGACCTCGCCATGGCGGATCAGCGCGGGGTAGCCGGCCCACACGCTTTGCTGCGGCAGGTAAATCGAATTCTGAGTCGGCGCCGGCGCGACGAACGCCGGCTGCCCGGTGCGAGGATCGATGGCAAGCGGATGGAACTGGGTCTCGGGATTCTGGCGCCACAGAATCTGGAAATACTCCGACCAGTATTGCTGATCCGGCGGGTCGAACATCGTCACGTAACCGGGCGCGCCGTTCGTGGCGCGGAAGAACCTGAGGTAGAACGCGTTGAAATTGACCGCCGAGCCGAGGAGCTGCACGGCTGCGCCGATGAAGAACAGGACCACGACGGCGATGCGCGCGCCGCGATTCCACGAAAACGCGAGCGAGGCCGCGATCGGCACCGCCAGGAACGCGTGGATCTGGAAAATGTGCCGCGGGCCCCAGCACCAGCCGCCCGGCCAGTTCTGCCACGTGGCCTGGATCGCCAGCGGCGAGACGATCATCAGCGCCAACGCCCACACGATCGCCGCATGGCGCCTGCGCCAGCAATGCGCGAGATGCTTCCAGCCGAAAAAGCTCAGCGCCAGCGCCGGCGAGAAGAAGAACATGCCCTTGCCCGCGCTGAACAGGAGGCCGTAAAGCCCGGCGATCATGGGCGTCGAGAACTTCACGCCCTCGGGCTGGTCGCTGTAGCCGGAGGCCATCACGTTGCCGAAATGCAGCTTGTTGAGGAGCAATTGCGCCGCGCCCGCGCAGATGACCGGCAGCGCGAACACGATCCACGCCGGCCAGAACGAGCGGCCGCGCGCGCGCGCCGCCGACACGATCGGCCCCAGCATCATCACCGCGAGGCCGGGGTAGGCGAGCACCGAATCGTTGCGCGCGAGGAACGCGTAACCGGCGGCGACGCCCGCACCAAGGCACCACGCAAGCCGGCGGTTGCCCCGCAACGAGCGCGCCAGCGCGTAGAACGAAAGCATCAGGCAAAAAGCCGCCAACTGCTCGGTGAAGAACGCCCGGCTGTGCGGCCACGCCATCGACCCCAGCGCGTAAAGCAGCGCCGCGAGCACGGCGTATTTCGGCGTTTCGATCGCTTCGAGGCAGAGGAAATAAACAAGCACGGCCATCGCCGCGCCGAGCAGGATGTTGAACCACGAGCACGCCCAGCGCGGCGCGAGCTCGGCGGCCGTCGGCGCGAACCCGATCTGCGCCGGCCCGAACGGCTGGTTGCCGTACAGCCGCTGCCACGCCCGGTCGCCGCCGATTCGCGCGAGGCCGTTGCCGATCCACACCAGCGGCATGGCCAGGATCGGCTGGCCGATGCCGTATTGGGCGTATTCGCGCCCGTCGGCGCGCGGCGGATTCGCGGGGCGCGTGGCTTCGCCGCTGGGCAGCGGCTCGATCGCGAGACCCCGGCCCGAGGCCAGGGCGCGCGTCGTGCGGAACACGATTTCCTCGTCGGGTGAAAACAGGTGTCCGGCGGCGGTCAGCGCGTAGGCCGCCAGCACGATCAGGAATATCAGCGCGGGCGCCCTCACGGCTGGCCTTGCGGCGCCGGCGCGAGGCGGCCCGGCTTTTGGTTTTCCTGCGGGAACGGAACGATCTGCTGGCGGCGGCCGGTGAGCGAGCTCGAAAGCGAGTTGAGCAGTTCGCGCAACTGGTCGAACGGGCGCGGGTCGGTCAGCAGCGCGCCGAGCGTCCCCTGGCCCTTCTGGATGCCCTCGATGATCTGGTTGAGCCGTTCGGCGCTGCGGTTGAGGTTCGCGATCATGTCGTCGATCGGCTTCTGGCTTTGCGTGACGGTCCGGCTCAGGCGGTCGATTGTGCGCTGAAGCTCGGCGCTGTTGCTGCGAACGGCGCTGTTGAGCTGTTGGCCTGCCTGGTTCCACGAGCGCGCGGCGGCATCGAACTGCTGCGTGGCCGACGTGGCGTGGTCAAGGAACGACTGCAACTGGATCGGGACCTTGTGCAGGTCCTCGATGATCGGCCGGACCTGCTCGTTCATCGCCTTGAGCGTCTTGTCGAGGTTGGCCGAGGCGTTGGCGAAGTTCTCCAGGATCTGGCGGGCGTGTTCCTGGTTGGCCTTGTCGCCGACGAGCTTGTTGATCGCCGAGAGCGTCGGCGTGAGCTGATCGAGCACGGTGTTGATGCGCTCGGAAAGATCGACGACGGTCGTCTCGATCGTGGCGGGTGCCTTGCCGATGAGTTCGCCGCCGGGTTCGAGGCGTGGTTTCTTCTCGTCGCCCGCCGAGTCGATATTGACGGTCGTTTCGCCGATCACCGCGGCCGGAACGACGCGGATCTCGGTGCCGGGATGCAGGACGACGGTCTTGTCGATGCGGATCGTCACCATGATCGGGTGCGCGCCGCCGACGATTTGGATGTTGCTGACGGCGCCGGCCGGCGCGCCGTAGAACAGCACGGCCGCGCCGGGCTCGAGCCGCTCGATCTTGTCGAAGTAAATGTAATAGGTGTGGCGGTTACTCAGGAAATCGAGGTTGCGCAGCGACACCGTGAAGGCGAGGAAAAGCAGGAACCCCGCGATGACGAATGCGCCGACAGTGATTTCGCGACGGGTGGCCATCACGCGCTCCAGGGTGCGTTGAGGTGGACGCCGTGGCGTTTTTCCGCATCGCTCGGCCGCAGGTAGAGCGGCGCGGCTTGAAGCGGTTCGAGGGACGGGATGTCCGCGCCCAGGGCCTCGGCGGCGGCGATGGCGGCGGCGTCGGCTCCCGGCGAGCCGATGTGCGGCGGCGCCCATTTCGCCCGGCCGCCAAGCCGCTTGTCAATCGCCGCGCGGTTTTTCCATGCCCCGTCGCCGGCAAACACGAACGGCTCGTTCATCGCGTCGATCGCGTTGAGCAGCGATTCGATCGATTCGACCGAGTCGGGCCGCAGCGCCGCGGGCCGGCCGGATGGCGCGATCCGGTAAAGCCCGCCGTACATCTCGCCGCGCCTCGCGTCGAGGAGCACGGCCACGGCGTCGCCCGCGATCGGCCAGCGCCGTGCCGCCAACTCGAGCGTGGAAAACCCGTAAAGCTTCGCGCCCCATCCGCGCGCCAGCGTCTTGGCCGTCGCCAGGCCGACGCGCAGGCCGGTGAAGGCCCCCGGGCCGAGCGAAACGCCGATGGCCCGCACGTTCTCCCGCTTCAGACCTTCATCATGAAATAAAGCGTCCAGGTCCGCAAGAAGCGAAACCGAAATCGGCCCCTGCCGCACGCGCCAGCAATGCGCGATCAGCCGGCCTGAGGCGTCGGCCAGCGCGACCCCGCCGACCGGCGTCGCCGCCTCGACCCCGAGAACCAGAGCGTCGTTGGCCGCCGTCATGAGCGCGGCCGGCCGATGAATGGATAATGGAAATTCTGCCGCGAGAAGCAGCGCCACGCGCCCAGAAGGCAGATCACCCAGTACACGGCCACGACCGTCATGAAGATCGTGATGTTCATGTTGTGCAGGAACGAGCCGATCGCGGGCGACAGCACGGCGATGAGCCGCCGCAGCAGCTCTGAGATCAGGAACACGAGCGTCGCGGCCATCAGCAGCGAATGAAAAATCATCGCCTCGCGGGCGTGGCGCACGATGTAGCGGCTTTCCTCGCGCATGGAATAAAAGACCCACCCGCAGTAGAGCAGACCCCACAGCGGGATCATGTTGAAGAGATGGCACAGGCCGGAGTACATCGACTCCTGCGGGGCTCTCATGGTGTGACGCTCCCGACCTCGGCCGAAATGCCCCGGTTCGCGAGGAACTCCGCCGCCGCCTCTTCGAGCTGCTCGTAGAACTTCTCGCCAAGGCACAGGATCAGTTCGAACCTGAGCGACTGGTAGGCGGGGGGCGAACCCGGCTTGGGCTTGCGCAGGCACTTGAGGTGCGCCGTGTGATGATCGGCGCCGATGAATTCGTACGTCTCGCTGCTGATGAGCGTGAAGAAATACTTGCCCTGCTCCGCCTCGACATAATGCAGCGGGAACAGGTAGCACGGCTCGGGCTTGTATTGTTCCAGCGGCAGGCCGAGCCGGTCGCACAGCGTGTTGATGCCGCAGCGCAGCACGCCCGCCGTGGTCAGCCACGACAGCGCGCAGCGTGAGCTCGTGAGGTGACGGAACGCGACATCGCCGCGGTCGAGCCGCTCGGTGAACTTGCCGTCGCGCAGCCGGCGCACGATCGGCAGCATCGGGTCGCCGATCCCCAGCGACAGCCGTTCCTCGGCGATGGAGGCCAGCTCGCGCAGCCGGGCGCTTTCGTGCTCGGTCACATCGACCTGCAGGTCGGTGCAGCACGAGCCCTTGAACTGGCGCGACGCGGGCTCGCCGGACGAGCGTACGCACCACGTCGTGTCACACTGGAACGAGCGCAGGACGAGCTGTTCGGCGTCGATCTGGATGTTGTCGATTTCAATCAGGTTGCCCTCGCGGCGCAGCCGGTCCAGGTAGTAGTTCTCCGGGGCATGGGCGCGGCGGTGGTTCTCGTCGAGCATGAACGCATTGATCTTGTAAGGCATACAGCGGTTCGTTCCTCAGGGTTTCGCAGTGGTGGCGGGAGCGGTCAACGTGAGTGGTTTGCTGATATCGGCGATGCGGAGCCGGGCCGTGGCCGCGGCCTCCGACTGCGGCTGGCGCGAGACAATTTCCTGATACGCGGCGCGCGCCTGATCGACGCGGCCCTCGAGTTCGTCGGCGAGCCCGCGCGCCAGCGTCAGCCGCGGGCGCATCGCGTCGGCCTGCGGCTTCGGCATCGCCTGGAGCGTCCGCTCCAGCTGATCCCACGCGGCGCGCGCATCGACGGCCCGGCCCTGCATGGCAAGCATCATGCCGGCATCGACCTGCGTCGCCGGGCTCAGGACGTGGTCCGGGCTTTCGGCGCGAAGGCTTTTATAGACGGCCTCGGCCTGGTCGAGATCGTTCTGGTGGATCAGCGCCTCAAGCAGGCCCTCGCGCGCAAGCGCCTTCTCGGCCGGCTGGCTCGTCAGCCTGATCACCGATTCATAGCTCTTGCGGGCGTCAGCGAGGTCGCCCAGGGCCGTGCTGATCTGGCCGATGCGCATCAGCGCCGGCGCGACCTGTTCGGCCTTGGCATGGCCGGCGGCGTAGGCGCGAAGCTTGTCGCGCGTGGCGGCGTTGGCCGGCTGCGCGATGAGGTTGGCGAGCGTTTGGTCAATGGGGCCTCGCGGCTTGGAGACGGTTTGAGGTTGTGCGGGCGCGGTCTCGGCGGGGGCCGGTTCGGGCCTGGTCTGCGGCTTTGCCGGGCGGAGCTCCGTCGTTTCCTGTTCGGGTGTCGGCGCGGGCGTGGGCGTGGCTTCGGGTTGCCGCCCCTTGACGATCGGCGCCATCCTGACGACCGTGGGTGGCGCCTTAAGCACGCCCTTGAGCGTCACGGTGCTGGCGGCGTCGGCGCGGCGAAGCCTGCCTCGCGTCGCGGCCTGCGACGCCGGCGCGATCAAAACAACCACCAGAAGCATGATGATGATTCTCATAACGCCGCCCCTTTTCGTGCTCGTGCTCGTTATCGTAATCGCAATCGGAATCGAATTGAACAAACGATTCACGATCCACGATTCACGATTCGATCATTCCGCCCGCGTAAGCCTTGACGCGTTCTTTGAGTTCGGGCTTGCCGGCGTTGGCACCGACCAGCTTGACCAGCGCGCTGCCGATGATCACGCCGTCGGCGAACTTCGCGATCGCCTTGGCCTGCGCGGGCTCGGAGACGCCGAACCCGACCGCGACCGGCTTTCTCGTCATGGCCTTGACCGCCTTCACGCGCGGCTCGAGGTCGGGCGGCATCTCGGCGCGCGCGCCCGTGACGCCCTTGAGGGAAATATAATAAATAAAGCCGCGCGACGCTTCCGCTATTTTCCGGGCGCGCTCGGGGGTCGTCGTCGGCGCGACGAGGAACACCATCGCGAGCCCCGCGGCCTCGGCCGCCGTGTGCAGCTTGGCGGCGGCTTCCGGCGGCAGGTCCGGCACGAGCAGGCCGTCGGCGCCGGCCGCGGACGCCGCATCGATGAACGCCTGTTCGCCGTAGTGCAGGATCGGGTTATACGCGCCGAACAGCAGGATCGCGAGGTCGGGGTGGCGCTGGCGGATGCGCCCCGTCAGGTCGAGGATCGCCTGCACGGTGATGCCGTTCTCAAGCGCCACCTTCGAGGCTTCCTGGATGGTCGGGCCGTCGGCGATCGGGTCGGAGAACGGGATGCCGAGCTCGATGACGTCCGCGCCGGCCTCGGCCAGCCCATCGATCGCGGTTTCGGTGGTCGCGACATCGGGATAGCCGGCCGTGATGTAGTAAATCATCGCCGCCCGCCCCTCAGCGCGCCGTTTTTCGAAAGCAGAGTCGATGCGATTCATGTTCCTATTATCCTTGGTTACGTGTGCCGTTTTAAAGCTCATTTGCTCCGGAACTGGGTCTGATTGTGTTTATCAAATACAGCATCGTTTTTTCATTTTCTTTACAGACCCAGACCTGCGTATGGATGTTGTACGATCGATATTGCCGCCGAAACAAAATTGAATCTAACGGTGGATTCCACCAACTCACCTTCTCCGTAAAATACATGATGCTGCAAAGTTTTTCCGTCTCATAAAGCTGTTTCAGTTGTGTGATAAGAGTTTCGGCCGAGTTTCCAGGAATCTCAACCTTGGCTATTATATATGTTTTGAACCCCCACTCATGACAGTATAAACGCAATCCTCGTGAACCATTTGGGAGCTTGATCCCGGTTCGTGTGATCTTCGTAAGGTATTGATTGCTAAAAGAATTTTCGTCGAGTTCGAAATTGAGGTCTTTGGCGATCCCATAATTGATCAATCCCATGAACGCAATTGCAAAAATTGGAAAGGCTGCCAGGATTTTATACCTTTTTTTAATTTTCATAGATATCTTGCTCGTGCGACCGTTTATCCTTACTCTTCAAAATACTTGCGAAGCGTATAGACGTCCTTGTCGCCCCTGCCGCTGAGCCCCAATATGACCTTGGCGCCCTCGTTCAGCTGCGGGAGCATCTTCGGCAGCGCCGCGACGGCGTGCGCCGACTCGATCGCCGGCAGGATGCCCTCGGTGCGGCAGAGCAGCCGGCACGCCTCGATCGCCTCGGTGTCGGTGACGCTCAGGTAGGTGGCGCGCCCCGATTCGGCGTAGAAGCAGTGCTCCGGCCCAGTTCCCGGGTAATCCAATCCCGCCGAGATGCTGTGCGCCGGCGTGATCTGGCCGTCGGGGGTCTGCAGCACGAACAGCCGCGCGCCGTGGAACACGCCGACTTCGCGGTTGCCGATCGAGCACGCGTGGCGCCCGGTCAGGAAGCCTTCGCCTTCGGCCTCGACGCCGAACATCTTGACGTCCCAGTCCTCGTAGAACGGCGCGAACAGGCCCATCGAGTTCGATCCGCCGCCGACGCACGCGATGACGGCGTCGGGCAGCCCGCCGACCTGTTCGTTGAACTGCTTGCGCGACTCGCGGCCGATGACCGACTGGAAGTCGCGCACGATCATGGGATACGGATGCGGCCCGATGCACGAGCCGATGATGTAGTGCGTGTCCTCGACGCGCGCCATCCACTCGCGCAGCGCCTCGTTGGTGGCGTCCTTGAGCGTCATCGAGCCCGAGCGCACCTCGCGCACCTTCGAGCCGAGCAGCTTCATGCGGAACACGTTCAGTTCCTGGCGTTTGATGTCCTCGGCGCCCATGAAGACTTCGCACTCCAAGCCCAGCAGCGCGGCCGCGGTGGCCGCTGCGACGCCGTGCTGGCCCGCGCCGGTCTCGGCGATGACGCGTTTCTTGCCGAGCCGCTTCGTGAGCAGCGCCTGGCCGAGCGTGTTGTTGAGCTTGTGCGCGCCGGTGTGGCACAGGTCCTCGCGCTTGAGGAAGATGCGCGCCTTACCGCCGAGCGTCTCCGCAAGCCGCTTGGCCTCCCAAAGCGGTGTCGGCCGGCCGACGTAGTGCTGGAACAGCTCGTTCAACTCGGCGTGGAACTCCGGATCGTGACGCACGGACGCATAAATGGTCTCGAGCTCTTCGAGGGCGGCCATCAGTGTTTCGGGAACATAACGGCCGCCGAACCGGCCGTAATAGCCCTGCGGATCGGGCAAATCGGCCAGGAGGGGCAGTGTGGTGGTGGTTTGTGACATGTTGGACTCCATCAAATTCCAATCGATTATCCGCGCGCGCAATGCCTCTGTCAATGCGCGCGAATGATTCCATGGGGGGCACCCCTCGATCCCGGCCTCATCGCAGGATCAATGGGAAACGCGTTTTCGGTCGGCAACCCGCCATGACACGCGGCGATTGCTTACAACCTTCGAGCCCGGAAATTTAGTGTCCCTTTTGCATTCAATTTCACCCCTTGCGGCGTGAAAACAATATGCAATCGTGCGGTTGCCGAAAGATTGCCCCCAGTTCTTGTTTGGTTGCATACACAGGCCCGAAGGGCGGGCTATGACGCCACAAACACGAGCCCCGAGGGGAGACAGAAATCAAAAATCCGTTCGCAATCTATTGTTTTTCGTGATCTTCATGCGTTTCCCGGCCGGACTTCTTCGCCTTCATGCGCTCCCAAATGGTGAACGGCAGATTCTTGATGCTTCCCAGCGGAACCGTCGCGTGCTGCAGTTTCGCGCAGTTTTCTCCCGCCCATCGGTGCTTGTATTCGCCGAACCCCGCGAGCATGTCGAGCTTGCGGTGCCCTTTCGCGATCGCTTCCTTGCACAGCGTATCGATCAGCAGCGTCCCCGGGCTCAAATTCGAGTGCTCCGGATCGAAAGATCCGTTGTAGTAGCACAGATACGCGCCCATGCTCAGCCCGAAGATCGTGCCGATGCACTTGTCCCCAAGCCACGCGCCAAAACAGATGGCGCGGTCGCGCTCGAAGCTCGCCCGCGCCAGATTGCCGAAGAAATCGGCCATCCGGCGGTCGTTAAGCGTCGAATCGATCCCCTTGTCGCCAAGCCGCGCGATGCTGTGCCGCCGAAAGGCCTCGACGGCCGCCTCGACGCCTTCCTTATTCGTCACCGGCTCGATCCGCGCCCCTTCGGTCGAGGCAAACCGGTTGCGCGCGCTCACGATGTTCTTCTTCAACTTGCGCGGCAGCGTTTCCCAAAACGCCTCGAATGTCTCGGCGAGCGGAACCCAGTAGGTCGTCTCGCCGGTCCAGCGAATCGCGTTGCGCGTCGCCGCAAGCCTGTCCACAAGCTTTTCCGCCGGCTGCCCCGGCAGGAAGTGTTCGAAATAGATCGCGTCCGCGTCGCGCGTCTTCAGCAGTTCGCGCGCCATCAACTCGATGCATTCGTTTTCGTGTTCCGGATCGCAGATCGGCCCCAGATACTGAGGCGCCGGCGCCGATGCCGAGGACAGTGGCGCAAGTCGCCGTCGCGAAAAAATCTTGATCCGCTGCGACGCGACCAGCATCGGCAGCAGCCCGATTAATTTCCCGCCCTCGCGCACGGCGAAAATGCGCGGCGCAATCCCCTCGCCAAAATGCTTCAGCCACAGCCGCGCCCAGTCATGCGAATGATAAATCGCCGGCTCGCGCATTTGAAGCACGAGCGCATCCCACTCGGCGGGATCGATGTCCTCCAGACGAGTGTGGACCTTCAAATCGAGATCTTTGTCGGTGGCGATCATCAATTCTCCGTATCGGACCTATGCGCCCTATAAGCCCTATAAGGCCTATTCCTCACTCCACCTCAAACCCGATCGTCCTTACCCGCGCCTTCAATTCCTCGTCCGCGCCGTGCAGGATCACGCGCGTGGCGTTGAATTCCCTCCGCAGCGGATACAATTTCCGCCTTTGGTCGAACGCCGGCCCGATCCCCTGTTCGGCGCGTCCCATAGCAGCCCTCAAATCCGAGTCGTCGCGCGTGATCGGATACGCCGTCGAGATCAGCTCGGCCAATATCGAGTCGGCCTCGCGTCCCTTGGTTTTCAATTCAATCGTCGGCACCGCCGCCGGCGGCATCGGCAATTCCGGCTTTTCATAATTCATTTCAAAATGCCGCGCCACGGCCTCGGCGATCATCAATGCACCGGCGACTTTCCCGTCGAACGAATACCCCGCGATGTGCGGCGTCGCGATCATCGTCCGCCGCATGTGTTCGATGTTGATCGCCGGCTCGTTCTCCCACGCGTCGAGGATCGCGCCCGCCAGCCGCTCCTCCAGCACGCGCTGGATCAGCGCCTGTTCATCGACGACGAACCCGCGCGAGGCGTTGATCACGACCGCCTCCGGCAGCAGCCAGTTGAGCGTCTTCTCGTCGATCAGTTTCCAGGTCGGGTCCTTGCCTTCGCGCGTGAGCGGCACGTGCAGCGTCAGGAAGTTGCAATCGAGCAACTCGCGCAGCGGCCGATACCTTGTATCGTCACCGCTCGCGCGCATGAGCGGCGGGTCGTTCAGCAGGACTTCCATGCCGAGCGCGCGCGCGATGCGTTCCACCCGGCTGCCGCAGTTGCCCACGCCGACGATCCCGATCGAGCAGTTCGACAGTGGCGTCCCGCGCCGGCCCGCGGCATGCACCAGCGCCGCCGCGATGTATTGCGCGACCGATTCGGCGTTGCTCCCGGGCGCGGCCGAGAAGCCGATCCCCTGCCGTTCAAGCCATGCCGTATCGACGTGATCCGTGCCGATCGTGGACGTGCCGACGAACCGCACCTTGCTCCCCGCCAGCAGCGCCTCGCCCACCCGCGTCACCGACCGCACGATCAACGCGTCGGCACCCGAGACCATCTCGGCCGTGACCGCGCGCCCCGCGACGGTTTTCACTTCGCCGAATTGCGAAAAAATCGGCTCCGCATAAGGGATATTCTCATCGACCACGACGCGCATGTTTGCAGCTTTCTTCTCGAATGAATGCCCGCTTCAGCACGAATGAAATGCCCGCTTCAGCGGGCTGAATCGGTTGCCACCGGCTTCAGCCGGTGGTCCGGCTTTAGCCGGCTTCTCGAAAACCGGCTTTAGCCATCGGACTCTGGAAGTTCCATCGCCGCTTGCATTACGAATGTTGGTTATGACACGCTGATCGCGTGCGCAAACGGCAGCGCCCGTTATCCTCGACCAATGTGGGGAATCTCGCAAGCCCAAATGGAATCGCGCGAATACCAGACCATGTTCGAGCTGGAGGACCGCCACTGGTGGTTCCAGAGCCGCCTGCTCATGACCGAGGGCCTGCTGCGCCGCGAGATCATGCCGCGGCTCGCGGGTCGGCCCATTCGGATGCTTGACCTGGGTTGCGGGACCGGCATGTTCCTTCAGCGCCGCCAGGCCGAAGGCGACGCCATCGGCACCGATATCGCCCCCGAGGCCCTGGCCTGCTGCAGGGGCCGCGGCATCGGCAAGCTCATCCAGGCCGATGCCGTCCGGATTCCGCTTGCCGACCAGTCGGTTGACGTCGTCACCGCCTTCGACCTGATCGAGCATGTCTCGGACGACCACGAGCTCATCGCCGAGGTCTGGCGCGTCCTGCGGCCGGGCGGATTTCTTCTCGCCACGGTTCCCGCACATCCGCTCCTGTGGTCGAGCCACGACGTCTCGCTGCACCACAAGCGCCGCTACACCCACCACGAATTTCGGGCCCTGTTCACCGGCGGCCGATGGGAGAAGATCCGCTTCACGCCTTGTTTCTCGTTCATCCTGCCGGTGGCCGCGGCGGTCAGACTGTCGCGGAACCTGCGGCACGCCAGGCGCCCGCCGCGCTCCGACACGTTCATCGTCCCCGACTGGATAAACCGGATCATGATCGGGCTGCACCGTTTCGAAACCTGGTGGCTCGAGCGCGCCAACCTCCCGCCGGGCGTTTCATTGTTAACCATTCAACGACGGATGGGTTAAGATGAAATTGATGAAATACCACCTTGCCTTGAATGCCGGCCTTCGATTTTGGCTCAATGCCGAGCCCCGGCAGGGGCGGTATAACTTAGCCCAGGGCGTTAGCCCTGGGAAAAGCGGTTTTATTGTTGGTGCAAGCCCCGGCAGGGGCGACAGAATTGCGCGCGTTTCTTGTTATGTTTCCGCATTGATGATTGGTTGGCGACATGCTTAGGCAGGACCTCAGGCGCACATGGCTGATGACGCGCGGAACCAGACTCCGCCGGATCATCTATTGCATCGGGTCGCCCGGCGTGCAGGCCACCGTCGTCTTGAGATACGGCCAGTGGCTGATCGGCAAGCCCCTGATCGTGAAACTTTTGCTGCTGCCGATCTACTGGGTGTTCTCGTTTCTCATGCGGGCCCTGTGGGGCATCGAGATCCCGCGCTCGACGAAGATCGGGCCGGAGCTGTATATCGGCCATTACGGCGGCATCATCATTTCATCCGCGACCGTCATCGGCCGGCGCGCGGCCATTTCGCACCAGGTCACGATCGGCGTTTCCGGCCGCGGCGAAAAACGCGGCACGCCCGTGATCGGCGACAACGTCTATATCGGCCCCGGCGCCAAGATCTTCGGCAAGATCACCATCGGCAACAATGTCAAGATCGGCGCCAACGCCGTGATCCACAAGGACATCCCCGACAACGCCGTTGTCGTTCTCGACCCCGGGTTCAAGATCATCTCTTTCAAGGGGAACGAGCCCGATGACGCCTAAGGGTCTTGCAGTCAGGCCGTTCGTGTGGGTCGAGCGCGCCGGCAACGCCCACCCGGCGATCTATTACACCCTGCCGCTGACGCTCTGGATCGTCGCGATCATGGCGGCGTGCCTCGTGCCCGGCGACGACATCCCCAAGATCCGCGTTTCCGACAAGCTCGTCCATGGCCTGATGTATGCCGGCCTCGGGTGGCTGATGCTGCGCGCGTGGGTGCGCGACCGCCAGCCGACCGGCGCCGCCGTGCTGCTGGTCGCCCTGGTTGCGACCGCGTGGGGATTTTACATCGAGTGCCTGCAGGTCCTCACCCCCGACCGCTCGTTCGACATCCTCGACGAAGCCTCCAACGTCATCGGCGCCGCCGTCGGCATCGGCCTGTGGCTGGTGTGGCAGAGGATTTTCAGCCGCATCTCCGACGGGTATTAGCGTCTGATTTTGGCCTACATCATAACTTCTTGGTTGACGAAATGGATCAAAATAGATAGGAATCATGCGTCTTCTAAAGACACAGGCGACTATGCGGACGCGTGAAATTGGAGAGCGTGTTGATGTACAAATCAGTTCCCCGGGCAGTTCTTGCCCTGATCCTTACTTTCTTTATAGCTATCGGTATTCCAGCCCGGGCCCCTGAAAAAGCCGTCGTGGCGGGCAACGGCAGCATCGGATCAACCGCCTATCCAAGCCTGGGCACGCTTCGGCTGGGGAGCACGTGCGGGATTTACCCGGAAGGCTCAATGAGGTGTATTGCGGTGGACGCGTCAGTCGGATACGCCTACCTCGGCTCAAACGGTCTCGTCGTCAAAGTTCGTCTGTCCGACCTCTCGCGGGTCGGCCAGCTCAAGTTGATGCCCGGAGGGAATAAATTTGCGTGCGCGGCAATCGACCCGTCCCGTGGTTACGCTTACTTTGGAACAGACACCTCGCCCGGAGTTGTCGTGAGGGTAAGGCTTTCGGATTTCAGCCATGCCGGGGAACTGACGCTTAACTCCGGCGAGGACAACCTCGTTTGTTCGGCGATCGACACGGCTCGGGGCTTTTTGTATTTCGGAACCGACACCAATCCGGGCAAGATCGTCAAAGTGCGCCTGTCCGACTTCACGCGTGTTGGCGTGTTGACGACCAACGAATACGGGTTCGGTTGTGCAACCATTGACGCGGCAAACGGGTTTGCCTATTTCGGAGCGACCGGATATCTGCCTCGCGTTGTAAAGATCCGGCTGTCGGACTTTACCCTTGCAGGCAGGCTCACGCTTGCAACGGGGGAGTATCAGCTGAGAGCTGCGGCGATCGATACCGCGGCGGGTAACGCCTATTTTTGCAACAATGCTTGGGTTATCAAGGTGCGTTTGTCTGATTTTACGCGCGTGTCGAATCTCGGCCTGGATTATAATGCCGGCGCTTTGACACCAGTCGAGATCGATCCCACCGCGGGATTTCTTTATATCGGCAACGGTCAAAAGATCATCAAGGTGCGCCTGTCCGATTTCACCCGGGTTGATACCATGACGCTCGATATCACCGAGGGTAGTGCTAATTGCGCGGCGATCGATCCGAACATGGGCTGTGTGTGTTTCGGAACGGGCTCGACACCGGCCCGCGTGATTCGAGTGCGCCTCTCCGACTTCACGCGCAACGGGACGTTGACGCTGAATCCCGGTCAGGCATCCCTTAGCTGTGCGGTCATCGATTCGGCTGGTGCATTTTTATACGGGATTGATGCGCTTTACTTTCAACAACAAATTCTGGCGAAATACCGCCTCTCAGATTTGAGCTGCGTGGCGACGCTGAAACTTGATTCCGTTGCCGACTCGATCCTGGCCAGCGTGCTCGATCCCTCGGGGCAGTTCCTTTATCTGCCAACATGCGGGAGTAACGCCACCGCGATTATCATGAAGGTGCGTGTTTCAGACCTGTCGGTTGCGGGCTCTTTGGCTCTTACTCCGGCGGATTCTAGAATCATTACCGCGGCGATCGATCCCGCCGGCCAGTTCGCGTATTTTGGAACCGACACAACGCCGGCCCACGTGATCAAAGTGCGTTTGTCCGATTTCACCCGTGCCGGCGCCCTGACTCTTGCGCAGGCGAACGTGAAGTGCGCGGTCATCGATCCCTCCGGGCAATTCGCTTATTTTGGGAATAACGCTTCGCCGGCGAGTGTCGCCAAAATCCGGCTTTCGGACTTCAGCAATGTCGCTTCGCTGAATTTTAATGCGGGCGAGAGCAATGCGACCGCCGCGGCGATCGATCCCGCCGGCCAGTTCGCATATTTTGCGGTCAGTTCCATTCCCCCCAAAATCGTCAAAGTGCGTCTGTCCGACTTCACGCGCCACGCGGCGTTGGCGCTCAACCGTAACGAGAGTTCTCAATTCCTGACGATCGATCCGGACGGCGCTTATGCCTGGGATGTAACATTCGCGCCCAAGCGGATCATCAAAATACGCCTGTCCGATTTTTCACGCGTCGGGGATTTCAGCCTGACGCCGCTGGACGGCTATCTCAACCGGATGCCGATCGGCTGTCCGTCCGGACTGGGCCACGTTGTGACTTTAGAACCGCGCAACGTGATCAAGATGGCGCTCTCGTATAAAAACATCCTGCATGCGAACAAATACAACCTGTCGGAAAATGCGGCCGTCAACGACGTTCGATTCTATTCGCACGTGGCCGCCGGCAATTTGCGGCTGGGAATTTACGATGACGCATCGCCGCGCAAGCTGCTCTGGCAATCGGCTTCGATTCCGAACACTGCCGACGGCGGCTGGCTGACGGTGCCGATCTCCGCCGGTTCGCCCGCGTCGCTGCAATTGACGGCCGGAAATTATTGGCTTTCATGGCAGAGCGACTCGACCGCGAGCGTGGCCAGCTACACGACCGGCACCCTGCAAAGCGGGTTTTATATGGAGTATGTTTACGGGAGCTATCCTCCCACGATCTCGAATCCGGTGGCGACGACCCATCAGTTCAGCGAATACATCACCTGCACTCCGGTGGGCAAAAACGCGGTCCGTGACTGGGTCTGTTACTAATTGATTGGATTTTGCCGGGTCGCCGATTACGATGGCTTCCATGGCTGCCGGCCTTACACGCACCGAACAATACGCACTCATCGGCGTCATCGGCCTGATCGTGATCGGGGTTGCGATTCACGGCGTTCAGCGAATGCGATCCGAGCCCGTCTCCGTCTCCTCCGGCGACGCCCGGTGGGAAAAGCTCGGGGAGATCGCCGCCGACGGAACCTCCACGATCAAGCCCGAATCCCTCCAGGCCGCTCCGTCTCCCGACAAGCGCATCGACATCAACCGTGCCGGCCTTGTTGAACTCGACCGCCTCCCCGGTATCGGCCCGGCCAAGGCGCGGGCGATCATCGAGACGCGCGACCGGCTCGGCGGCTTCCGCTCGATCGAGCAACTCGACGAGGTCAAGGGCATCGGCCCCGCAACGATCGAAAGATTGCGCCCATTGATCAAGGCGGGCGAGACCACCGCGACCGTCGAGGCATCCCCCGATCGCCCCGCCGGCCTCGACGATTAACACGGTTTCTCTCATTCATCATTCATCACTCATCATTCATCATTCCTTTTCTCCTTGCTTTCGGGGGGGTGATTGGCAAACAACTGTTAGGGTGACGGCCCGTGCCGTCCGCCGATTTCGCTTGGAAAGACCCGCAACCCATGACCCCGCTTCGCAACACCCTGGTCCTGTCAATCCTCATGTTCCTCGCCGCCGCCTGCGCCGGTCCCCGCACGAAGTGGCTCGTGACCGAGCATCCCGCGCCCCTGCCCCCCAACACCAAGGTTGATGTCTATGTCGGAACGATCGATCCGCCCTACCAGCAGATCGCGTGGATCGAGACGGGCGCCGTGGCTCAGGAAACCGACCAGGCCCGCGTTGACCAGCTCGAGGAACTTCGCACGAAGGCCCGCGAGGTCGGTGCCAACGCCATCCAGGACGTCAAGATTCTGCAGAAGCGCGTCAAGAGCATGACCCCCGACGAGCGGGTCCCGTTCAAGGCGTGGCAGCAGGGCCGTTACAACCTGTATTTCATGCGCGGGATGGCGATCAAGGTCGGCGAACGGCCCGGCAAGACGATGTCGGACGTCGAGCCGCTCGAGGGCTGGGCGGTCACGAAGCTGCCGGTGCCGCCGCCGCTGCCGCAGCAATAAGTTCGCATTGACGGTTTGAGCGTGTGGGTGAGATGGCCTCGACATTGCAACACCATTACCGGCTGAGCCTGACCGAGCGCGCCGGCGGATGGGTCATGGCCGTCTGCCTGCACGTGATGCTGTTTTGCACGCTCATCATCGTCAAGCCCAACGCGGCCGTCGAAACCCCAGCGCCGCAGCCGATTCAAATCACCTTCACACAAGAGCCGCCGGCCGCGCAGGTTTCAGCCGTGACTCCATTCGAGCCCGCGGCCCCCCTGCCGGGTTCGCCCGACGGCGATCCCGCCGCCGCCGATCAATCCGATGGCCCGGTCGCGCAGGGCAAGGATACCGTCACGCAGCCCGGCGTGACGCAGGTCAAGCCCTCCGAGTCCGACGGCAAGGACGATGAGAAATCCGACGGCGGCAAGGTCGAGGACGCCGTCGCGAGGTTCCTCGCCAAGGATGATCTGCCCAGGGAAGTCGCGAAGGCCGATCCCGTCAAGCCCGAGGCGCCGGCGAAACCCGACGCGCCCAGGTCTTCCAATCCGGATTCGGTTCCGGCCACGACCGACGACCCGAACGCGCCGCCGGCCGCCGACTCGTCCGAATACCGCGAACTTGTCGCGACCATGCGCGCGCGCAGCCAGGAGATGGAGCGCCAGAACCAACTTGCGCGGCTCGAGGGCTCGAAGGAAGTCGCCGGCCGCCTGATGTCCACGCACGCGACCAAGCAGGCCGATAAAACGCTCTTTTCGGCCGACCCGCTCCACACCGGCGTGATCCGCACCGTCGAGACCACCGACGTCCCCAACAACATCGCCGACGAAGTTTTGAAACGCTGGGGATTCCGCGTGAAGTTGATGAATCTCAGCGGCGGTGTCCGCGGCGGCGGCAGCGGTTACCTGAGCGGCATCCAGACCAGCGCCGGCCGCTTCGTCAACGCCACCGGCCAGCCCGGCCTTTACCGCGTGTTGTTCCTCGGCGACGACACCGTGCGCCGGCTTGTCGATCTCGAGAACGCCGAGATGCAGAAAAAAGGCTACGACCCCGAAAAGGTCCACATCACGCAGGTGGTGTTCGGGATCGTGCCGAAGGGCAAGGAATACGATCTTGCCGTGACGAAAATGATGGTCGAGCCGAACAAGGCGGCGACGCCGGCGCCGGTTTCGACCGAGCCGATCGTCAAGCGCGTCGATTAAGTCTCGCCGCGGGCGCGGCCCGGTGCCGCCCCGAATTCACAGAGAGGACTCCCGATGTTGGATTCACTGCAACCCCTGCTGGATAACACGCTGCTTCAGCGCTACGTCATCGAGGGCGGCCCCGTTATGTACGTCCTGGTGCCGCTTTCGCTGCTGATGCTCGGGGCGGTGCTGCAAAGCGCGATCCGCCTGCGCAGCGCGCGCGTGATGCCGCGGCGGCTGATGAAAAAAGCCGGGGCCCTCACCCCCGCCGAGCGCATCGGCTTCATCAAGAGCCTCGCCAGCGACCCGAGCCCCCTCGGCCAGATCGTGTGGCTCACGCTCAAGGACCGCCTGCACAACAGCGACGCGCCCGACTGGGACGAGCTCTCGCCCGTTCTTTCGAACGTCACCGCCGACGTCACCGACGAGATGTACGACAGCGTCAACCTGCTCGAGACGATCTACACGGTCGGCCCGCTGCTGGGCCTGCTCGGCACGATCCTCGGCATGAAGCAGACGTTCTTCCGGTTCTCGCTCAGCGGCGCCGACCAGACGGTCAGCCACCTGTCCGTCGGCATCCAGCAGGCCCTTGTCACGACCCTGTGGGGCATCGCGGTCGCGATTCCGTCCTACACGGCCGCCCACGTGTTCCACGGCTGGATCCGCCGCCACGAGCGCGACAACCTGCCCAAGGCCGCCGCGGACCTGATCGACCAGATTTACGCGAGCTCCGCCGAGCCGGAAGCCTCGGCCGAGCCGGCCGTGGAGGCCGCCCGATGAACGTGAAGCACAAATACATTCCGGCCCGCCCGCGCCGCCGCCGAAAGCTCACGCCGGGGATCAACCTGACCCCCAT
>JAJFUE010000153.1 GCA_021372575.1 bacterium | reverse complement strand
CGGCCACGTCTCCGCCGACGGCGAGGTCAACCAGGTCGTCGCGAAATACCTCGGCGGCGACCTGCTCGAGAACCGCCCCGAGCGCGTCTGGAACGAGCCCGCGGCTGCCCCGGGCTGCCGCAGCATGCGTCTGCACAAGGTCGCCGTCTATGACAAGGACGGCGAGCCCAACGCCAACATCGGCATCGAGGACCCGTTCACGATCGGCGTCGAATACTGGGTCACGCGCCCGTGGATCCGTTGCGGCGCGACCGCCATGGTCTGGAACGACGATGGCCAGCTCGTGTTCATGACGTTCAGCAACACCGACGCCGAATGGCACACGAAGATGCGGCCCGAGGGCCTCTACCGCAGCGTCGTGCACATCCCGGCCAACTTCCTCAACAGCGGCCGCCACAGCGTTTCCGTTCAACTCTGGAAGGAAAATTACGACCCTTCGACGCGCGAGGACGAGGTCGTGCACTTCCACGTCAACGACACCGGCGGCGTGCGCGGCGATTTCATGGGCAAGATCCTCGGCGCCGTCCGCCCCGAGTTCCAGTGGGAAACCGAGCAGCTTTCCGAAGAGCAGGTCGTCGCCCGCCGCTGATGTCGGAGTTCCTGTTCGGAGTTCAAGCTTCAGCTTGCTCCGGTATTAAAGATCTCATGTGCGTGTTTTCCCGGCTAAATTTGGAACCGCGAAGCGGTCACGCACTCGATACCCGATCACCCATCCTCATAACCCCGCGATGAATCGCTTGTCATTCCCCAAATATTTTCGAGCAAATAATTGCATTAAGACCGCGGCTGGCGATGCAAACGCACCAAAGGTGCGTCCGCGAGTAGCCCCCGGCGAAGCGCAGCGCCGCCGGGGGTGAGAGGGAGAGCAGAAATAGCGCCCCGAAGCGGGCGCCAGAACCCCAAATGTGAACTTCCGGAACAGAGGTTACGTCGCGGGCGCCCCTCCGGGGCGCGTAAATTGGTGTTGCATTCTAACCCCCGGCGGCGCTGCGCTTCGCCGGGGGCTACTCGCTGCAGCCCCTTCGGGGCCAAAGAAGATTGGGAATGACAAGCAATTCATCGCGGGGGTTACGCAACCCTTCGCTCGGAAACCGTTTCAACGGTTTCCCGTTGTAACCCCAATGTTTTGGTCCTTTTCGTTATTTCACCAATTCCATTGCCGAGCACCCGAAAAGATCCTCTTGGAAAAACCCGATCTGCCTGTATTGCGCAATCTTGCCCGATGTTAATTGCAATGGATATGATTTCATGCCGCCGCGCAACACGGCCAACGGCGGCGGATTGTTTCCAATCAGCTCTTTATAAGGCTTTTTATGGACCAGCCCCGCCATGTCATAGACCGTCCACTGCGGCAACTCGTATCCGATGATCCCGATCTCCTCGAGCAATATTCCTTTTTCACTCGCGCCTGTTTGTTTCACTCTCCCGGCCGCCGCCATATAAGCCCCATACCTTGCGCGGTATTGAACCGCCTTTCCCCGATCCGGCCACAGCGTCGCAAAACAAACTCCTGCTAATAATAAAATTGCCGCGAAATGGCCGGCCCATCGGCGTTCCTGCCAGTAATTTAATTCTGCGATCCACCCGATCGCCCACGCCACCGCCGCGTCGCGCATCAGCCAATACGGATATTGATACCACCAGTAATAATACGGCGGATTGATCAGGCAGAACGCCAGCGCGTACAGCAGCACGAACAAGGGCAGGTGAGTCCAGCGTTTCTTAATGATTAAAATAATTCCAATTACCGTTAACATTCCCGTCGGCAGCGCCTGGCGGGAAAGCAGGCTGGTGATTAACTGCAGCGTGCCCTTCCAGAACGGCGCGACGTCGCTCGCCGCGCCCTGCGCCGTCTTGACCGCCAGCGTATGCGGCACGAGCGCGTGATAATAAACGACGAACGCGATATAGAACGGCAAAAATGCAAGCGTAGCCCACCCCAGCGCCGGCCACAGCCTGCGTTTGTCTTTCTCCAGCGTCACGAGCGCCAGCACGATTCCCACGAGCGCGCCGTCGGGCCTGACGCCGACCAGAATCGCCGAGACGATCAACGCAGCATTCAATCTTCCTTCTTCATAAAGCGCAAACGCCGCGATCGCCAATCCCAATGCCAAGCTCGTTTCGTTCCCATACAGGCTGATGAGCGTGGGGTTTGCCAATAGCAAAATCGGCAAGACAGCCCCGCCCCGCGGTAGTCCAAGACGCCTGAACAATCTCCAAGAGAACACCCCGATCAGCCCGTATGCGACCGCGGCAAGCACGCCCACGCCCGCCCGCAGCGGCAGCCCGCACCACATCATCACGCCCAGCACGAGCGAATACAGCGGCGTCGTCGATCCGGCGACATGTTCGCCGAGGTTATAAACCAGCCCATTCCCATGCGCAAAATTCCACGCATACCGGAACGTGATGTACGGATCGTCGTTGTAAATCGGCGCGGCAAAAATGAGCAGGGCAACGCCCGCCCCGAACACGCTCGCGAGCATGAGGGCCAGTGGACGAGGGGGGTGGCGCGTGATTGACATCATCTCGATGCCACGATATTACATATGCGAGGAGACCTCAACCTTGCTCCAAAAAGTTCTCCATTATTTGATTGTGATCTTCCTGACGACCATCGTCGGGGCGATCATCGGCGGCGTCATTGGCGGGATTTCGTTTCCAGCCGCCGGCGGCTACACTGTGGGATTCGGCATCGATCAAGGCTTCCCGTTCGGAATGCTCTGCGGGTTCGCGTGGGGTGTTTTTTTCGGGTGGATCGTCTTGAAATATGGATATCTTGTCTCGTCCATTGCCGCCGGCTTGACATTCGCATTTGCGCTCGGGCCGGCAATTCTTGGCAGTCCACCATTCGCATGGCTGGCCGGAATGCTCGGATCGTTTGCGGCGCTCCCCCTTATCTTCGGGATCGGCGAGTGGCATGTTGGCGCAAAATAAAAGGCGCGCGGTTTTTACGCCGCGCGCCTTCTCTGTAATTTCGACTTACATGTCCAACTGTTTCTTCATGCGCTGGATCGCCTTGTCCAGTCCCGTCGCCTCGTATGCGTTCGGGGCGCCGGAGTGCGCCGAGCCGTACTTGGTCGATTCCGTGTCCGACTCGAGGTAGTTCACATACACCATCGCCTCGCGGTAAGCCTTGCGCGCGTCGTCCATTTTCTTGTCGTTGATCGCCAGTTGCGTCCTGATGACGGCGTCGTAAAGCTTGTATGAGTAATCGGCATAGATGAACACGCCTTCGTCCTCGTTGACGCGCGCGCGGATCCTGTCGGGCAACTGCATCGCCTTGACGGCGTCCAGCTGCCGGCGGCATTGCTTCATCAGATCCAACATTTCCGTCCACGACGGCCCCTCGTCATACACCAGCCCGCTCGTCGTGCTTTTGTCGTAATGCGTCGGCTTGTATTGCATGTGCTTTTCCTGGAACAGGTTCTCGACGCCCTTGTTGTCGGTCAGCCGGTTGCGCAGGTTGAAGCGCACGATGTTCTGGTTGCTCATCGCGTCGCGCAGCGTGTTGTAGAACTCGCGCATCGGCTTCGACGCCGGGCCGTAGCGCCCGTCGAAGTAGTCGTCGAGCATCTTGTCCACGTCGAGATCGGGGTTCCAGAGCTGCTTGGCGAAGTGGTAGTTCGTGAGCGCCTTCGTGCCCCAGTTCGCCGTTGTCGGGTGCATGTAGTGCATGTAGCGCGCGTTGACGCTGTAATAGAACGGGATATCGACGCGCATCGAGTGGTCGAGCACCATCGGCATGCCCTTGAAGCGAGAGATGTTGTAATACTCGCCGATGACGAACTTGCCCTTCCAGATCTTCGACCACGTCACCATGTTGTAATAGAATTTCTTCCGGTTGAACTCCGTGCAGCGCGGATCGTTGAACGCGTGCACGTAGCAGCGCTCGCTCGGGAAGAACGTCGGCAGGCAGTGCTCGTAATCGAAGTCCTCGGGGATCGGCTTTGTCGGCGGCTCGACCATGTCGTTGTAGCACAGGAATTCGATATCGACGTTGTGCTTGATCTTGCCCTCGGCGCGCGCCTTCTGCAGCTCCTTGCTGAACAAATAAATGAACCGCAGGTTGCGGTCGGTGTGCGAGCCGAGCGCCAGGCAGTTCTCGCAGCGGCACCACGGATCGGCGCCGTCGAACACCCACCAGTTGATCGAATCGGCCATGCTCCACTTCGAATCGGCAAGGTAGTTGATCGTGTTTTTCATCAGCTCGTTCATGGCGTCCATGTTCGAGTCGCAGATGTTGTAGCCCTGGTCGTAGTTCATCTTGAAGACGCGTTTGCCGCCGCGGAACGTGTACCATTCCGGGTGAACGTCGCCGTAGGTCGGGATGCCCTTGTGCTTGACGCCGGCCGGGTAGTCGCCGTGCTTGTAGGGATCGGCCGGCTTGCCCTTGGTCTCGGGCCACTCGGGGACGCAGTACGGATACGGCGACGAGTAATTGATGAACATCCACTGGTTGAAATGCGTGCCGCAATTGAGCCGGATGCCGCGCATCTTGTAGTTCTCGGCGTCGTGCTGCTCGACGGACCACAGGTTGATGCGGTTGCGGCCCATCCACACGACGCTGTCGGTCGTGCCGCGGTCTTCCCAGCACCACCAGCCGCGCGTGAGGAACTTCGGCGCGTCGGTCACGTCGAGCGCCGTGATTTTGAACGTCCCGATCTGCGGGACTTCTTCGTTGACTTCGCCCGGCGCGAACCAGCGCACGCCGTGGCGCTCGAGGTATTCATAGGCGCCGTAGAGCGTGCCGACGCGGTCGCCGCCGGCGATGATCACGTACGGCGGATTGGCGTTGGGGTTCGCGAGGATGCTGTAGCCCTGGCGCGTCGGCGGGACGACGAGCCCCAGTTCGCCCGCGCGCGCCGCGACCTGCTTGTTGGTCTTGGGCGTGCCGACGTAAATCGCCGGGCCGTTGACCGGCGCGTCATCATCGACGATCGGGAACGCCTCGGCGAGGTTCGGGTGCGTGCCGGTCATTTTGCAGAGGTAATCGTGCAGTTCCTGCGCGGCGAGGGCCTCGGTGCAGATGATCGAGTCGGGACTGTCCTGGATGGTCCAATCGATCTTGGCGCGGGCGTCGATCGCCTCGCGCGCCGTCGCGAACGAGCCGAGGTTGACGACGATCGGCACGCTGCCGATGTCGCGCCGCGCGGCGGCCGGCTTCACGGACGCGCAGGCGGAAGTCAGAACGAGCAAGCCAAGCATGAGCCATGCACAACGGGCGAATCGGGTCATGATAGCTGTCCTTTGTGTGTTATTGCCCCGCCCGGCACGCGGCGGAGATCGATCGAATATGTTCTCAATGTTTAAGTGCGGGTGAACATTAACTGTCAAGCATAACTGTTCGTGTTCGTGCTCATAATCCTAAACTGGCAAAGCCAGAACCAAAATGATGCGCGCCGTACGATGATTGATTGCCGTTCTGTATCGGAGTTCACCCAGCCCCGGCAGGGGCGGTACAACTTAGCCCAGGGTGAAGCGAAGCGGAACCCTGGGTAACGGTCTGGATCAATCCGAGCCCCGGCAGGGGCGATACGGATTCGGGTGGCTTCATTGTGTCGCCCCTGCCGGGGCTCACATCAATGCAGGGATCGCTGACCCAGCGCTTACGCGCCGGGCTAAGTTGTATCGCCCCTGCCGGGGCTTGCCTTTCCAGCACGCGACGATAACATCCTTCGTTTTGTGTTCAATTTGGATTCAAATTCACGCCTTACGGCGTAATCGTAATCGATCCGATTGCATCATCACTCATCATTCATCATTCATTTTCTTTCCATCCAAAAACCGCACCCGAACCTTGGCACCTTTTCCATTCCCGGTTGTTTCCACACCGGCTCCATGCATTTTTGCAGATCCGTGTCGAGCGCGGCATAGACCGCCGGCAATTTGATATCGAAATGCTTCGCGCCCTCGAGCAGCGCGACGGCCAGCATGTATTGCTCGGAAAAATAAAGCCCCACCTGCGACTCCGGGTAATCGCACGGCAGGAAGATATCGTGAAATCCATACAACACGCCGGGTTTGAGCCGCGGCAGCCAGTCGAGAAAGATCGCGACGACGTCGGAATTCATGAACACGTAATGCGAGCCGTCGATGAACAGGATGTCGCCGGGCTCGAGTTCGTCGAGGATCGCCGGGTCGAGGTCCTGGGCTTTCTGCCGGATCACGCGGTCGCAGATCGAATCGATCTCCGCGCGCGGTTCGGGATCGATCGACGTGATTTTGGTTTGAAGCCCGTGATCCCGAATCGCGCGCCGCGCAAACCGCGTCGAATTCCCCGACCCCACCTCAAAATACCGCTTCGGGTTCATCGTCTTCAGGAAACAATAAATACTGATCCCATCGATGCCCGTGATGAACGGATTGTCCCAAAACGGCTCAGTTGATGGAGTTCCTGTTCGGAGTTCAAACTTCAGTTTGCTCTGGTCTTTCTGTCCAAAAGGAATCGCCGCCAACTCCTGCGCCGATTCCGCAAACTGCCTTAAAACCCGCGCATACTCCTCTTTCCGTGCCGCAATAATCCCCTCCAACCCCCCATGCACCGCCTTCCCCCACCCATACCGAATCTTCGGCTCGATCGGGTAGAGCAGTTTAATCGTGCCGCCGGCCGGTTGCGATTCGGCAGGCTTTTCAGCGAACCCAAGGAGATTAAGAATTCCGCGCAGCATGGATGATGACCTCGGCTGGACATCATAGCGGCGTCATTGAAGAAGGGCAAATGGCAAGCGGAGTAGAAATGCAGGTCACGAAATGCAGGAAAAAATGCCCGAAACACGAGAAGTTCTGGATGTAATTTAGCTGATACCGAATTCGGCCGGCTCGATTTGTTTGGCGTCAATGTAAGCTTGATGATACTTTTTTGTTATCAAGCGATGAGGCGGGTCAAATATGGAAATTGCAATTGCATTTTATTTGATATGCTCATTCCTGAATAGTTGGAATCAGGGCATTTCCAGTAATGAACCCGTGGTTGGGACAACTATCACTCATAATCAGGTTCATCCAGAAGAGGTTCAATATTACTACCGTACAACCAAGAAATTTCCGGCGGATGATTTTTATTCATTCAAAGTCGGTGGAACGAAAGATGATGTTATAAATAAATTCGGAAAACCTGATTTCGAGTTTGATGAGGGCAGAACAATTCGGTATTGGACAGATGATGGTTCCTTTCTTGGTTGGACCCGTGGTTATTTCTGGGAATTTGAATGTGATGGAAAGGGTATCGTTATTCGAAAAGGTATATCCAAAGATGCTTCTTAGCCTGGTATGAGCTTGCAGAATCCAAAAAATCGCCGGCGCGAATGGCGCCGGCGATTTTTTGCATTCAGAGTCGGGTCGAAGACCCGACCTACCTTATTCCGGCTCGACCGGTTGTTCTTCTTTTTTGGCCATGAGTTCGGCGCGGACCAGTTCTTCGACTTTGGCGGCGATTTCTTTGTTCTGGCGCAGGTAGAGGCGGGCGTTTTCGCGGCCCTGGCCGATGCGTTCGCCCTGGAAGCTGTACCAGGCGCCCGACTTGTCGATGATCTTGTGCAGCGACGCGAGGTCGAGCAGGTCGCCTTCGTAGCTGATGCCTTCGCCGAACAAGATGTCGAACTCGGCGAGGCGGAACGGCGGGGCGCACTTGTTCTTGACGACCTTGACGCGCACGCGGTTGCCGATGTTCTGGTCGCCGTCCTTGAGCGCGCCGATGCGGCGGATGTCGAGGCGCACGGAGGCGTAGAACTTGAGCGCGTGGCCGCCGGTCGTCGTTTCGGGGTTGCCGAACATGACGCCGATTTTTTCGCGGATCTGGTTGATGAAGATGAGCGTCGTCTTGGAACGGCTGAGCGCGCCGGTCAGCTTGCGCATCGCCTGGCTCATGAGGCGCGCCTGGAGGCCCATGAAGCTGTCGCCCATCTCGCCTTCGATTTCGGCCTTCGGCACGAGCGCCGCGACCGAATCGACCACGATCACATCCAGCGAATTCGACCGGATCAATTGCTCGCAAATATCAAGCGCCTGTTCGCCGCTGTCGGGCTGGCTGATGAGAAGCTCGTCGAGATTGACACCGATTTTCTGCGTATAGACCGGATCGACGGCATGTTCGGCGTCGATGTAGGCCGCGAGGCCGCCGTTTTTTTGCGCGTTGGCGACGATGTGCAGCGCGAGCGTGGTTTTGCCGGAGGACTCGGGGCCGAACACCTCGACGATGCGGCCACGCGGAACGCCGCCGACGCCGAGCGCCAGGTCCAGCGAGATCGAACCGGTGCTGATGACCGCAATGTCCTGCATGCCCCAGTCGCCGAAGCGCATGATCGCGCCCTTGCCGTAGTTCTTCTCGATCTGGCTGAGCGCCACGTCGAGCAGGCGCATTTTCTCGTTGTTATTGTTCTCGGTCTTGGCTGCGGTCTTGGCCACGTCGGTCCTCCTATTTTTGCTCCGGTTTAAAGCCGGATTTCGTGTGAGCCTCGATGCGTTTGATGAGATCGGTGATGCGGTCGCGCGCCTCGCGTTCGGTGCCCTTGGCCTCGGCGAGGGCCTCGCGGGCTTCATCGAGCGTGACGCCCAGCTCGAAGGCGACCATCGCCATCAGGCGCGGCCCGCCGACGACACCGCCGCCGGCGACGATATCCTTGATGATGGCGTTGACGTTGGCTGCGGCGCGCTCGAAACGCTCGCGCTCACCCGGTGTGGCGCGCACGCGCAGGATCTGATCGGCGACGGTAATCTGGATGGTTTCGGCTTCGGCTTCGCCCATGGCGGTCTCTAGCAACCTCCGGCCTTGACCTCTTGCTCGATGGAATCGATTTTTTGCAGCATCTGGTTGAGCCGCTCGCGGATCTGCGACTCCTTGCCCGTCATGGCTTCGATTTCCTCTTCAAGGCGATGAACCTGCTCGTTGAGGGCGTCGTTATGGGCCTTGACCTGGTTCAGGGATTCGATCTGCGAGGCCAACCGGTCGTTTTCGCGTTCAAGCTCGGCGTTGCGCTGGCGCGACTGGTCCAGTCCCTGGACAAGGCGCTCGATGCGCTGTTCGAGTCGCTCAATCTGGTCAATCATACTATCTAAGTCCTGCGTGCTGAGTGCTGAGTCCTGAGTCAAAACGGGCTCACGTCACGGTCAATACCGGCTCATTAAGACAGGTTGGGTAGCGCATTGCAAGAGTGAAATGAGGCGTATTTTCGATTTTTCTTTGCCGTGGCGGAAATTTTGACCCGCAAAGGCGCCGAGGGCGCTCGGATGTTTTGGAAAATTGGAAAATCAAGGGGTCCGATCATCTCATCCTTTCGTCTATTTTCGTGTATTTCGTCGCCATTGCCATTATCATCCCTCCTGGGAGGATTGCGAACGCATGCCGTCCGTCGCATGGAACCAGATCGAGCCGCTGCTGATGCAGGTCGCCAAGCCGGCCCGCTATATCGGCGGGGAATTCAATTGCGCGGCGAAGCCCGGCGCGCGCGTGCGCGCCTGCCTGGCGTTCCCCGATCTCTACGAAATCGGCATGAGCTACCACGGGTTCCGGATTTTATACGAGCGGATCAATGCACATCCCGAATGGGCGGCCGAGCGCGCGTTCGCGCCGTGGCCCGACATGGAAAAATTGATGCGCGCGCGCGGGTTGCCGCTGTGGTCGCTCGAGACGCGTACGCCGCTCAATGAGTTTGATTGGATCGGCTTCACGCTCCAGCACGAGGTCAACCTGACGAACGTCTTGACGATGATCGACCTGGCGGGCCTGCCGCTCGAGGCAAAGGACCGGAAAAACGCGTTTCCATTGATCGTCGGCGGCGGCGAAGGGGCGTATTCGCCCGAGGCCGTCGCGCCGTTTCTGGACGTGCTGGTCGTCGGCGACGGCGAGGACGCCGTGCTTGAGTTGATGGAGATCTGCGGCGAGGCGCGCGAACGCGGATGGGACCGGCGGCGGTTGCTGCTGGCGCTTGCGGCGCGGCCGGGGTTTTACGTTCCGGATTTTTTTGAACCGCATTACAACGCGGACGGGACGGTCGAATCCGTCCGGATCGCGGAGTCGGTTTGCGGCGAAAATATTCCTAATAGAATTACGAAGCGGCATTTTGCATTGGCAAACGATCTGGGATCGACCGCGCCGCTGGTGCCGCTCATGCGCACCGTGCACGACCGGCTTTCCGTGGAAATCCGGCGCGGTTGCGTCGGCGGATGTCGCTTTTGCCAGGCCGGCATGATCAACCGCCCCGTGAGCGAGCGCCCCATCGAACAAATCGTTGAAATCGCACGCAAAGGACTGGAAGCGACCGGCTACAGCGAACTCGCATTGCTCTCGCTCAGCTCAGCCGATTATTCGCGGATCGGCCCGCTGATAGAGTCGCTCACGAGCCGGTTCGGACCGCGCGGCGTTTCGGTGGCGCTGCCTTCATTAAGAATTAACGCGTTCGACATCGACCTTGCCGACGGCCTCGCCAAGGTGCGGCGCAGCGGGTTTACGTTCGCGCCCGAGGCCGGCACCACGCGCCTGCGCAACG
>JAJFUE010000149.1 GCA_021372575.1 bacterium | reverse complement strand
AGTTCTGCCTGTATCGATTCGGGTTGCAGCCAAGCCCCGGCAGGGGCGACATAAGTTAGCCCAGCGCGTAAGCGCTGGGTTGGATGGCATTTTATTTCCCTTCCAAGCCCCGGCAGGGGCGACACAATGCGCCTTGGTGTTGTTATGTCGCCCCCTGCCGGGGCTCGGATCTTTTGGATCGCTGACCCAGGGCTGACGCCCTGGGCTAACTTATTTCGCCCCTGCCGGGGCTCTGCTTGATGGCTCATTCGGCAAAGGGCTCCATGACCGAAAGACTTTTGTCACTTGCTCTAAAATACGTCGGCAGTCCTCGTGCCCGTGTTACTACGAAAATTCCAAATTCAAGCTGGTTCCAAATGATTCCGAAATTACCCAGGCCCGAAGGGCCGGCAGGTTGTAGCCGGGGGTGACCAACGGGAACCCCCGGTAAAACGCAAGAACCATCCGAGCCCCGAAGGGGCGACAGAAATGGGCCAAACCACGCTGCCGCCCCGGCAAGGCCGACAGTATCACCCCCCGACTCTTTGCCCATTCCTCCCATGCTTCCCATTCTTCCCATGCCTCCCAGCCTCCCATTCCTCCTCGCCGCCCTTGAATTCATCCGCGCAAATTGCTCTAATGGTTGGTCGAATGGGGTATGGGATCCCGGTTTTATCCAAGCACCACAGTTACACTAAGGAGTTGGCATCATGCGTTTTGAACGATTTCAGCGGGCGATTGTCACACTGATCATGATCGCCTTTGCGTCCGTCGCGATCGCGGCCTCTCCGGCCACCGGCACGGCGCCGAAACCCGGCGTGAAAAAATCCGCTTCGGCAAGGCCCACGCCCAAGCCCAAGCACACCCCGCCGGCCGTCATCGAAAAGCCTCTCGGCACGTGGAAGAGCAAGCTCACCACCACCAGCCTCGCCTCGAACCTCAGCCAGACCAAGCCGACGTTCGTCATGATCTCGGCCAACTGGTGCCCGTTCTGCAAGAAAATGAAGAAGGACGTCTTCCCGACCACGACCGTCCAGGCCGCGCTCACCAACTGGGACCTCGTCTATATCGACTCCGATACCTACCCGAAGGTCGCCGCCGAGGCGAAGCACCGCTCGATCCCGTTCTTCGTCCTCTATGACAAGAACCACCAGGAAGTCAGCCGCTTCACCCACGAAATGAACGCCGACCAACTCTCCGCCTGGACCAACGACGTCTATGCCCGCATGGGCGAACTTGACAAGATCGACGCCGACCTCAAGGCCAAGCCGGGCGATCCCCAGTTGCTCAGCCGCCGCGCCAACGCCCTCGTCGGCATCGCCCTCAAGATCCAGAACGTCGATTCCCGCATCACCGTCGCCATGCCGGCCCACCTGAAAGCCGCCATGGACGCCGTCAAACAGGCCCAGGCCGCCGGCGACAACAGCGCCGGCCTCAAGGCCCAGATGCAGCTCATGGAAATCATCCAGCAATACCTCAACAACGACCTCGCCGGCGCTTCCGGCAAGCTCGACCAGTTCGCCAAGACCTACGCCGCCGACAAGGACCTGGCCTCCGACGCATTCTTCTGGAACGCCGTCTTCACGATGAAGAAGAACGCGACCCGGGGGAGATCGCACGACATGGAAAGCGACAGGATGTTCGAGGATTACCTCATGAAGTATCCCACCGGTCGCTTCGCCGACGCCTCCAGCCACCGCCTCGAAACCGTCATCGCCGCCATCCAGAAGGTCATTAACGATTCGGCCAAGAAGGCCAAGACCGAAAGAGCCAAGGCCGCCAAGGCCCAGCAGCTCAAGGATCGGGCCGCACAAAAAGGCGCCGGCGATACCGGGACCGACGACGACTCGTCAAAATCCGACGAATCTACAAGCAACTAAACGTCTTGGATGAGTTGAATACGCTGTTGCACTTAATTAAGCCCCGGCACCCCGCCGGGGCTTAATACGCCGACCACCATGGATTCATATGGGTTTTGGCTGTGGCACCGCGAAGCGGTTCGACCGAATCATTTCACGAACCGGTTTGTATGTGTTGAGCGCCTCTTCAAATGGGGCATTTGAATTTGACCCTGAAAGGGTCGCATAGTTCAGCAGCCCAGCGAGGCTTTTGCGAGCGAAACCCTGGGACCAAATGCGAGAAACACATCCGAGCCCTGAAGGGGCGACATAGTTTTTTTACGCGCATTCCCACGATTCTTCAGTTCAGAAATATTCTCTGCTTCTCTGCCCAACTCTGCATCTCTACGACAATTTTTTTCGTGTTTTTTCGTGATCTTCTTTCGTGTGTTTCGTGTTTGCATTTTTGGGTTGCGGCTCCGCCGCGCTAAGCTGTTTGGACGAGGTCAGCCTTTCAGGCTGAGCACAAAAACACGCTAAACACATACACCGGTTTACCGTTTCGATCATGCATCCATACGATGACACATCCCAAGTACCTGGTCAGACTCATTTCTCATTTCTCATTTCTCATTTCTCATTTATCATTTCTCATCTCTCATCTCTCATCTCTCATCGCTCATCTCTCATCCCATCCCTCACGCCGCCGTCTTGTTAAGTATCGCCATCAACTGTTCCATCTCGACCGGCTTGGTTAAATGCGCATTGAATCCGGCCCGCATCGCCCTTTGCCGGTCTTGCTCCGATCCGTATCCCGTCAGCGCGACGATGCTGACGTTCGCCCCCCACGACTCGCGCCTGATCCGCTCCGCCACCTCGTAACCGTCCATTCCGGGCAGCCCGATGTCGAGCAGGATCGCATCGGGTCGCCACGTGCGTGCCGTCTCCATGGCGCTCGGCCCATCCAAAGCCGTTCGAACCTCGAGCCCCCATGCCGTGAGCAGATCGTTCAAGCTGACAGCAAAGTCCTCGTTGTCATCGACGACAAGCACGCGTTGCGGCGCGGCGTGTTCGCCGACTGCCGCCACGGCCGCGACCGGAGCCTCCTCGGCGGCTTCGACAAGCGGTAGCCGCACAATAAACTCGCTCCCCTGATCCGCCCCTTCGCTGAACGCCTCCACGCGCCCACCGTGAAGCTCAGCCAGGCTCTTGACCATCGTCAGGCCGATCCCGAGCCCCCCCTGCGTGCGCGCCAGCGTTTGCTTCGCCTGCGTGAACAGCTCGAACACGTGCGGCAGCACCTGCGGCTCGATCCCCACCCCCGTGTCGCGCACGCGAATGACCGCCTCCATCCGGCCCTCCCCCGCCGGCTCCGAATCAACGACCACCCAGATCGACCCGCCCTGCGGCGTGTATTTGATCGCGTTATTCAGAAGATTGCGCAGGATTTGCTCGATGCGCGTCGGATCGCCATCGACCGGCAACGGCCCTTCCGCCGCCTGGAAGTTCAGCATCAGCTTGTGCTCGATCGCCTGCGGCCGCATGCTCTCGATTACCTGCTCCGCCACGGCGCGCAAATTCATCAGCTCGCGCCGCAACTGGATCTTCCCCCGCGTGATCCGCGACACGTCGAGCAAATCGTCCAGCAGCCGCCCCATGTGCCGCACCTGCCGGTCGATCATGTCGCGCATTTTCTTCACCGCCGGCTGATCGCCCAGTGTCATCTGAAGCATCTGCGCCGCATACAGCAGCGGCGCCAGTGGATTTCGCAGCTCGTGCGCCAACATCGCCAAAAACTCGTCCTTGCGCCGGTCGGCCTCGGCCAGCGCCGCCGCCTGGTCCGCGAGCTTCTCCTGCGTCGTCTTCTGGTCGTGGATGTCGGTGCACGTCCCGAACCAGCGCGTGATCTGGCCGGCCTCGTCGCGAATCGGAAGCGCCCGCGTCAGGTGCCACCGGTATTCGGCGAACCCCGGAAACTGGAACCGGCTTTCCAACTGCAATGCCTGGCCCGTGCGGACCGATTCATCCCATGCCGCGCGCGCCGCCTCGCGATCCTCGGGGTGCAGGACTGGTATCCAGCTCTGGTCGCCGGTCGTTTCGTATGGCGCGCGCGCCAGCTCGTGCCACCGGCGATTGAAATAATCGACCGTCCCGTCGGGCTGCGCCGCCCACACAATCTGCGGCATCGAGTCCGCGAGCTCCCGGAACATCCGCTCGCTTCGCCGCAGCGCATCTTCGGCCTTCTTCACCTCCGTGATTTCCTGCACCACCCCGCCGATCCCGATGATGTGCTCCCCTTCCCAGACCGGGTAGTAACTCACCAGCCAGTAATGCACGTGTTCCGGATCGTCGATCGGCCGCCCGCTGATTTCGCGGTTCAGCACCGACTCCCCCGTCTCCAGCACATGCCGCAGGAACGGCTCCGCCCGGTTCGCGAGCTCGGGGCTCAGCACCTCGCGCAGCTGCCTCCCGATATGTTCCGAAGGCGCCCGCATGTTGATGCGCGCCACCGCCTGGTTCACGGAGATATACCGCATGCTGGTGTCGAGCAGGCACAGCCCCACCGGCGCCGTCTCGTAAATCGCGCGCAGTTCGGCGAGCGTGTTGCGCGCGATCAAATTGCTCTCGCTCAGCGCCTCCTCCGTCCGCTTGCGTTCGCTGATGTCCTCGATCGTGCCGATCCGCCGGACCACGCGCCCCCATTCGTCCCGGATCGCCGAGACCGTGACGTGAACCCAGATGCGCGTGCCGTCCTTTTTCACGTAGCGTTTCTCGTAGCCGTGCCGCGACAGCTCGCCCGATTGCATCTGCCTCGCGATGTCCTCGCTGCGCCCCAGGTCCTCGGGTGCGGTGATCTCGCTCACCGTCTTGCCGATCATTTCTTCGCGCGTGTAGCCGAGGATCTCGCAGAAGCTGTCGTTCACCCTCACGAACCGGTCGTCGCGATCGACCTCGACGATCCCCAGCGCCGCGTTGTCGAACATCGCGCGCAGCCGCTGCCGGTCGTTCCCCGTCATGGACGCGAACCGCCTCAGTTGTGCCGCAACCGCGCCGAGAAAACGGTGACTGTCCAATCTCTTGCCCATCGGATCATCCACCCGCCGCCGTCCCGTTTCGCCCTCGCGTTCCTTCATGACCTATTATATCCGCCCCCGCGCCGCCATCCAATTCATCTCCCCACTTCCTTGCCCTCCTGTGGGTCCCCATCCCCCTCCCGCCACTAAAAAAATCTCACTTTTTTCAAAAATTAAGTTTCCTAAGGGCCATAAGGGTCCGTAAGGGAATCGACTTTTTCGGACATTTTAGTTTATCCTTCCCGCGTCAGTTCGGGCTCCCATGCCGTAGCCCGACCGCGAGCGAGGCCCCCC
>JAJFUE010000148.1 GCA_021372575.1 bacterium | reverse complement strand
CTCGAACAGGAGACCGCTCATGCCCGACGGCTTCATTCCTCCGCACGGCAATTACAAAAAACTGATCTCCTACCAAAAAGCTGAAATCATCTACGACGCGACCTTCCGGTTTTGTGAACGCTTCCTGAAAAAAGGCGACCGCACCATCGATCAAATGGTTCAGGCCGCCCGATCCGGCAAGCAGAACATCATCGAAGGCACGCATGCATCCGGTACGTCAAAAGAAACCGAAATAAAGTTGCTCAATGTAGCTCGAGCAAGCCTTTACGAATTGCTTGCCGATTACGAGGATTTCCTGAGAGTTCATGGATTTGAATTGTGGGCCAAGGACTCGAAACAGGCGCGCTTCGTCAGGAATCTCAGCAAAGGGAATGGAAAGCAACCAGCCGACTATGAATCCTTTCGTGAATTCATCGAAACTCGCCAGGCCGATGTTGTTTCGAACATCGTCATTTGCCTCATTCATCAAGCGACTTATCTCCTCAGGCATCAGATCCGCCGCGCCGAGCAGGATTTTCTTAACCAAGGCGGGATTCGTGAACGCATGATGCGTTCCAGATTCGATGCACGGAGACGAGGAAACAAAGATGACGGGCCGCCGAAGGGATATAGATAGGCAACTTCATTTGAAAGCAGTTTCACAAAACTCTCATCGACCACGGCGCCTTGTTTGGATCGCGATGTTGATTTTGTTTCTCCCGTCGATCATTTTGGCGATTAGCTTAAAAATTGCACTCGTTATGCATGCCATTCCTTCTGAGCGTTTTTCTGCTCCCGCCAATGCCCTTCGGCTCAAATCGCCGCCGTCTGCGAAGTCTCTGGCCAAAACATCAGGTCAGCGGAATCCCTCATATATCGATTTGATGAAAATCAAAAACCCACACTCTCCGGCAGTTGATATCTGCTCGAATTTCGTTCGCAAAGCCGAGAGCCGTTCGCCGGCGTTTCAGGTGGCGTTCATGGACTGGGAAACAAGTGAACCATTGACTGAAGATCTGAGACGCTGCGTCGAGTCGAACCATGATATGGTTGAGGATCTATTGAAAATCGCAACGGCGGGCGGCCTTCCGTGGCTCAGTTGTGAGGAAGCGGCAGCGTTGACCGATTACGCTTTGTTTCGAACCAATTTTAACGACTTGGACCCGTTCTTTCCGGCCAAACTGCTCATTGTCGAAAACAGGATCCGGCGCAATCGCGGCGATGAACAGGGTGCAGCCGAGGCGCTCGTCGCGATCCTGAAACTTTCCCGATCGAGTGGTGAACCTCTGTTGCTGAATTGCTTAAAAAGAAACGCAACGCGCGGAGCGTGCTTCATCGAAATCGACCGCTGGCTCAAAGATACTCCGCCACGGCCGGATGCAGCCCGAATCTTGAAAAATGTTCTGGGTAATGATGACGATACGACGCTCGATTGGCGCCGCTATCTGGAACTGGAATACCGCATCGAGCGTTATCAGTTTATAAAAAGTTTGACCCGGTCCCTGGGGAAGGTCTTTACCGACAATTATGGCGAGGGCGGATCGTATAAGTATGTTGATGGTTTCATCATCGCGTCCGATCTCATGGATGCACCTATTCAGACGGTTTCGCGATGTGTCTCTGACGCCGCTGAAAGTTTCAAATACAAAACAAATGCCCGATCGATGTTGGAAATGTTCGACGCTGAATGGGCTGTAACACTGGAAGACTGTAACAAGGCCGAGGCCGAAACGAATTTTCTGAATGAGAGACAGCGTTTCGCCAATCAGATTGCCCAGCGCATCCGCGATCAACAGGCCTTGAAGAAGGATCTGGTTGAGCGCTTGAACCAAATCCAAGCAGCTGGCATGGCAAGGTGAACATCTTTATATAATGTTGCTTGCATGAGACTTATGGGCAACTATTCGATAATTCCGAATAGTTGAATCCCCGCAGTTGAACTATTAAGTAATGCTTAATAGTTGCCCATGCTAAAACTTTCCCCGCCGTTGTGCGTCTATGTTACGGAGGCTGTTTATGGACGGGCACAAACTGGGGCGGTGGCGGAGTTGGCTGGCGATCGCGGGGGCGACGGTCGTGGGCTTCGTCGCGTTCGTGATTGTCGTCGTGCAGATCCTGCTTGTCTCCAATCAAATACCCCAGGAGAAGCTTGCGCCACGCGCGGATCTGTTGCGGCTCACGCAGCCGCAAAAACCCCCTGCCCCCACGAAAATCGATAAAGAAAACATCGACGCGGCGCTGAGGCCGGTCAGCGGTCGCGGGCAGGCATTTCGCCCGAACTGGACGGCGCGCTATCACTCGCACCTCGCCGACGACCGATGGAAGTGGACGACTTGGTCGCTGGGCCAGCGCTTCACGGCCGAGCAGAAAATGTGGATCGACGACCATCGCGCGAGCTTCGACGACCTCTTCAAAGCCGCCGACGACGAGAATTTCGGCGGCATCAGCTGCGAGGCCGCGGCGGCGATGCAGGAGCGCGATCTCGCGAAGTTGTGGACCGGTAATGGCTACTCCTACCTCAACACGACGTATTTCCGGATCGAGTTTGCGCGGCGGCGCGAGGCCGGCGACCTCCTTGGCGCGGCCGAGGTGCTTGGCTTGCTCGGCAAATTCGCGCAGTCGCGCCGCGAGCCGTTCGTGAACAGTTATCTACAGTCGCTCGCCTATCGTTACAACCGCGACCGCATCATGCTCGGTTGGATGCGCGAGGCGCCGGTTCCGCCGGCAGTCGCGCGCCGATTGCGAGACGTGATCGCGTCCGAAGATGTCAGCATGCCCGATTTGCGGCGGCAGCTTGAGATCGAGTACCGCTGGCGGCGCTATGACAAGTTGAAGCAGCTGAACCGGCCTCTCGGGACGGTGTTTCGTGATCAATACAACGCCTCGAATCGCTACCGCGAAATGAACGCGTGGAACGTGCTGGACGATTTCCAGGCGCAGCCCGGGAAGACGTTCGATCATTTCGCTAAGTCCGCGATCATGAGCGTGGTCTATAAATCCAACGCGAAATCCACGCTCGAGGAGTTCGACGCCGCGTGGACGCGCGGCTTCGACCGGCTGGCCAAAGCTCCGCCCGGCGATCTCCCGGAAGAGGCCGAAGCCTTGATCGGGTATGGATACCGCGACGAAATCAAAGAATATCGCTTGCTTGACCAGGCGATCGAGAACGTGATCCTGACCGCGCTCGACAGGCTCATCGAACCCGATCGCAACAATAAACCGCCGCGAACAGACCCGTTCCGAAATGCGCCGTTGAACGTTGTGAGCGAGACCTCATCGACACTGATCTACAGCCTCGGCCCGGACAGGACGGATCAGCACGGCCAACTGACCTACGACCCCACGAACGGAACAACCAGCGCCGGCGATATACCGATTCGAGTATGGCGATAACAAAATAGTTTCTATTGCATGGGACCTATGGGACTTATGAGACCTATGGGACCAATGAAAACTCGCGAGAAAAGGGAGCAGAATTGTGAATGGGTTTATACCGGCTCATGGAGATTACCGAAAGTTGATCTCTTATCAGAAGGCCGAAATCATCTACGACGCCACGTTTGAATTCTGCAAAAGGTTCTTGAGCAAAAGTGATCGCACAATTGATCAAATGATGCAGGCCGCACGTTCCGGCAAGCAAAACATCATCGAGGGGAGTCTGGCCTCAGGAACTTCGAAAGAGACCGAGATTAAATTAACGAATGTGGCGAGGGCAAGTTTGGGGGAATTGCTGGCAGACTATAAGGATTTCTTGCGCGCTCGCGGATTGAATGAATGGGATAAGGATTCAAAACAGGCGGTTTTCGCGCGTAATTTGCGAGTGAGCAAAGATGGGGCTCCGGTCAATTACGAGACTTACCGTCCTTTCATCGAGACCCGCCCCCGCCGATGTCGTTGCGAATATCGCAATTTGTTTAATTCATCAAGCAAATTACCTTCTCGATCAGCAAATACGCAAGTTGGAGAAAGCTTTTCTTGAAGAAGGCGGCATGCGCGAGAGGATGACGCGTGCACGGCTTGAGGCGCGAGAGCGAAAGAACAAAAAAGAGTAGTTGGATCTGGAACTAATGAGGCCTATGCGATTGGGTATGAATAATTCCGCGTAAGTCCCATAAGTCCCATAGGTCCCATGAGTCCCATAGGTCTCATTCCCCGCTATTCCTGCTCCTCTTCCTCTTCCCCGTGCGTCACCATGTCCAGCACGTGCTCGGCGACGTAGATCGGGACGCGGCGCTTGGTCGCCAGCACGATCGCGTCCGACGGGCGGCTGTCGATCAGTTCCATGTTGCCCAGCGGCGTGCGCACGGCCAGCTTGCCGAAAAACGTCTCCTGCCTTAAATCATCCACCATCACGTGGCGCAGCTCGCAGCCGGTCCCCTCGATCACGTTCAGCACCAAATCGTGCGTCATCGGGCGGGCGTTCTGGTAGCCGTGCAGCGCCGAGTCCAGGGCGATTGCCTCGACGTAGCCGATGAAAATCGGGAATTCGCGCTCGCCGCCCTTTTCGCCCAGCACGATGACCTGCGTCTGGATGGCGTCTTCCTTGATCTGGATCTCGCGCAGCTCCATCTCGATCAGATTGTTCTCGCCGTCCATGTCGCGACTCCTTTGCAAGCAGCGGCTGAATTTGCGTTTGCGCCCGTAAGGGACATCGTACGTCTGGCCGCGCGATGGTGTCAACAAACTAGGCCACCCGGGGCCGATTCTACTTTTTCTTGGAAGTCCGGTCGATCCGGAGTGAGAATGGTCTTAAGCAGACCGAGGGGTTCGAAATGCAGGATTCGCTGGAAAAGGGCGTGCGGACCGCCATGCAGGCCGGCCGTTTTTACGATAGCGACCGCGAGGCGCTGCGCGAGAACGTGGCCGCAAGCATCGCCTCGGCCGAGCCGGCGGGCGATGCCGCCCCGATGGCCCTGGTCGCGCCGCATGCCGGCTATATGTATTCGGGCCGCGTGGCGGGGGCGGCGTATCGGCAGGTGCAAGGCCGTTTGGTTGACAGGGTGATCGTCCTGGGGCCGGCCCATTACGAGGACGTGCAGGGCGCGGCGCTGGCGTCGGCCAGTTCCTGGCGCACGCCGCTGGGCGACATCCCGGTCGATCGGGCCGCTTGCGATTTTCTTTCGCATGAGCCCGGGTTTTCCGTCCGCGACTATGCCCACGAGCCCGAGCACTCGATCGAAGTCCAACTGCCCTTCCTGCAGGTCGCCCTGAAAGGGGCATTTTCGATCGTTCCGATACTTATCGGCAAACCTTTGGAGGGGGGGCTTGAGTCTATATCTCATGCGCTGGTACGATTGGCCGACGATTGGGACCGAAAAAAAATGCGTTGGCTCATCGTCGCAAGTTCCGATACGTATCATGGATACGACGGGAACGCCTGCCGGAAAAACGACCAGAGGCTCGCGGCCCTTTTTGAGGAGTTCGACCCCCCCGGGTTGCAGCGGGCTTTTCAGCAGCGCGAAGTGATGGCTTGCGGATGGGCGCCGATCATCGTCGCGATGATGGCGGTGCGCGGCCGCGGGGCGCATGCCGCCAAGGCGATCCGGCGCGCGGATTCGCGTGAAGTGACGGGGGACCAGACTGGCTATGTCGTGGGTTATCTGGCCGGGATGATCGTGTGACGCAAAGGTTCAGAGATGGATAGGTTTGGGGTAAAATGTTAAAAAAACTTGATTTCTAATCAGGACAGACTAGGATGAGAGAATAGGGATGGCTATTGAGCATACGTAAACTGCTTGTTTGCCTGTCGGGAGGGGAAAAAAGCCGGTTGGAATTGGAATATGCGGGTTTTTAGTCACGGGTGGTTCCGCCAAAGTGCGTACCCATACATTTAAAGCAGGAAATCCATGAAGGAGGCAGATTCGATGATGAAAAGGTTCAACATGTTCGCGCTCGTAGTTTTGTTGTCTGCGGCGACGATGGGTTGCACGGCAACCCAGAAATGGATGACGGGTGGAGCCGTGGTGGGCGCTACGGTCGGCGGGATCTGGGCTCACAATTCCAGCTCGACGATCAGTGACGTGCAAGGCGCCCTGATCGGTGGCGCGACCGGCGCCGCGGCTGGCGCCCTCGTCGGCAACTTGTTCGATGCCAAGACGATGAAGGACCTCGAGGAGAAGAACGCTCAGCTCGAGAAGGACCTGGCTGAGGCCAAGGCCGAGATCGAACGCCTGAAGGCCGAGAACGAAAGGCTGCGCGCCGAAATCGAGCGGCTCAAGGCCGGCCAGATCCAGATGCAGGCCACGATCCTTTCCGACGTGCTGTTTGCCTCGGGCAGCGCCCGTCTGACCGCCGAAGGCCAGAAGCAGCTGGGCGAGATCGCCAGCCGCATCAAGGCCGAGTTCCCGAACAGCTACGTTTCAGTCCAGGGCCACACCGACAGCCAGCCGATCAAGGTCAGCAAGTGGGATGACAACTGGCAGCTTGGTTGCGCCCGCTCGCTCGCGGTCATGCGGTTCCTCATCAAGCAGGGTGTCAGCGCCGAACGCGCCAGCGCCGAGACCTACGGCGAATATCGTCCGGTTGTGCCGAACACCAGCCCCGAGAACATGAAGCAGAACCGCCGTGCGGTCATCGTCGTCCGTCAGGCCGACCTGGCCGTTGGTGCGGGCATGAAGGCTCCTGCGGCCGGCACCAGCCGTCCGCGTCCGGCCGGCGCCCGCGCTGGTCGTGGCGGCCGTGGGCCTCGCGGTGGGGCACCCCGCCAGTAGTTGACAAGCATTCAACACCATCCGGGTCCGGCTTCGGCCGGACCCCTTTTTTTTATTGCACGCAACCGAGAGGACCTATAAGACCTATAGGACCTGTAGGACCCATGCATGATGACCAAGCCCCGCGTCGTTCACGTTTATAAAGACATCTATCCCCCCGTCCAGGGCGGGATCGAGCGGACGATTTATCAGCTCGCACGCCTGTGCGCGCCGCGTTTTGATATCAGCGTCATTGTCGCGAGGCGCGGCCGCGGCCTGGGGCTTCGGCGCACGATCGAAGGGTCCGAAGTCATCGAGGTCGCGTCGCTGGGCCGGTTGCTTTCGACGCCGCTGGCGCCGGGGTTCATTTCCGCGCTGCGCCGGTCGCGCGCCGATCTGTTTCATTTCCACATCCCGCATCCGACCGGCGAGGTCGCGTACCTGCTGTCAGGCCTTTCGACACCGGCCGTCGCGACCTATCACAGCGACGTCGTGCGCCAGAAAACGACGATGAAAATTTACGGCCCGCTCTTCCAGCGGTTTCTTTCGCGGATGCGCGTCATCATGCCGACCAGCGGGCGCTACCTTGATTCGAGCGAGCCGTTGCGGGCGCACCGCGACCGTTGCCGCGTCGTGCCGCTCGGCATCCCGCTCGAGGATTACGAGCTCAACGATTCGCGCCGGAGCCGCGCCACGGAGCTCCGCGCCCAATATGGGCAGTTCGCTTTGTTTCTCGGGATGCTGCGCGCCTACAAGGGGCTGCCGTATCTGCTCGATGCGCTGGCGCGGCTGCCGGGCGCGCGCGCGTTGATCGCCGGCGAGGGGCCGATGCAGCCCGCGCTTCGCGAGCAGGCCGCCCGCCTCGGCCTTGGCGACCGCGTCGTGTTTCTCGGCCGCGTCGATGACGAGGAGGCCGTCGCGCTCCTGCATGCCGCGGCGATTTTCGTCATGCCGTCGCACCAGCGCTCGGAAGCGTTCGGCCTCAGTCAGATCGAGGCGATGACGTGCGGCCTGCCGGTCGTCTCGACCGATTTGCCGACCGGCGTCCCCGAGGTCAACCGCAACGGCGAGACCGGACTGATCGTTCCGCCGGCCGACCCCGAGGCGTTGGCCGCGGCCATGCGCGAGCTTTTATCAAATCCCGGCCTTCGCGCCGGAATGGGTGAAGCCGGCCGCCGCCGCGCGCGCGACCACTACCGCGCCGAAACGATGGCCGACGAAGTGATGAAAGTCTATGACGAGCTGCTGAATCGTGAATCGTGAGTGGATGAACGATCCACGATCCACGCCTACCGCACCCGTTGCGGGATGGCCGGCGGGACGTATGGGACCTGGTCGGGCGTGCGGAACGAGAAACTATAGGGCGTGTTGTCGAGCGCGATGTTGTTGACCGTGCGCACGCCCGCGCTGAGCGTCACGCGATAGGTGGTCGATGGATCGAGCGTTGACAGGATGAGCAACCGCGACCAGCCCGATTCCTGGTCCGTATCGACCTGGAATTGCGGGTCGGGTGTGATCCGCGGACTAAACCGCAGTGAGCGCGTGTTGAACGAGGACGGATCAATCGGCGCGTTGAACTTGATCACGACCGGATCGTTCGGCGCGCCGGACGGCTTGGTGCCGCGGTTGGCCGGGAACGTGCCGATGATGGCCGGGCCGCCGAGCCGGATCGTCATCGAGTAGGGCTTTTCCATGCGATAGCCTTCGGTGTCGCGCGCATCGCGGCTGACGTCGATGCGGTATTGCGTGCGGAAGCGCGCCGGGGCCGACTTGCTTACGCCGTAAATCATGACGTATGCCAGGTCGAAATCGGTGGCCGGCAGTTCTCGCCCGATGAAGACGCGGTAATCGACGGGGGGATTGACGCTGATCGCGCGGTGAATGCTGTCGGTGTCCATCTTTTTGTTGAAGCGGATGGCAATCGGGATTTCGCGTTCGAGCAGGAGGTTGCGCGCCCCCGATTCGGGGTCGGTCGAGACCACGCGCGGATACACGACGAGCGGATCGAGGTTGATCTGATCGACCTCGATTGTATCGCCGGCGGCGAGTTCGTATGGCCCGACCCGCTGATCCTTGTAGCCGGTGGCCGTTGCGACGAGCCTGCGGCTGCCGATCGGCACGGCGCTGAGCGAGAAGTTTCCCTCCTCGTCGGTCGTGGCGATGATCGACGTCCCGGCGACCGACACCGTGATCCCGCTCATGTCCTTGTTGTCGGCGCCGGTCTTGACCGCCTTGCCGCGGATCGTCGCGGTCGGCTGCGGGGTGGCGGCGGCGCCCGGCGCGCTGGGGGTGATCCGCAGCTCGACCGTCATTTCGGGCGCCTGGGTCAGGTCGATCTCGGCCGGCGCCGACGTTCCGAAACCGCTCGCCGACGCCGTCACGATGTAACGCCCGGGGGCAAGGCCGGTGATTGCGAACGTCCCATCGGCCTTGACCGTGGTGTCCTTGTCGGGCCGGCCGTCGATGCGAACCAGGACGCGCGAATAATCGGTGGTGACGAGATTGCCGTCCTCGCCGCGCATCTCGACGAAGCCCGCGATGCGGCGCGTCCCGCTCGGGATCGGGACCGGTCTCAAAGCCAGCGTCGATGCCGTTGCGCGCCCGGCTACGACGTGCACCGTGCTTGATGTCGGGGGATACCCGGCGAGCGTTGCGCGAATCGTGTAGCTGCCGGCGGGAATGCTCCAAAGCAGGAACCGGCCGTCGGTTTCGGCGAGCGTGCGATACTGCGTTCCGGCCAGTTCCACCCGGCATGAGCTCAGGTCGCCGTCGCCGCCGCCGGCGATCAGGACGTCGCCTTCGATCCGCCCGAACGCCTGCGTGGTGGCGGTTGTGGCCGTCGCGGCGCGCACCGGCTTGAGCACGACGCGCGGCAGCCGGATGGTCGAGGTGGTCGGCTGGTCGGGGACGGCGACCGTTCCGAGCTGAACGGTCTCGAAGCCGTCGGCGCGCGCCATCACGGAGTAGTCGCCCGGCTCGATCCCGCGCAGGTCATAACGGCCCCTCGGCCCGGTGATCGAGACGTATGATGTTCCGGGGATATATACCTGGACCCCGCCGGCGTCGGTGCGGCCGGTCAGGCCGACTTCGCCGAGGATCCGGATGAGCCGGATCGCGGGGGGCTGTGGGTGGGATTCCGCCTTCTCCCGATTGACCTGATCGCAGCCGGCCGCGACCAGCGCGAACATTGGAAGCAATAGCCAACTCCATCCACGCATGGCGACGGCTCCTTGCACGGGGACTTCGGGAAAGGTCATCAAGCGCAAAAGCGGGCCCGAAACCCCGACCCGCCCACATCAATTGTCTCAACTCTCATGGTTGCGGCAAAACTTTTTCAGGCGTGCTTGCGGAGAACGCCCCGCAAGCACGCCTTCACCATTCACGATCCACGATTCACGGCTGACGGCTCAGCCGGCGAGCTGGGATTGGAATCCGCTCTTTTTCAGGTACTCTTCCTGAAGTTTTTTTATCGTGATCTCGAACCGCGCCTTGGTCATGTCCGCCTGGATCTGCTGGCGAACCTTTTCATATGGCTGGACGCCGGCCGGGTTGCGCTCATCGAGCATGATCGAGACCGCGCTGCGGTCGTCAAGCGCGAACGGCTCGGTCCACTGGCCCGGCTGAAGCTTGTCGATCCGCCCGCGGATCGGCTCGGGCAGCGAGTCCGGAATCAGTTCGATGGTCTGGCCGCCAAGCGGGCGGTCGCCCTCGATCAGGACCCGGCTCGTGCTGGCCGCCGTGCGGAACTCAGCCGGCGTCTTGACGCTCGCGAGGTCTTCGCGAATGTATTGCAGGTGGCGGTTCATCGCGTCCTGGCGCGAGATCGGGTCCTTGAGCTTCTGTTCGGCGCCGCCGAGGCGATTCTCCAGGATCGTGATCTTGACCGTTGCCGGCGCACGGAACTGCTCCGAGTTCTTCTGGTAATATTCCTTGAAATCGTTCTCGGTGATCTCGTGATGCGCGGTCTGAATCGCCTGCTGGCGCAGCCAGAGCACGCCGAGTCCGCCCTTCTTGAAGTGGCTCAGGAGCTGGCCGAGCTCGCTCTCGGAATCGCTCAGCTGCGGCTTGGCCCAGTTCTCGATGAGCGCCTGGATGAACGGGACTTCCGACTGAAGCACGCGGCGAATGCCCGCCTGGTCCGTCGGGTGGCCGCCCTTTTCCCATCTCTGCTGGATGGCGTGCCAGCGGACGCGCGTCGGCGTCGTGCCCGTGTCGGCCTCGGCCATGATCGTGTCCATGCCGATCTTCGTGCTGTCCGTGGTGAACCGGTCGTAGTGGATCGTGGCGACCTTCTGGCTCATCAGCATGTCGTACATTTGCTCGGTCAGCTGCTCGCGCTGTTTTTCCTGCATCTTCTGGACGATGCTGAACTGGACCGCGCTCAGCGGCGAGTAGCCTTCTTCCTGCTTTTCGACGACCTGGATCGCCTGCCAGCCGTGGCGCGTCCGGAACGGCGCGCTGACCTCGCCGACCTTGGTTTCGCGGCCGGCTTTTTCGATTTCCGGAAGGATCTGCGGCTCGTTGGTGCCCGTCGGCATCCATTCGCTGATCTCGCCGCCGATTCCAGCTTCGCTGTTCTTCTTGGCGATATCCTCGAAGCTCTTGCCCTGCTTCAGCTCGCCGAGGATCTTGACCAGCTTCTGGTGAACTTCCTCGGCCTTGTCATCGCTCATCGGGACGAGCAGCTTTTCGCCCACGACGAGCGGCTTGAATTCCTTGCCGGCCTCCCGGCGCAGCGGCCGGCCGATCACATCGGCGCGGATCAGGCTCGCCTTTTCCTTGGATCCGCTGATGCGCTCGGCGATGCTTTCGAGCGTGTCCTCGGGGCCGACCGTGTAAGGCTCGTATGTCGTCAGGATCATGTGGCGCATGCGGAAGCGGAACGGGATGCGGAATTCATCCTTGTGGTCGTTGTAATATTTGTTCAGGGCCGCGTCGCTCACCGGGTCGAGCTTTTCATCGACGTATTTCGAGACCAGGTATTTCGTGACCATCTGGCCGATGCTCTGGTCGAGGTATGCGTTGGCCTGCTGCGTCATGCTCGTCGGCGCGTCCGTCTTCATCGCGGCGGATGCGGCCTCGACGGTGGCGATCCACTTGGCCGCCTCGAGCACGCCCGACGTCTTGGTCGTGATCGACTTGGGCGCGGCCGCCCCGAGCGCGTCAATGCCCAGGGCCTGTTGATACAACCGGATGTCCTCAATCGTGATCGGGCCGTTTTTGGTCGTGGCGACGACCTGCGTGGTCTTGGTTTCCTTCGCCACCGGTGCGCCCTGGCCTTGTTCCGCCGCCTGTTTCTGGCAGCCGGCAATCATCAAAACCATCAAGGAAAGCCCGGCAATGGCGGTCTTGATCGAGTGATTCCACTGGCCCATGAGGATGTTGTCTCCGTTCGATACTGACGCGGTCCGTTCGCACGGACGGCGCATCCAGCCGGTTCGCGACAGATTCGCGCCGATCTGAACCCATTTAATTTATTGACGAATCCCCCATCATGCAAGTTGCAAATGAAAAACTCGCCCCGCCGGCGGTCGATCTGGCGTTGACCGCCGGGCGCGGGTTCTCCTAGACTGGCATGGACCAGAGCCTTGTGCGCACGGACCGCTTTCGCATGACTCCGACCCCGACACCCCGCATTCATCTCATCGTTGTGCTTTATAACAGCGCCCCCTGGATCGAGATTTGCCTCGAGGC
>JAJFUE010000142.1 GCA_021372575.1 bacterium | reverse complement strand
CCTTGCAGCCATTTGCCGGTCAGGAGCAGGCCGTAAAACAGCGCGATGACGAGCGGCGCCAGAACGGGAACCGTGACGATGGTTCCGGGCAGGCCGGCAAACCAGCCGGCCATCGCGCCGACAGAAAACAGGAGCGCATTGGTGATCGAGCCGAGCGCGGCGCCAACGTATGGAATCCATCCAAACGCCGCCGTCACGATGGCGAAGCCTGTCGCGAGCGAGGCCGCAAAAATGCCGAAGATGTTGGAAATAGCGATCAAGAGGTTCACCTGGCGAAAATACGCAATCTGAAGCGGAAGAAGCCCGAGCTGAATCGCGGTCGATACCGCCACCGGCAGGATAATATAGCGGTTCATGAAGAGTCGCGCCAGCGATCGCGGCTCGCCATCCGGTTCGCGGCTTGTGAACAACTCGTAAATCGGCGGCGCGAGCAGGATCATCGACAAGACGCAAACATAGGAGAGTTGCCAATCGAGGCGCGTGAGGTTGCGCGGGTCGTACACGAGCGTGACGAACGCCGCCATGGCGATGGATGCGGGGCTGGTCGCCGGCCGGCCCAGCGCAAAACCGGCCAGAATGAAGACGGTCATGATGCCGGCACGCGTGACGGGCGGCAGGAAACCGGTGAGCGCCATGTAGAAAAGAACGCCCCCGATACCGAGCCAGGCCTCGACTTTGGGTGGCATGAACATGAGGCGCGCCAGCCCGATGACGAGCAGCAGGACGATGCCGGCGTTCTGGCCCGACACGGCGAGGAGATGCGCCCAGCCCGCAAGGCGGAACGCGTCACGCGCGTCCTCGGAGATCATTTCGGCCTGGCCAAGGACGAGCGCGCGCGCGAGCTTGGCCGGCTCGGGACTCAGCAGGCGGTCGAGTGTGGCGCCGATGCGGTCGCGCAATCGGCTCATCGGGCGCTCGAGCCGGCCGCGCCAGCCGCCGGGCCGCGGGCCGATTTCGATCTGCTCGAGACGGGCGATCCGCATGCGCGCGCCAATGCCTCGGCTGATCCAGTAGCGCTCGGTGTCGAATGTCGATGGGTTCGAGCGGCCGGCAATCGGGACGAGCCAACCTTCGGCGCGAACCTGCTGGCCGACGATCGGCAGCGCCTGACGGTTGGCGGCCAGCTTCGCGGCGGCGGTTTGGTCAAGGCGCAACGCGACGGCGAGCGTGCCGATCGATCCGGGCTGCCGCTCGCGAGACGCGATGGTAACCCGGCTGACGACGATTTCCGCCCAATCAGGGCCGATGCGCGGCGGTTCGGCGACGGAGCCGGTGAGCGTCACGGCGGGCTCGTGAATCCAGGGCTCGATGAGATCGAGCGAACGGCGATCGCCGGCAACGAGATCGCTCCCCTGCCATGCCCCGAGCGCGGCCATGGCGAGCAAGAGCAGGTTGCCACCGGCGAGCGCCGGGCCGTGAATGCGCCGCGACCGCCAGAAGTTGACCGCCGCCGCCGCGACGCAGGCCGCGATCAAAACAATCAGCGGCAAAATCGGCGGCGACAGTTCGAGCCCGATCATCACGCCGGCCAGGTGCGCAAGCGCGACCAGCACGATCGGGCGAACCGGCGGGGAGATGCGAATCGAATCGGGCTGCATGGCCGCACTTTTTAGTGGCAAGATTCTATCGTCAGCCTATTCTAGGATAGGACGTGGCGCGGTCAAGCATGACTGTGTCTGGAAGCATGATTCAGCAGAGGTCGCAACGTGACGGAAACTGGTTCCAAGGCATCCGCCCCTGAACTGAGCATCGTAGTGCCGATCTATAACGAGGAGGATTGCCTGCCGGAGGTGCTTCTGGAACTGCGCCAGGCGCTCGACGACGCGGGCATCACGTCGTGGGAGACAGTGGTCGTCGATGACGGCTCGGTCGATACGTCGGCGGCCAAGGTCGAGAAGCTGCGCGCCGAGGATCCGCGGTTCAGGTTGCTGCGGTTCGTGCGCAACTGCGGCCAGACGGCGGCGTTTGACGCGGGGTTCCGCGCGGCGCGCGGGCGGATCGTCGGCATGATGGACGGCGACGGCCAGAACGACCCGCGCGATTTTCCGCGGCTGATCGAGGAGATGAAACGGCGCGACGTCGATATGATGTGCGGATACCGGGCGATCCGGCAGGACAGCATCGTGCGCAAAATCAGCTCGCGCATCGGCAACGGCGTGCGCAATGGACTGACCGGCAACATCGTCCGCGACGTCGGCTGCTCAATCCGCGTGTTCAAGCGCGATTGCATCGACCGCATCAAGCTTTTTGAGGGCATGCACCGGTTCTTCCCGACACTGTTCAAGATCGAGGGTTACACGATCAGCGAGATGCCGGTCAACCATCGCCCGCGCGAAAAGGGAAAATCCAAATATGGGATCGGCAACCGCGCCTGGCGCGGGCTGAAGGACCTGATGGCGGTGCGCTGGATGCAGCGTCGCGCGTTGCACTATCAACTGCGCCCGGAGAAATAAAAACAGCAGATGCGCGAAACGGATCACGCGCTGGGTTTCGGGCCGCGATCGACGCTGGCGTGGGTTTTGATTTTTGCCGCGCTGGCGTTTGGGTTTTATGGGGCGCGGCCGCTGGCCGATCCTGATGAGGGCCGCTACGCCGAAGTGGCGCGGGAGATGCTGGCCGGCGGCGACTGGCTCGTGCCGCACCTGCAGGGCAAGGTTCACCTGACCAAGCCGCCGCTGACGTATTGGGCGTCCGCGATCGGGATGCGCGTATTGGGACAGAACGCATGGGGGGCGCGCCTGTTCACCGCGGCGGCGTTTTTCGGGGTGATCCTGATCACGGTCGCGCTGGCGCGCAGGTGGGGGCTGACGGTGGCGCAGTCGCGCGCGGCGGGGCTGGTCTTCGGCTCGTCGTTGCTGCCGTTCCTCGGCGGGCACATCCTGACGACCGACATGATGCTGACGTTCTGGACGACTCTCGGCGTGCTGTGCGCGTGGCAGGCGTGGCGCGGCGAAGGGGCGGCGTGGCCATGGCGTTGGGGTTTTTGGATCGCGTTTGGCATGGCGTTCCTGACGAAAGGGCCGCCGGGACTGATCCCGCTGCTGGTCATCGCGCTGTTTTGCCTCATGCGGTTCAAAGAGGCCCCGCGCGCGAGGGTGTGGTCGTGGGCGGGACTGATCGCAATGCTGGCCGTGGCGTCATGGTGGTATCTGGCGCTGGTGATCCGCGCGCGGCTCGAGACGGGATCGTGGTCGATGGCGCGGTATTTCGTGATCGATGAATTCTACGAGCGGATTTTCACCAACGAGCACCAGCGCAACAACTCGTTTTTGATTTATGTTTATTCGGTCGTGCTCGGGATCGCGCCGTGGGTGTTCCTGTGGCCGGGAATCGTTGGGCGCGCGTGGCGCAGGCGGGGGAATTTCAGCGACGCCCAGCGCTTCGCGATCATCTGGTTTGTCGTCCCGTACGTGATTTTCACGCTCGCGAGATCGCGCATGTATTTGTATATCGTGCCGCTGTTCGTGCCGATCGCGATCTGGGCGGGGAGGCTGCTGCCGGAGTGGGTGGAGCGCATGCGGAGATGGCCGTGGGCGGCGCGGGCCGGGGTAGCGGCGGTCGCGCTGGCGTGGGTGTTCGTTTTGTTCGCGATCGCCGTCTGGCCGGAGTGGGCGCCGGGGAACCGCTCGCAAATCGAAATCGCGCGGGAAATCAAGCAGCTCAACCCGCGCCCGTTCAAGACGCTTTACTGCCTGGACGAGCCGGAGCTGACGCTGAGTTTTTACCTCGGCGAACGCATCATCCCGGAAAACATGGGCGACGGCCGCATCATGCTGTTCCTCGATTACGAGCGGAGAAACGGCCGGCCGTCGGCGATCGAGATCAAGAAGAAGGATCTGCACGACGTCACCGATGATCTTTCGAAGATCAGGATCCTGGCCGAGAACAAGGAATTCATGGTCATCATGCCGGTCGAGAATTACGTTGAGTGACAGCCGGCTTGAGGCGCGATATTCGCGATGTTAAGCTGATTCATTGATAGAGGCATTCCTTAGAGCGGCGTGTCGAATGAACGAATCTTGCGAAGAACTGATGCGTCTGCGTCACATGAAATCAATTACGATCGGGCTTTGGGTTTGCTCGGCGGTTTTATTGATTTTAAGCCCCGGCCCACCGATGAAGGTCATTGATTCCGGCGAGAGCGTCGGTCAATTCTTCCTTTCGTTGGCAAGTGTTTACACGCCGCTGCTGGCCGTGATTTCAACGATCGTTTATGCCGTTCGACGGCGCCGGTTTATAGAAATACAAAAACGCGATCGCAGGTAGGCCCGCGGACTTGCCGAGGGCGGTTGTCTGCGCAGTTCGTTGAACGGGAAACAAACCATGATTAAATACAGGATCGTGCTGCAAACGATCATTCTGAGCGTCATGATTTCAGTTGCTGTTCGGGCAGCAGGCAACGAACAGCCTTTTCGCTTTGCGGGTTCATTCGGAGAAACGGCAACAAGCACGGCGAAGGCGGGAAATATCGCGTGTTACGCGCAAGGTCCCTGCGTGCGCATCGCGGATATTAAAGACCCGAACAATCCGAGGCGAATCGGATTCCTCCCGTTCGACCGATTCGTTGACCAGTTACAGATTTTTGGAAATGCCCTTTATGTCGTAAACCACAACCCTTCGGGTTGCGTGATTGGCGTATATGATGTTTCCGACCCAAAACATCCCCGCCCATGCCGGAATCTTCGCTTCCCTGATGACGAGGGAAATCTCAGGATTCACGTGGAAATCCATGGAAAGATCATGTGGGTCATTCAGGGGACTTATCATCAAAGTCTGCTTGAAGCTTATGACCTGTCGAATCCGGGCAATCCAGTGAAATTAAATTTGGTCAGCGCAATTGATTGCGACGGATCCATGAAAGATGTTTCGAGGGGTATTACTTACTCGTTCACCAACGATGACGGGATAAAGATTCACGATGAAACAACGTCCAATACTCGGGTTTCGCCTGCCCTTGGAATAGATTCGTGGATTATACAGATATTGCCCAATAAAACGGCACTTTATGTGCTCACCAAAGAAAAACTCCGCATTTTCGATGTTTCGAATCCACGCCGCCCTGCCGAGGCAAAAGCGCTCGCATTAAAACAAAAGGACGACACGGAAGATTCGAAATATCACATTGTGCTGACGGGATCGATTTTGTGGGTGTGGGAAGGCTGGCGCTATCCCTTGCTCAATTCCTGTTATGACGTATCCGATCCATTGCAGCCAGTCGTGCGTGAGATGAAGGAACATACGCAACCCCTTCTGCCGCAACCGGACTGGATGCCCCCAATGGGCGAGATTCAAGATGTCCAAACCTCCGGAAGCGTCGCTTATTTGTCCGACCGATCCAACGGGCTGTGGATTGTGAATTTCGCGGATCCGCGCCAATGTGCTCTCATGGGAAGAATAAAAATCAAAGATGGCCTCAATCATCTCGTCCGCATCGGCGCTTTTCTGTATGCATCAAGCTCTCGTCGTGAATTAGTGACCATGAATGTCTCGGATCCGACCTCGCCAACCCTCGCGAGCACGCTTGAATTGCCCGACGCGATCCGCTCAATGTCAAATTCGGGCCGCTTCATTTATGCAGCGGCAGGGCCAGCCGGAATGCTCGTCATCGACACGGCCAACCAGGCCGACCCCAAACTCGCCTCGACCTACCCAACCACTTCGGATGCCGTTGATGTTGCAATGTCGGAAAAATGCGCTTACATCGCCGACGGAAAGGTCCACGCGATCAGCATCGCAGATCCTCTTCACCCTGTGCCGGTCAAGGATATCGACGCCGGCATCGAGGCGGCGCGTATTATGATTGCCGGGAATCGTCTTTTTGTATTTCCGGATCTGAGGGAGCAAGTTCTCGACGCCGAGGAAGAAGGATCTGAAAACGACGGGTGTTGCGTTGACATATCCGGCTTGTCGTCAGCGTCCTTGCCCATTTCGAAATTTCTTTTCTGGGGGGATCAATTAACATTCGCTGGCACAACGCTCGTGACATCGCATTTGGCCAAAACAGGCCCTTACGGCACCGAGCGGTCCGGCACCATTTCGCTTTATGATCTTTCCCGGCCGCCATATGCCGGCATCGAAACGATCAGGCCTCTGGCAGGTCCCTGCAACGTGTTTCTCCGCGGCAATGTACTATTCGTATCCTTGTCCAGGGGCGGCTTTATGTTATATCGCCGGTGATGCAGTGCCTCACGCTGATTGCAGATTATTTGAGAAGAATCACCTGATGGGTTTAGCGTGCGTGGCGTCGTGGGCATTTGTGTTGTTCACCCTGAAGGGGCGACGCCATGAGATGCGCGCGTTGAAACAAGCTAGGTCGCCCCTACAGGGCTCTGATCAACCTCATGCCATCTACCCCAAGGTTGCGCTCGCAACAGCCTCGCTCCACCTTGGGCTGCTGAACTATGTGACCCATTCAGGGTCATATTCAGACTCCCATTGGGGATTGTGCCAAACACATACACCGGCAAACCGGTTCGGATTTCTAATTGAATAGTGGCGACGGGCTTGTCCCATTGGGGCTGCGATGTTAAGCTGACTGATCGGCCGGTGCGACATCCGGCCGGACATGCTTGGGATGGCGATATGACTCAGCCGAGATTCGACAGCGCGCTCCTGATCAACCCGCCGACGGGGCTTTACCGGCGCGACGACCGTTGCCAGTCGAAGGTCGAGGACCAGACGGTCAATATTATTTTTCCGCCAATCGAGCTGGCATCGATCGCGGCCGTGCTGCGGCGTGGCGGCGCGCGGGTGAAGATCGGGGATTATCCGGCAGAGCGCAAGACGTGGGACGATTACGTCGCCGATTTGAAGGCGTTCAGGCCGGCGTTCGTGCTGGTTAACGTCACGACGGCGACGCTGGAAAAAGACGTGCAGGCGATGGCCGCGGCGAAGGACACGCTCGGCGCGGGCGTGCTGACGCTCGCCAAGGGCGAATGCCTCGACGCGCTCGGCGCGGAGGTGCTCGAGGCCAATCCGGCGGTCGATTTCTGCACTCACGGCGAGATCGAAACGGTCGTCGAACGATTGAGGGCCGGCGAGGCGCTCGAAAATCTGCCGGGTTTGGTATGGCGCAGGCCGCCGGAGAACGGGTCGTCGGCCATCGTGCGCAACGAGGGCCACCCGCTCGTCGAGGACTTGGAATCGATCCCGTGGCCGGCGCGCGACCTGCTTAACAATGATTTGTATTGCAGCCCGGAGACCGGACGTCCGCTGACGGTTGTGCACGGCAATCGTGGCTGCCCGGCCAAGTGCATCTTCTGCCCGGCGGGCGTGATGTCGGGATATCGGATCCGTTACCGCAAGCCCGAGACGATCATGGCCGAAATCGACGAGTGCGTGACGCGGTTCGGCATTCGCGAGTTCCTGTTCCACGGCGACACGTTCACGCTCAACAAGCAGTGGCTCGTCGAGCTTTGCGACCGGATCATCGCGTCGGGACACAAGGTTCATTGGGGCTGCAACAGCCGCGTCGATACGATGGACGACGAGCGCGCCGCAAAGATGAAGGCGGCCGGGTGCTGGGTCGTTGCGTTTGGCGTCGAGACCGGCAGCCAGAAGATCATGGACTCGATCAAGAAGCGGCAGAAGGTCGAGCGCGCGCTGGAGGCGGCGGAAATCTGCCGGCGCAACGGGCTGCGCGTGCACGCGTTCTTCGTGATCGGGACGCCGCTCGAGACGCGCGAGACGCTCGACGAAACGTTCCGGTTCGCGAAGCGGCTCGACCCGGACTTCTTCGATTTCAACATCGCCTACCCGCTGCCCGGGACGGAGTTGTTCGAGATTGTCAAGCGCGAGGGGCTGTTCGAAAAGGAGCCGTCGCAGGCCGGCTACGGCAGCGCGGCGGTGCGGACGCACGAGCTTTCGAGCGCGGATTTAACGCAGTGGCGGCGGCGTGCGCTGCTGGCGATGTATCTGCGCCCGAAATATATCGCAAGGACGCTGATCCGCGCCGGGTCGCCCAGGGTGACGATGAATTATGTCAAGGCGGGTTTGAAAAGGTTCAAGCAGTTGACGGCGAAATAAAAAGCAAAGCAAATGCAGTTCACGAAAGCCACGAAAGAAGACCACGAAAAAGCACGAAAATGTTTTTTATCGGCGAGCCGGCTACTGTGAACACCAGTATTGATATTCTTTCGTGAACGATGCCACAGGAGTTTTCAGATGAAGAAAATCCTCATGTTTGCGTTGGTGCTGTTACCGCTTCTGGCTTCGGTCGGTTATGCTGCATTAAATCAGTCTGGCGACGATTATTTCACCGAGCAGGAAATCAAGGACATCGCCGAAAACCATCCGGAAGTGGCGGATTCCATTCGAGAATTCAAGAAAGCAGATCAGGAGCTGAACGCCGTTTACAAAATGCTGATTGATATTTACGAGCAAGAATGGAAAAGGGGTGGCCGCCAGGGTGAAAACGAGTTTATTCTGAAATTCAAAGCCGCCCAATTGGCTTGGCTGAAATATCGCGACCTTGCCGTTAAATCCGAGACATCAATTCATTATTCGACATTAGAATATTACGCGGACATGGCGGATCTAACCACCCAGCGTATCGAGCGCATGAAGAGCATGCTTACGGATATGAGCGAAGGCTTTAACGGGAAAGGTCCGTATGGCTGCAGGAAACCCGCGAAAGAGGCTCTTGCGAAAATCAAGAAAATGGAACAGGAAAAGTGAGCTTCCGATTTCCATGCTTATTTTCGTGTCTTTCGTGTCGGTTTTCGTGTATTTCGTGATAAGAATTTCTGTTCCTGGGGTCAACCGATGAACCAGTTCATTTACATTGCCGGGCCTTGCGTGATTGAAAATGAGGGGCTGACGCTCGACATCGCGCGGCAGCTTAAGAACGTTTGCGACAGGCTGCCGGTGCGGTTCGTGTTCAAGGCGAGCTACGACAAGGCCAATCGCACGTCGCTCAGTTCGTTCCGCGGGCCGGGGCTCGAGGAAGGCCTGAGGATTTTGAAATCGGTCAAGGAACAGCTTGGCGTCGAGGTGATGAGCGACGTTCATGACATGCACGACATCGAGCGCGCGGCCGAGGTGCTCGATGTCATTCAGATCCCGGCGTTCCTGTGTCGGCAGACCGACCTGCTTGTCGCCGCGGCCAAGACAGGAAAAATTATTAATATTAAAAAAGGGCAGTTCGTCGCGCCGCAGGACATGAAATATACCGTCGATAAGATCGAGGGGAGCGGGAACCAATCGATCTGGCTCACCGAGCGCGGCAGCACGTTCGGCTACAACAACCTCGTCGTCGATTTCCGCTCGTTCGACATCATGCGCGAGTTCGGGCACCCGGTGATTTTCGACGCGACGCACGCGGTGCAGATTCCGTCGGCAGGCGGCGCAAGTTCGGGAAGGCGCGAGTTTGTCGCTCCCCTTGCCCGCGCCGCGGCGGCGTACGGGATCGACGGGCTGTTCACGGAAGTTTATCCGGACCCAGACAAGGCGCGCTGCGACGGGCCAAATTCGATCAGGCTGGATTCGGTCGAGGGATTGTTGAAGTCGATGCTGCGCGTAAGGGATGCGGTGAATTAGAGAAAATGGCTAAAGCCGCGGAACGAGAAGCCGGCTGAAGCCGGCTCTTTTTTAATATAGCCTTAAATCCACCGTCTGAAGACGGTGGCACCCGATTCAGCCCGCTCAAGCGGGCTTTTTATGGCACCCGCCGATAACAGCGCAAACGGCCAAAGCGGAGAACAGTTTTTATTTCATGCCGCGTTTGGCAAACGCGGCCAAGAAGGGTGTTGAAAAACGTATTTTATCTGAATGGCGTGTTCAGACGTCCCTCCGGGACTTGCGATTTTATTGGGATTTTTACCCGCCACTATCGTGGCGGGCTGAAAGCGGCCGTCCCTGCGGGACTATTTCAACACCCTGCTACCGGGGTACGGTTAATTCGTAGAAGACTTCGTTCTTAAAATCGATGCGGCGGACGGAGAGGTCCTTGTAGGGGATCGGGGGTTGGCCGGGCCAGTTGAAGATTTTGTCGCGCCGGCTGAAGGCGATTTCATCCATCCAGATCGTCGGGCCGCCGGCGCGCAGTTCGTTCATCCATGGCGCGAGGAACTGGCGCGTCTCGTGCGGGTCGTGCGTGCCCGACTGGAATTGCAGCGGCGACTGCGACGGATGGCCGGTTTGCGCGTAGGGCGTGCAGGGCGGGATCGCGGTGATCAGCCGCGCGTCGAGCGGAGCGATTTCCTTGAACACATTCAGGCGGATCGTATCGGCGTTCGGCTTGAGCTGCGCAATGGCCGGCGGCAGGTAGAGCGCGAGCGTGAGGCCGAACAGCAGGTGATAGACCCACGGGCGCGGTTGCGGTTCGAGATCGGGCCGCATGCCGGAGGCGCGCCATCCCAGGCGCACGCTCGCGGCGGCGTAGATCCAGAAAAGGAATGCGACAAAGTGCGGCTGCTTGATCCAAATGGAGGCGAAGATGGCGGCGGCATAGATCGCGGCGGCGAGGCCGAATTCGAGGACGAAATCCTTGTCGCGGGAATAATCCTCGACGGCGCGCGCGGCGAAACAGCCCCACAGCAGCGCGAGGGGAAGATAGAACTCGCCGCGATCGGCTGGCCAGAATCCAAAACAAACAAGGAAGATCAGCGTGCCGAACACGAATGCGGCAAACAATCCCGGCATTTCGCGCCGGCGGCGAAACGCGCCGGCGACGGCGGGGAACAGAAGCAGGCCGCCGTTCACGACGAAGCCGATAAAGAAGGTCCAAAACGGCTTGAGGAGCGAGAACAAGTTGCCCGAGCCCGGAACGTAAATCGAGTAAAAGGTCTTCTGGTAAAGCATGCCGCGGGCGCCGAATTGGTTGGTGAGGATAAACCAGAGCACAAGGGCCATGGCGATGGCGGCGCCCTCGGCGATTCGGCCGGTTGCGCGAAGGCGGTGGGCGCGTTCGGACCACGCGAGCGAAAGATAAAGCACCAGCACCCACAGCGCCCAGCCGACGTGGAACATCACGATGAGCCAACAGGACACGAACAGCGCCAGCGCGCCGGGGGCGTTCGGCTTGCGCAGTTCGCCGAGCCATGCGTGCAGGCTGATCATGACGGTGAGGAGCGCGATGCCGTAAAGCTCGACCGTCGTGGCGATCTCAAGGACCGTGCCGGCGAAGGCGAGGATGAATGTAAAAAGCGTTGCGGTGGATTGGGAAATATTCAGCCGGCGCAGCCAGCCGTAATACAGCCCGACAGCGGCCGCGGCGGTCAGGGCCGATTGCAGGTTTCCGACCTGCGCGTGCGTGAGGCGCAGCGCCTCGCCGAGTTTCATGCAGAGGTGAAAGTAATAGCCGAAGAGTGGATGCTGCGGGTGAACGTCGGGGTAGTTCGAAAACCACGTGATGAACGCGGCGCCGTCGTAGGTCAGGTTCGCCTGGCGGAGCGCGTAATAGACGACCAGCATGCCGGCGCCGATCAGCCACGGCTGGAAGCGGTCGAGAGTGGAATTGCGAACCTGAGCGATCATCAGGTTGATTTGAGAATTTAACCAGTCAAACTGCAACCGAAATGTGAAGGACGTCCTGAGTCCTGAGTGCTGAGTCCTGAGTGCAAAAAGTTGTCCCTTTCGAAGGGGGTGGGTTTCTGCTAATTTGGCGGGGCGGTGCGGGCTGGTTTTGCCCGGCTGCGCCGAAAGTCTTCGCGAGAGGTTTCGATCCATGCCTATTACCGTGGGAAGCGTCAGCGGGCGAATCTGGCGCGTTCTCGAAACACTTCCACCCAACTTCAAAGAGATGTTCGAGCGCAACCTGGCGCGGCATGCGTTCAAGCCGATCGATCCCGAGCGCGGGCAATTGCAGGCCGTCGGCTGGGTCAACATCAGGCAGTTGCTCGACAGCCGGTTGACGCTGGATAAAGTGCTGTTCCGCAACTTGATCGCGCTGGGGCTGCGGGTGGATCGGCTGGCGATCAACCAGCGGGTGTTCCGCGCCACGCTCGCGCAGGCGATCGGCAAGAAGCTGCACGAAACCGAGCGCAAGGAGCTTTCGCGCGAGGAAAAGCTGGTCATCGAGGACAAGGTGCGGCTGGACCTGATCAAGCACACGCAGCCGAACACGGCCGTCTATGAAATGATCTGGCAACTCGAAAGCGGCACGGTCCTGTTCAGCTCCGGGTCGCAAAAACTGGGGCTCATTTTCTCCGACCTGTTCAGCGAAACATTCCAAGTGTCGGTCGAGCCGCAGCTGCCGTTCCTGCGCGCGCAGCACTGGGCCGACCGCAACCGGATGGGCCAGGAACTGCTCGAACTGCTCCCCTCGCCGTTCAGCCCCGAGGCTCCGGTGGATGTCGTGGAAGAAGTCGGCGCGGGCGAGGAAGAATAGGTGGATTGACGATTTACGATTGACGATTAAAATCAATCCCAATCGTGAATTGAAAAAATCGTCAATCGTCAATCGCAAATTGAAAATGAGGCAAATAGATGGGCGTTCTGGAACTTATTCAGCAAAAATCATTTCTCGGGCGCGAGTTTCTGACATGGCTGTGGTACCGGTCGGAACAGGGCGGGCAGATCGAGTTGCACGGCGGCAAGCCGGTGACGGTCGAGATCATGGGGCCGATCCTGCTCGACGCGCAGTATGGCGACGCGAGGGCATCGACGCTCAAGGGCGAATCGCCGGCGACGTCGCCCGAGGCAGGGACGGCCTTGATCGAAGGCAAGAAGCTGCGGCGGGCGCGGCTCAAGATGGAACGCGACGGCGTGGAGTGGGTGCTGACGCTCGATGGCGAGACGTTCAATATTTCCGGGCTGGCGATCCCGAATCCCGGGCGCATGCCGTTCGAGGATACGCTGACGATGCGGGCCGAGATGATCTTCGAGTTCGAGCGCACGCTCGACACGCTGTTCCAGGAATTCATGCACCTGCGGCTGGAAGCGAAACAGTGGCCGAAAGAGATCAAGAAGATTCACGAATGGGTGAAGGAGAAATAAAGAAGTGCTGAGTCCTGAGTGCTGAGTTCAAATAGAAATCAATGGAAAAAGGAGCCCTGGGGGTTAGTTCTGTCGCCCCTCCGGGGCTCTTATAAAATTGGGGCGTCGTTACCCAGGGTTACGCTCGCAACAGCCTCGCTCACCCTGGGCTGTCTGGACTGGGTGACCCTTTCAGGGTCAAATTCATACTCCGCGAGCTGACTATTCATAGAATTGCCATGCGTGGGGACGCAGGGCGGTGAGTTCACGCTGGGAGAAGGTTTTCAAGAGGGCATCGATGCGCTGGTTGGCGGGGAGATAGGCGGTTGCGAGAATCGAGTCGCCGAAGACGGCGATCGAGGTATTGCTTCTGATTAGGATGGCCGGGCGGATGGCGGCATAAAGGCGTTCGGCGATGGCCTGGGCCCCGAGTGCGTTCGGATGCCCGCCGTCAATCCTGCCGTTGTTGGCGAAGTTCAAACACCAGGCATCCGGCAGCGCGGTCCAGTGCGGCGCCAAGTCATCAAACAGCAGGACGGTTTTGATTTAATAATCGATCTTCAGCGTGGCGATATGCAGATTCATGGACTGGATTTTCGGGTTGACGGGAGCCCATGCGGTGACGGGATCGACTTCGGCCGAGGCGATGGGAGTGAGTTCGCAATAATACGCGTCCACGCCCCATTTTCGGGCGAGATCGCGGATCTGGAGCCAGTCCTGCGAGAGTTGGGCCTTGGAATTAGAAACATTGCCATTCGAATAATTAAGGTTATTGATGCCTCCCTGAATGATCCAGATATCGTGATGCGTGGCGGTTGTTTCGGTTTCAAGAAGCCGGGTCTTGACCATGGTCGTCGTGGCGCCGGGCCACCCGTAATTATCGACGGTGATGTTCAGGGCATGGGCGGCGAGTCCCGAGAAGCAAAGCAGGACGATCGTCAACATGCGTGCAAAACAGGCAAGAAAACGAGTCATCTTATCAATCCAAACCGTTGATCATGAATTTATTTATCATAATATTAGCATACTGTAAAATGGAGTCTTAAGATGATGATGTTTCATTTTCCCTTCGCCAGCGCGATGGCTTGAATGCGCATCGTATTGTTTTCGACTGTGCGCGAGACGGCGATGGGGGCGAAGTATTGGCTCCATAGCTTGCCGAATGCGCCGGATTCGCCGGGCATGAGCGGGGTGATTTTCATGCGTTTGGCAGCGTCCCTGACGGGCGCGGGGATACTGGTGATGCGGGCCATCGCGCCGAGGTCGATGTAGCCTTCGCCGACGCGGTCGGGCGGAAGCGCGGCCGTCGCCGATTTGAATCGCGACCGCCGGCCGAGCGAATCGGCGGGGTTTTGCCCGATGCGGCGGATTGCCTCGCGCACGCCCTCGATGCGCATGCCGCACACGGCCCAGCCGCCCGCCAGCCCGAACCAGAACGAAGGCTCGACCTGCGAGGCGACGTCGGGGCGGCCCGGCCTTAAGCCCCACAGCGGTTGGCCCAGGTATTGCGCGTGCACGATCTGATAGAGGCCGAATCCCTGCGAGATGTATTTCAGCAGCAGGTCGAGCGAGGCCTGGAACGCTTTTTCGTTCTTGACGCGCACGAGGAACGTGCTCATTTCGAGCTGCGACTTGCCACCGTTTTTCGGCCAGACGAATCGGATGACAGAGTTGTCGAGATTATGAAACAGGCCGGCCTCGACATCGGTGCCGGTTGCCTGATGAATCGATTGCAACTGCATCTGGAGCGATTGGTTCAGCGACGGCGATGCCGCGGCGAACACCGCGCGCAGCTTTTGCCAGCCGCCGTCGAGCGGATAGCCGAGCGCGGTGTAAGCGAAGGCGTCGGCCGGAACAAGATCGGAAGCGTTGCGCGGCAGCGGGGCGGCAAGGGTCAAAAGCTGCGCCGCGCCGCCGGGCTGGGCGGGCGTCTCGATCGCGAGCTCGACGCCGATGCGATCTGGTTTCAGATCCACCGATGCCGCGGCGCGCACGCCGGAGATTTCGAACGCGCGCGGATCGAACAGAAGAGACTGCTTGCCGCGCGTCATATTAAGAATCGATTGATGCACAATGCGGCCAAGATCGACCGCGAGGACGGCCTGGCCTCGGGTCTTCAGGGAATCCGTGGCGGTGAGCAGCGAAGGCGGCGCGAACGCCTCGCCGGCCTGCGCGCGCGCAAGGCGGTCGAGAATGCGCGGCACGGGATTGCCGGCGGCCGGGCCATAGACTCCGATCGACGGGCCGAGGTATTGGTCGTATTCTTCGCTGACCTGGCGCAGGGCGTCCGAGCCGCCCTTGGCGCCGGGGATCTTCGCGGCGACCTCGCGCACGATGCGAAAATGGGTCATTGGAAACGGCCCGATCCGCTGCTGCGATTTTTCGACCCTGGCATTGGATGGTTTGGGGCCTTCGTTGAGGGCCTTCAACACGGCCGGGTCGCCGCTGTGCTCGAACAGCAACACCCACTGGACCGATTTGCCGCCGCCGCTCGGCGGGATGGCCGCAAGGATCGCCTCGCCGCGGGCGAACGCGCGAAGCTGCCGGTTCGAGATCGAGCCGCGCGCCGCCATGCGGTCCTGCGCGCTCGTGATTTCGCGCCGGAGCGATCGAAAAACCTTGGCATCGTCCTGGTCGTGATACATGTCGTCGAGGCGCGAGCCCTCGAAGGCGCGGATCAGCGAGGGCATGTCCGGCGCCCGCACGATCGCGATCGTTTCCTCAGGAAGCAACGCCGCGAGGTCGCGCCGTTCGGCCGCGAACGAAGCGTGGAAGAAGCAAACGAGGCAAAAGAGGAGCGTCACAGATCCGCATCGACTGCTTTTCATAAAATGGGCGCTTCGCTTTCCGCTGAATTGATCGGGCATGCATTCTTTTTGATCTTAGACCTGTACTCAACAGTTTTTCAAACATTGGTCATTACGGGATTCAAAATGAATCAGATTTGACGTAAGCGTGGCATTCCATGATCGAACCGGTAAACCGGTTCTGGCTTTACGGCGATCTGACCGGGGGTTGGAGATCGAACCACTTCGTGGTTCCAAAAATGACATGAATTGCCACGTCCCATTCTTCATGTCCCTAAAAAAAGCCCCGGCCGAAACCGGGGCTTTTTGATCGCATTGGAGCGCGCCTAGTATTGCGTCCATCCCCTGGCGGCGTTGCGGGCCGACGCGGGTTGCATGATGAGGGTGACGCCGCCGCTTCCTTCGGCGATTGTGGGATAACCGCCCGCCCCCGGCAACGGCGCAAAGCCGGGCTGATAATTCAGAAGCGAACCGGCAACGAAGAACTGGCCAAGCGGGATGCCGCTCAGCGTCGCCGTGCCGTCCGGTCCGGTGACGGCCTGGAACAGATCCCACTCGCCGAACGGCTCGATGAGATCGCAGACCGGCACGCCGACCTGGACGCCCTCCAGTTTCGCTCCGGTCCTGGCGCTGATGGCCGTAACCACGATCGTCTGCGTCGTGGAACTCGTGCGCTTGTCGAGGACGAAGTCGAGCGTCGATGTCGTGTTGGCGATCACCGTGACCGTCTGGGTCTTCGGGATGTATTCGCGGTTGAACGCGGTGGCCTTGCGCTCGCCGGCGGGGACGCCGCCGATCACGTAGCGGCCTTCCGCGTTGGTGATCCCGTGCAAGGCCGTGTTGGAGTTGGCCACGTGCGGCAGATCGATGAGCGGCACGATCACGTGGACGTTGGCGAGGGCGGTTCCGCTCGTATCGGCAACGGTGCCCTCGATGACGCCCGGATTGACGATCGGCTGCAGCCTGAAGTCGAGCTTGGCCAGCTGATCCTTCACGATCGTGGCCGGCAGAGCCAGCGGCATGTAACCCTTCCTGGCGGCATAAACGGCCCAGCTGCCGACCGGCACCTTCGGGAACTCATAGACGCCGAATTGGTTGGTGTAGGCCACGAGCCGGGTCGGCGTGGCGCCGAGGGATTCCGTGACCTGAAGCTGGACGGCGACCCACGCGAGGGCAAGCGGCCTGCTGGTCACGGCATCGACGACGCGGCCAGCGAGCCTGCCGTATTCGATCACCGGCAGGGCCGCGAGCAGGAAGTTCACTTCGGTCACCGCGCCGGCCAGAACGACAGCGGGCTTGCCCTGCTGGCGAAAACCCGACTTGGCCGCCATGACGGTGTAGCTGCCGACCGGCACGTTCTCGAAGACGTAATGGCCGTTGGCGTCGGTCAGCGTTTCACGCGCGAAATCGGGCGGCTGGACGATCGCAAAGGCCGTCGCATTGACGGGCGCAAGCCTGACGAGCGCTCCGGCGATAGGCTGTTCGCCGACGGCGGTCCTGACATTGCCGACGACGCGGCCGGTCGGGGGTTTCGGATAAAGCCGCAGCGTGATTTGCGCGACGCCATCGGGCGGCACGAACGCCGTCCGCATGTTGGACACGTAGCCGTCCTTGAACGCGATGACGTTGACCTGGCCCGCCGGGATCTGGATGAACGCGAACTCACCGTTCTCGTTGGTGCGGGTCTCGGTGGTGGTCGCCGTGCAGGCAGCGCCCGGCGTCGGGATATTGCAACGCTGCACAACAACCCTGGCGCCCGCCAGCGGCGCGGACGTTTTGGCGTCGAGCACCTTGCCCATGAGCGAGCCCTTGGCGGTCGCAAACGGCTGAAGCTCGAAATCAATACCGCTGGTCGTGTTTTCCACGATCGTCACATTGCCGGAGGCGGCGACATAACCCTGGGCCTCGGCCGTCAGCCGATACTCGCCGACCCTGATTTTCGGGACGGTGTAACGGCCTTCGAGATCGGTGATAACGCAAGTCCACGGCGCTGTCGTTCCGGCCAGGCGATAATAGACCCTGGCGCCCGCGATCGGCGCCTTGGTCGTGGCGTTCTTGACCGTTCCGGAAAGCGTGCCGTAATGGCCCTCGGGATAAAGGATGAACCTGACTTCCGTGACTTGGCCGCCGACGACGTTGACGTTCATCACCTGCCGCGGATAGCCGGCGGTCTCGGCCGCGAGCTGATACGGGCCGGGGGCCAGGCTCAGGATCTTGAACTTGCCATAGGCATCCGTCGTCACGTATGGCTGCGTGACGGACGTTGCGGTGTTGTAGTAATACACGCGGACTCCGGCGAGCGGCATTTCGGTGAAGGCCGCCTTGAGCACGCCGGAGATCGAGCCTGTCAAAACTTTCGGGATGAGCGTGAAATCGACCCTGACGGAGCCGCCGGCCGGGACCGTCACGTTCTCCCTGACGGCGGGGTTGTAGCCGTCCTTTGCGGCGGAGACCCTCACGATGCCGGACCGGATATGGTAGAAATGGTATTCGCCGTTGAGGTTCGTGCGCGTCTCGGTGGTGATGGTGTTGGTCGAACTCAACTGGACCACCACCCTGGCGCCGGACAGCGGGGCCGACGTGTTCGCATCGGTCACCTTGCCGACGATCGAGCCGTAAGTCGGCGTGACGATCGGTTGCAGGTTCAGATTGACCAGCGTCGTGGTGCTGTCCCTGACGATGGCGAAGGCTTCGGCGGCTGCGAAGCCTTTGGCCTCGCAGCGGACCTGGTGCTCGCCAATCAGCACCGGCGGGGAAGTGAATCGCCCTTCAAGATTCGTGGTCGTTGTCGTGAATCTGCCGGTGCTTTCGGTAACGCGGAAGCCGACCCACGCGCCGGCGATCGGAGCGTGCGTCTGCGCGTTGAGAACCTTGCCGGCCAATAAACCCATCTGGCCTGGCCCACCTTTTTGAAGACGGAACACAACGGAGACGACGGCGGAGAGCGGCAGGCGCACGTCGATTTCCTGGCGGCCGTAATCGCCGGCCGCGGCGATCAGGTAGTAGAAGCCCGGTTCGCGGTTTTCGATCCGGAAGCGGCCCTCGAGGTTCGTCACCACATACTGGTGCGCGGAACAATTCAGGGCCTTGCAGGGGCCCCAATAAACGCGCACCCCGGAGAGCGGGGCGCTCGTAGCCGCATCAACCACGCGGCCATTGATCGCATTGCCGTAGATGGCGGTCTGCGCGTAGCTCGCCGACGCAAGCACGCACGCAATCAACAACATCCGAAGCGAGAAGTAGATGCGGCTCATGATCCTCACCTCTCGAGGTAGTTGCAATTAATGTGGCGACCCCATTCAAACTATCCGATGCACAGGTTGAAATTATAGAGCATGCGCCACAAATATTTCACCTGTTTTTAAAGGTATAGCATTGATTTATTTAGGCATGCACGATTTCGTGCGCACGTTTTGGAACACTTGGCAAAAGCGTTCATTTTGGTACGCGCATATTTTTAATACCGAATCATTATTTTTAATATTAAAGATCAAATAGCCCCGGTTGAAGCCGGGGCTATCGCGTCATGATGTGCGAGCCTATCGATAAATCATCCAATTCGTTGCCGTGTTGCGGCCGGGGTCTGGCGTGAGGAACAGCGCGGTCGAACCGACTCCGTACGGCGGAATGGGCACAAAACCGGTTTGATAATTGGGCGCCGATCCGACCACCGGGAACGTTCCGTCCGGGATGCCGCCCAAAGTCGCCACGCCGCTGCCGGATGCGGCCGCCTGGAACATGTCCCAGTCGGCGAACGGCTCGACGATGTCGCAAACGGGCACGCTCACGCGCGCGCCCGGAAGCGGCTTGCCGGTGAGGGAGTCGAACACGCCGACGCGGAGGGTTTGCACCGGGCGCTTGACGAGCGCGAAATCGAGCGTGGCCGTTGTGTTGGCGACGACGGTGACGGGACGGGTTTGCGGGATGCAGATCGCTCCGAAGGCGGTGACATGACGGGGCCCGGCGGGCACGCCCGCGATTTTGTAATGGCCGCCGCTGTCGGTGACGCCGTTGAGCGCCGAGTTGAAATTGGCCATGTGCGGCTGGTCGATCAGCGGCACGATCACGCGGATGTTGGGCAGCGCGGCGCCGCTTGCTTCGTCGGTGACCGTGCCCACGATCGCGCCCTTGTTGACGATCGGCTGCAATCCCAAGTTGAGATTGGTCTGCTGGTCCTTGACAATCACCGCGGTGTGGGTCGTCGGGAGGTAACCGCGCCTTGCCGCCGACACCGTCCACGAACCGACCGGGACGCGGTCCAATTTGTAAGCGCCAAGCGCGTTGGTCGCGGTGACCAACCGGCGCGGCGCGGCCGCAAGCGACTCGCTCAGTTCGAGCTGGACCATCACCCACGCGACTGGAAGCGGCGCGCTGGTCACGGCATCGACGACTTTGCCCGCCAACTTGCCGTATTGAACGGCGGCGGCGGGTTGAAGCAGGAAATCGAGCCGCGTGCCGGCGACGGCGACGGCGATCGGTTTCGACTGCTCGACGTAGCCCGGCTTGGCCGCGCATGCCGAATACAAGCCCGAGGGAACGGCGGGGAATCGGTAAGCTCCGTCGGAATCCGTGACGGCGTAGCGCGACACTCCGAACGGCCACGAACTGGATGCCGCGGCAGGGGTCAGCTTGAGGAGCACTCCGGCGAGCGGCCGGCCGGTGGAAGTCGACTCCACGCCGCCGTAGAGGCTCCCGATGCCGCTCATGGCGACGTCGCGCTGGACGGTGCCCGCGGCCGGCACCGTGCAAGCCGAGGATTCATTATTGTAGCCGGTTTTCGAGAAAACGAGCGACCAGGCGGAGCCCGCGGCGAGGCGGTCGAAGCGGAATTCGCCGAACTTGTTCGTGAGCGTTTGGGTCGTCCGGGCGGGGTTCGTGGAGACGGCGAGGACCTTCACGCCGGCGATCGATGCCGAAGTGGCCGCGTCGAGAGCACGCCCGGCGATCGAGCCTTCCGTGGGTTCAAGTGGTTGCATCGTGACCCACACCTCGATCTCGGCAATCGAAGGCACCACCGTGGCTCTTATCGTCTCAGAGGCAAAGGCGTCGTGTTCAATACGCATGTCATACGTACCGGCCATGAGCTTATCGGAAAAGCAGAAAGAGCCGTTCGAATTCGTGGCGCCGCCATACCACTCGCTCGACGAACCGATCATTCGATAATAAATCCTTGCGCCCGGGATGGCGGCGTCGCCGACTCGATTGTTAACATATACCCTCACGTAATTGTACTCGCCGGGCGGATATAGCAGGATCGTGACGCTCGTGGTCTTGTCGGCGACAACGGGCGGCTCAACAAGGGATGTCATGTAACCCGCTACCGTGGTCCACAGCCTTATCGAGGGTTTTTCTCGAAGGTTATCGATCCGGAATCTGGCTTGCGCGTCGGAAACCACGAACGAGTACCCCGACAGGGCGAACACGTCTTCGTAATAGATGCGCTGGCCCGGGAACAGTTGCCCCGTCTGCCAGGCTTTCACCACGCCGGCGAGATTTCCGCGCGGGTAATCGGTTGTATCGGGAGTTACGGCGATATCATACCTTGTCGATGCACCGTCAACAACGTTCGCCCTGCAAAGCATCGGTGCATAGCCGATTTTATAAACCATGATGTGGTTGGAGCCGGACGTAAGGCGATCGAATTGATAGACGCCGTAGCTGTTCGTAAGGGTCTCCGTTGAGTTCGGAGTCCGGCTGGCAACGATTCTTGCGCCGGCCAGCGGGGCCGAGGTCACCGCGTCCATCACTACGCCCGTGAGTGCGCCCGTGGCGACCGCCGTCTCGCCGTTCACAACAGCCGCCGTCACGAACGAGAACAACACAAACGCCTTTACCCAGAGCGAGATGAATCCACGGTTCATGTCCATCCACCTCATGCCGATAAAGGATCGGTTCTATGTTGTTCAGGTCGTCTGATGTACTAAATGAGAATATATACCGTATGTCGAAAATTGAAAAGGTTGTTCCACGCGCGCCCCCGCCCGGATCAATTCCGGGCCTGGAGTGCGACCGGTCTCTCTTTTGCGCGATTGATCAGCATGATGTTGCGCACGTAGGGGATGCCGTTGAACAGGAACGACAGGATGAACACGATGTCGTGGCGCGAAAGGCTGTAGATCAGCAGGAGAATGGAGCCGATCAGGCTCGACCACCAGAACTTGAGGGAGAACGTCGAGCGGCGCAGGCGCTCGGTCTCGATCCACGCGATGAAGAACCGGCTCGTGTAAATCAGCGTCCCCATGAATCCGACGACAAGCCACATGCTGAAGCGGTCGCGCTCGCGATAGCCGAACAGAATGGTGGGGATCAGCGTCAGGACGATCGCCACGATCAGCATCGGGATCATCGGCAGCGGCGGCCGGTCCGGCCGGTAATGAACCGTCAGGCTGCGGATGTAGGGAACCATCGTCACGACGAGGCCGATCATGAACGGGAGGTTGTTGATCTTGTCGCCGCCGAGGGCGTACGTAAGCTGCACGAGCGCCGCGGCGACGCTCATCCACCAGAACGCCACCGGGACGACGGATTTTTTCGCGCGCTCGCTGGCGAACCATTGCACGAGGACGCGCGCCGAGAACAGGGCGTTGCCGGTCAGGCCGAACAGGGTCCACGCCGTTACCGCGAGGTGATAACGATGCAGGGACAGCGTGAAAAGCACATAATCCTTGTATTCGAGCACGCTGCGGATCCTTAACCCGTGATGAAGTTATCGACCGGGTAGGAGCCCAGGACGCGCAGGTAGGTGACGTAGGGCCGCATGGCTTCGAGCGCCTCGACAATCTTGGCGTCGGTCATGTGGCCGTTCATATCGACGAAGAAGTTGTAGTCCCAGGCGCGGCGGCGCGAGGGGCGCGATTCGATCTTCGTCAGGTTGATGCCGCGGTCGCTGAACGGGGCAAGGAGCTGCTTGAGCGCGCCCGGCTCGTCCTTGATGCAGAACATGATCGAGGTTTTGTCGTTGCCCGAGGGGCCCGGCGACTGGTGGCCGACGATCAGGAAGCGCGTGATGTTTTCCTTCACGTCCTCGATGCGGCTCATCACGATCGGCAGGCCGTAAATTTTTGAGGCGAGCTCGGAGCCGATCGTGGCGATCGACTTGTCTTTGAGCGCCAGCTTGGCGCCCTCGCCCGAGCTGCCGGTTTCGATCTGGATGGCGTTGGGCAGGTGCGCGCGCAGCCAGTTGCGGCACTGGCTGAGGATCTGCGGGTGCGTGCAGACCTTCTTGACGTCCTCGAGCCTGCCCATCGCCATCATGTGATGGTGCACGGCGATGTGGATCTCGGCGCAGATGGAGAGCGGCGAGGTCATCAGTTCGTCGAGCGTCGTGTGGATCACGCCGCCGGTCGAGTTTTCGATCGGGACGATGCCGAAGTTGACCCAGCTTTTCTCGACCGCCTCGAAGATGTCGTGGATCGATCCGTACGGCTTGTATTCGATCGATCGGCCGAACGCGCGCACGGCGGCGATGTGGCTGAACGTGGCCTCGGGCCCCAGATACGCGATCTGCTGCGGCCCTTGCAGCGCGAGGCACGCCGACATGATTTCGCCGAATACGAGGCGCAGCCCTTCGATCGGGAACACGCCCGAGCCGCGCTTGGCGATGGCGTTGAGTTTTTCGAGATGCCGCCCGGCGTCGAAGCTGACCTTGCCCTGCTTGCGCTTGATCTCGCCGATGCGGCGGGCGACCGCGCCGCGGTGATCGAGCAATTCGATCAGCGCGGTGTCGAGCTTGTCGATTTCGCGGCGGCACGCGTCGAGGTTCGCCGGCGCGGCCGGTTTCGGCGCGGATATGCCCGCCTTTTTCGTGCGGCTATCGGTCGTTTTTTTGCGTGGAGCGGCCATCGTCATCGCCTGTCGAATGGGTTTTGAGGGTCATCGCGCAAGTCCCGACAGCATCCCGCGCCAACCCGACACTCTAAAGAACACCAAAACGGCGCAATGGTCCACGGAAATGATGAATGATGAATGATGAGTGATGAATGAACAGAAATCCGGGAGTCGGGTCATAGACCCGACCTACCCTCCTACCGGTGCCGGTTCCACGCGATCGCCAGTGGTGCGGCGGCAAATGGCAATGCCGCGAACAGCGCCGCCATCGCGAGCCCCGGCAATGTATTTGCCGCGACCGATTTGCTGTCGATCAAATACATCGCCACTTGCGCGGCGGCAAGCAACGGCGGCAGCGCCGCGATCCAGCCCTTCACGTATCCGCGGCGCCAGCCGGCCACCAGAACCGACTCGGCCGCGATCAACATCGTGGCACCGACGGCATAGAAAAACATTTTATTGTACCAGCCGAGGCTTGGATATCGCGCCATGACCAGCATGCTGAAAACCCACATGAACACGGTCCACATAAAGCCGCCAATGGCCTTAGTCCTGCCGGTCATTGTGAGCGACATGCCAATGCCGATCAGCGCCCATTGGGCGACAAAAACCGAGATGACGTTCCCCGGCCGAAAAACAATGAGATTGACCAGTCCGCCCCAGTATTCGCGGATTAACTCAGTATGCCCCTGCCAGACCACAACCGCATGTACGGCCAGCATCAGCAGCGCCAATGCGAGCCACGCCCACGCGATCTCGCGCACGGCCGAACGCACCACGCTCATGGCCAGCGCCCGGTCGCTCATCGGCCGCGTCGCGCGGAACGAATCGATCGGGATGCCGACTTTAACTTTCCCGCAGTGGCCGAGATACAATCCGATCGGGAACGCCCCGCCGATCAAGCAGAACAACGAGAATCCATACGACACGCCGAACAGATCGCGAGGCTGAAACCCCATCGTCCAGTACGCGGCCGTGAACACCGCAGGCATGCCGATCAAGGCGACATATGCGCCACCGCGCGTGCGCCGGTTGAACCACAGCTGCGCCGCGGCCGGAGAATCGAACCCATCCCGCCGGGTCCATAAGTGCAACGTAAGCCGGTCCCACCATTCGCGCAGGCCGGCCGCTGCCGCGGCATCGCCCCTGCGCACGCGCGCCGCGCCAATGACCGCCACGACGTGCATGACCGCAATCGCGCCGATGAAAGACAAAACCACCGTCCAGCCCGCGTGCGGCGCGACGGGATGAGACCGATTGATTGTGTAGAGTTCCGAGGCCCAGTAAAACAGCGCACCGCCAAAACCGAAACCGGCTGCGATCCTGAGGAAAATATGCCCCATGCACAGGAGCAGAATTGCCTGGAATCCAATGACCGCCAACACCAAAAACAGGATCGGAATCAGCACCGGCATCTGGATCCCGCAAAAATACCGGACGATGGCGACAACTCCGAGGTGCATGGCCGCGACCGTTGATGCGCCAATCGCCATCCGCCAGCCGATCAGCTGCCAATTTGAAATCGGCAGCCGGTAATAACGCGGCTCGATCACATCCATCGAGCCCTGGCCGCCCTGCGCCTGCGCGACCATCGCAACGAACTGAAGCATTTCCATGAGGATCCAAAGGGGCATCATTTTTAAAAGCATGAAACTCGAGGGACCGGGATCCACTGCGAGCAAATGCAAGAGGAACGCGATGAATCCGCCGCTGAAGACGACGGCCAGCGCGATCCAGTGCCACCCGCGCCGCTACATTTCCCATGCCATGGCCTTGCCGTGAGCGAGTCTCATGTCACTCCTCCTCGGCGATCAACACGGGGCGCAACGAGCCCTTGACGCGCGCGACGAAGATTTCCTCGAGGGAGGGGGTGGCTTCTTCGGCGATGCGGGCGCCGAGTTTTTCGGCGGCTACGCGGACCGAATCGGCCGCGCCATCGACCAGGCACGTCCACTCGCGGCCCTCGCCTTCGATCGCAAGCGCGCCGGGCAGCTCCGGTTTTCGGGAAGGCGGCTCATCAAAATGCAGCGTCATGCGGCGGTGGCCGGCCTTGACGTCGTCCATGGTGCCGACAAGAACCAGCCGGCCATGGTGGATCATCGCCACGCGGTCGGCGACGCGCTCGACCTCTTCGAGCAGGTGCGACGAAAACAGAACCGTGCGCCCTTCGTCGGCGACGGTGCGGATGATCGCGGCGAGGATATCGCGGCGAACGACCGCGTCGAGGCCGGAACTCGGTTCGTCAAGAAGCAGCATCTCGGGCCGGTGTGCGAGCGCGATGAGCAAACCCGCCTGCGCGCGCTGGCCGCGCGACAGGCTCCCGACCTTCTGGTTGAGCTTCAGATCAAAGGCCCGCACGAGATCGGCGGCGTATTTCTCGTCCCATTTCGGGTAGAACGCCTGCGTGTAGCGCATCAACTCGCCGACGCGCATCCAGTCGGGAAGGTCGCGGTCTTCGGAGAGGTAACCGATTTTGCCAAGCACGCCGACGGGGTCGCGCACGGGATCGAGGCCAAACACGCGAACGCTCCCCTCCCTTGCGCGCAGCAGGCCGAGGATGTGCTTGATGAGCGTCGTCTTGCCGGCGCCGTTTTCGCCGACGAGGCCGAAGACGGAGCCGCGCGGCACGTCGAGCGTGACGTCCTCAAGCGCCGTCGTCGAGCCAAACCGCCGCGTTACATTGGCAATCCGGATCACATTGCCGTCCATCGGGGCGCTCCTTTAATCCTTCATCCGCTCGCTGCGCTGGCGCAGGAGCCGGATGAGTTCTTCGGTCTGGATGTCCATCTGGCCGGCCTCGGCCAGAAGCTGGTCGATGCGCTCGGCGAGGATGCGGCGCTGCTCCTGGCGGTTGAGCGGCGAGCCGCCTTCGGCGACATAAACGCCGGCGCCACGCCGCGTGACGATCAGGCCGGTGGTCTCCAGTTCGCGGTAGGCGCGCGCCACGGTGTTGGGGTTGACAACGAGCTGCTCGGCGAGGCGGCGGACCGGCGGCAACTGCTCGCCCGGCGCCAACCGCCCCGAGGCGACCAGGTATTTGATCTGGTTCAGGATCTGGAGGTAGATCGGCACGCCGTCATGAGTTGAAATGTGAATTTGCATGGCGAACACCCTTGAGACTGTATTAATACAGTAATACAATCTTCGTCAACAAAATTTTTTTGGGGGGGCGCCAGAGACGGGTGTCAAGTGTCGAATGGAAACCGGTGGATCTCATTTTAGCCGCGCCTTCAGCGCTCCATGCTTATTAGGTGATCCGCGTCCTGGGGCTTCGCTTCGCTACGCCCCAGGCTGGAATGAATTCGCGCCGTTGGCGCTTGGGTTCAAGGCAAAAATCGATTTCGAACAACTTACGCACGCAAATCTTGCACAAGACTTGGAGACAACCGGGAAACCGTTGAAAAGGTTTCCCCGACGTAAGGGATGACTGCACCCCGCGATAAATCGCTTGTCATTCCCCAAATTTTTCAGAGGAAATCACCGCGATTAGCCAATGAATGGTAATCTGGACGCACCAGAGGTGCGTTCGCGAGTAGCCCCCGGCGAAGCGCAGCGCCGCCGGGGGTTGGCAGCGGCGATGAACGTGCGCCCCGGAGGGGCGCCCGTGACCTCGGGATTGCGGGCGCCCGCTTCGGGGCGCTGTTGATAACACGCGCCGGCTACCCCGGGCGCCGCTGCGCTTCGCCGGGGGCTACTTGCTGTGGCCCCTGCCGGGGCCAGAAAATTTGGGGAATGACAAGCGATAAATCGCGGGGTTATGAGGATGGGGGTCTTCATCATTGGCGTGCGAAACGAGTTCGTTCTCCTTGAGTTGCAAGAGGCTCACGGTTTCCTTGAAGGCGCCCTTCAGATGCGAAGGGCTGAACGGCGAACATGCGAACCGGACGCGAAAAAGGCTTTTTTGTTGACTTAAACTGTCAATAGGTCAACAATATTAAGTGGAGTAAACTCCGTGAAGTGTGAGGGCCAAAACGATGAGTCTGCAAGAAGAACTCAACTTCCCCAATCCGGTCCTTAATCCACGGCACGAAACCATCATCAGCCTGGTCCTGACGGGTGCGCTCCTGACCAAGGAAGGCGACCGCCTGCTGAATCCATACGGCCTGACCGATTCCCAGTTCAACGTCCTGATGCTGCTGCGCTACCAGACCGAAGACGGGCAGCTCAACCAGACGCAGCTCGGCCGCATGCTCCTGGTCAACCGCTCCAACGTGACGGGCCTGATCGATCGGATGGAAAAAGCCGGTTGGGTGCAACGCATCTCAAAATCCGGCGATCGCCGTGTGAACCAGATCAAGCTGACGAACGCCGGCCGGCGACTTGTCGAAAAGGCCGAGAAGGCTTATTTCGCCAGGATCGAACAGGTGCTGGCGCCGCTCGACGAGCCGCAGCAGCAAAACCTGCGCGACGTGCTGAGCCGCATTCGCCAGTCGATCCACGTTGAGCCGTAAGGGCTGAACCGCACCCCCGCCATGCCCCCTCGAGCCATGTCCAGGCGTCCGGTCAGGGCGCTTACGCAATCCACTCCGGGCTTGATCGTGCTGTTGCTTGCCGCGTCGGCGCTCGCGCGCCACGGCACCGGCTCGTGGATACCGATCCCGACGATTTACCACGACGAATGGCTTTACATGGAAATGGCGCGCTCGCTCGGCGAGGGGCGCCTGTTCGCCTGGGGATCGTTCCAGACCCATTTCCCGTGCTGGCTCTACCCGGGGATGCTGGCGTGGCCGGTCGCAGCCTTTGATTACGACCACGCGATCCGGGCGATCCGTTGGATGAACGCCGTTTGCATGTCGCTGACAATTTTGCCGGCGTATGGGCTTGCGCGCGAGGCGACGGGGCGCGTGCGGGCATTGGCCGCCACGCTTTTGGTCGCGCTGCTCCCCTCGCTCATTTTCAGCGGCATGGTCATGACCGAGAACGCGTATGTTCCGCTGTTCATGCTCGCGATGTGGTTGATTTACCGGGCGATCGAGCGGCCGACGGCGGCGAATCGATTCGTGGGGGGCCTTGTCGCGGCGCTGCCGCTTCACGCCAAGCCGCAGGGCCTGATCGTGCCGTTGATCGCGATCGCGACGGTGGCGATTTTCGAAATTGGACGGCTTTCGCCCGCGCGCGGCGGATCGGTTCAAAGCCGGGTATCGGATTATGTTCGGTCCGTGTCGGCGCACTGGCTCACCGCGGCCGGGTTCGTGATCGGATACCTGCCGCGCGTGATGGAGATCGTTTTCTTCGAGCACCCGCATGAAGCGTTTCAACTCAAGCACCTGATGGGCTTCTATTACAACATGGGGTTCAAGGGGGCGGGGTTCAGCGCGCGTCTGTTCTTGCCGGCATTGGCCGCGAATTTCATCGGCTGGATCGTCGCGTGCGGCGTCCTGCCGGCGTTCGCCCTGGGCCGCGTGCTCGTGACTCGTGAATTGTGGATCGTGAATCGTCCACGTGTCAGGCTGCTCGCAATTCAGGCGGCCGTCGCCTCGGCCGGCCAGATTTTCTTGAACGCGCGCCACATCACGCTCAGCAACGAGCCGCCCGTGATTTACGAGCGCTATTTCATGGCCATGCTCCCGATGGCGTTGATCGTGTTCACGGCGACGGCGGGGCGGCTTCCGCGCACGCGCGCGGGGATCCGGACCGGACTGGGGTTGACGGCCGCCATAATCGCCATGTTCGCGCTCACGCAATACCCGATCCGCTGGAACCTGAGTTCGGCGACGCCGTCGCTGTCGGGGATCATGCTGCTTTACACGGAGCCGTGGTCGAAATCGCAGTCCTGGATCCCGTTGCTGTGGCTCGCGGCAGGCGCGACCGCGGTCATCATGCTGTTCCGCGCGCACGGCCGCCTGGGCCGCTCGGTTGCGGCGATCGCGCTGTTGTTTGCGTTCATGAATTTCGGCGCGTATGCGTTCGAGGGGAAGTCGATCGCGCCGGCGATCCGGGACATGCAACGGTTCGCGCGGCAGGTCGCGAAGGCGATCGGACCGGAAGGCCGGCTCGTGATCTGGGGCGACGGGCTGCGGAACGACCAGATGTTCCAGCTTGGGTTCCGCAACCGCGGCCGGCTGGTGTTCGTCCAGCCGGGCAGGGATAACCACTGGATGGCCGACCGGCTCAAGATCGATGCGGCGGGCCGAATCGAGTCGCCGTTCCCGATCGGGAAAAGCTGGCTCGCGGCCGCCGAATCGAAGAAATTCAACATGCCGCCGCTCCTGCGCATGAAAGGCGCAAAAGATCGCGAGGGGATCAGCATTTATAAAATGGAATCATTGCGGGCGATGACCGTGCAAGAGCGGCCATAACCGGCGCGGCTATTCATCATTCATCATTCATCAGTCAGCAGGCAGCTTTGAATAGGAATGACCCCGGACTGGGCCGGTCCGGGGTCATGGTGCGATGGGAAGGAAGGAAGGAGAGAGGAAATTCCTTAATGAATGCATGCCCAAAAACTTATTAACTCCAGCCCATCCACCATCATTCCTTTTTGTTGTGATCCAACGGATCGACGATCGTGCAGGAAGCGTCAGTTGACATGGCGTTGATCTGATATTCGCCGCCCGACGGACACACAGGCGCCTTTTTCAAGTAACTGGTTCCGTCGGCATTGACCAAGTCTCCCCACGCCGGGACAGCGCCGTCCGGGGCCTTGGTTTCCATCGCCCACTGTTCCTTGGCGCCGTCGATCTTCGAAAGGTTTTCCTGGCAGACGCGTTGTTGCGAGACCAGCCGCTGCTGCATCCATGTAGGAGCGGCGATGGCCAGAATGATTCCGGTGATCGCAACGACGATCATGATTTCGATCAGCGTAAAACCCCCGGATCGCTTGGTCGCGTGCGCCTGATTTGTAAGTCGATTCGAAATCATCTCCGGTCATCCTTGACGGAAGTGCGCCGGGCCTTCGACTTCTTTCCGGCAGGAGAGGCGGTGGCCTCTCCTGCCGGTAAAGCGCGTGCTGATCAGGCTGGGATCAGCTTAGGCCGCCGGGGCCTCGCCGATCGCCGTCAGGGCATGGTCGCCGCCGACGCTGCAGGTCGGTTCCGTGCCGACCGCGCCGATCGTGTACACGCCGCCCTGCGGGCATTTCGGCTCTTTCTTCATGTAGCCGGCGCCGCCAGCCGGGGCCAGCTCGGCCCAGGTCGGGGTGTCAGCGGTGCTCTTGTTGTTCTCGAGAGCCCACTGTTCCTTGGCGCCATCGATCTTGGTGAGGTTCTCCTGGCAGGAGCGAGCCCGCGAGGTCGTGCGCGCCTGGACGAAACCAGGCACCGCGATCGCGATCAGGATGCCGATGATCGCCACGACGATCATGATCTCCACCAGCGTGAAAGCCTTCCGTGTCTTCTTGAACAGCTTCATCGAACCACCTCCGTGTATTGTTCGAGGTCCTCGCATGGACCTCGTATTTCCCTTCAAGAATGGTTGTTTTGCAATTCTAATGCCAATTGATCCCATGTTTGTGATTAGCTTTGGCGCGCCTCCTTCCTCTTTCAAAACTCCAATAAATACGGCCTTTTTCTCGTTTCATGAAACCGGTTTGATTTTTTCGGATGCTTCCGGTCCGGGGCCTTTTCGCGGGTAACGAGTAACCCATTACCCTTTTCCGCGTGTAACCCGTTACCCTTCCCGGCTCCCTTCGCGATTGAAAAAGCCGCTGGCAAGGCCAACGGCTGCAAATCTCAGGCCTCGTCCGTTCAGCGTTTCCTTCAGGAAACCGCGCGCTCCAGTTCCTGCGCCTCGTCCGGCTCCACGCCGCGCATCTGGCTCAGCGTGGGAAACACGGGCGTGTTGATCTGGTAGAAATTGTTCGTCAGGATGACCTGGCGGCCGCGGCGCGTCTCGACGTTCACCAGGAGCGGGGCCTTGAGGTTGGCCGTCATCGCGAGCGGCGCGTCGCGCGGGATGTTGGAAATCGCCATGAGCGCGCAGCTCGAAGCCTCGTTCGTGCCGATGATCCGCTCGGTGTCCAGGTCGATGTCGAACCGATAATCGGCCGCGATCTGGAACGGGTCGATCACGATGAACGCGAGGTCCGGATTGTCGAGCGACTGGAGCCACTTGAACGGGCTCCCCTCGGCGTTGTGCTCGAGCAGGATGTAACGCTTCGACTCCGGGAAACCGAGCACGCCCTCGGGGAAGTGCATCACCACTTCGTCGCCGTATTCGAGCTCGCCAAACCGTGTGGTCCGGAATTTCATCGTGGTCGTTTCCTTTGCTGACTGGACTGCACGCCGCGGTTCAGGACGCATCCCGGTCACTCCCCTTTGTGGCGCTGCCAGATGGTGGTCAGCGCATCGACCGTGGAGGGACTGGACTGGGCTGCCAGTTCGTTTTCCTGCCGGATGAGCGTGTAAATTTCATCGCGGTGGACCATGATGTTGCGCGGGGCCTCGACCCCGAGCCGCACCTGGTTGCCGCGAATCTCGATCACTTTAATGGTGATCGAATCGCCTATCCGGATCCCCTCGCCGGACTTCCTTGTCAAGATCAGCATCGGTTTAAACTTCCTTGTTTATCAAACGTAGCGGGGACGCCGAATCTGATTCTCTTAACGGCACTTCCGCCGATTACTTTAACGTAAAACATTCATTCACGAATTTGTTCCCGTCCCCAGTTCCAGCGCCTCCTTGCGGTCGCGGAGCAGGCGGCGTTGAACCTTGAACAAATGATGGATCAGGCGCTCGCGGTCGGATTCGTGGATGTGTGTGAACCGCACGCCGACGTCGTAGCGTTCCGGCCCGTCCTGCTGACGCTCCATGCGCATGCAACGGACGATGCAGCCCATGCACTCGATGTGGATCGCGGGCGTGGCGCGCAGCTTCATGTCGATGCGCAGGTAATCACCGGTCGCCATCGAATTCGACGCGATGAACCCGACGCCGAGGCTCGAGCAATCGACCACCGCAAGCGGCCGCATCATGCCGCGCGCGACGCCCAGGGTGGCTTCGCCGCGGATCGCCGCCGCCAGCTCCTCGATTTTGCCCGACATTTCCTGGATCAGCTCGCGGAGGGACTGGATTTCCTGGCGCATCATCTCAACCGGTTCGTCACCCGTCCTCAGCAATTGCAGCGACTCGCCTGCCGGATCCTCGGTCGTGTTCACGCGCGACATCACGAAGTCGGCGACTTCCTTGACATCGGCCGGCGGCACCACCTCGTAGCGCAGGTCCATGTCGATGTGCAGGCGCGGGGCCTCGCGGCGCTCCTGGACGATGAGCTGGCCGACGAGCTCGCGGCCGGTGTGACTGCGCACGAGGAACGGACAATTGCGCTGAATGCCGTCGGTTTCCCATTCGAGCACGTATTTTTTCTCGATTGCCGGCGGGATGATCCCGTTCATGCCGGGATTCAGGACGATGATCATGGTTTCGCTGTCGCTGATCTTGACGACGCCTTCGAAAAGCTCGCCGTTGCTCAGGCGCAGCGTCGGGATGCTGATGCACTGACCCCGCCCAATTTCGATGATCGCCATGGAGGTCGGTCCTTCCCGGTCAAATACGCGTTCAACCTCCGGCCGCGCCGGGGGTCATCCAACGTATCGACACATCCCCGACTTGGTATTAGCCCCCTGTTTCCGCCAGTTTCCGGTTGTTGAATCCGGGCGCGGAGGATATCGGGGACGGGGGATATCGGGGATGGGCGATTATTTGTTTTTTATTGAAAAATTGGGAATCATGATGAAGCCTGATGCATGGCTCGCATGGCGCGCATTGTCTTGCCCGGGGCTCCGTATCACGTGACGCATCGCGGCAATCAGCGGCGGGACGTTTTCTTTTGCGACCGCGACCGCCAGCTTTACCTCGCCGACCTGGCCGTGTGGGCCCATGACGCGCAGCTTTCGGTCTGGGGCTGATGCCTGATGAGCAATCACGGGCCGAGCGCCGGCGAGGCGGTTGTCGAAGCCATTCAAGTGCGTCTCGGGCGCATGAGCGGAGTGCGCCGCCGCGGCCGCAAACTCAAGCCCGCCGAGGAGGATCAAAATGAGCTTGAGCTGTTTTGATAAAAAAATATGGTCTCATGGACGCCCCCGATATTCCGATATTCCGTCCCCGATATTCATTATATTTTCCCTGTTGGGGCATAGCATATACCCGTGAGGTCAACAACATGCGCTATGAAGATAACAAACTCAACGTAATAAGAAAGTATCTTGTGACTCAGAATAGTTACGATAGGAAAGCTATTTTAGATATAATGGCTGATTCTGATCTGAATAGACCTAGTTTACTGATTGCTATGATGTCCAATTCCGATGTTCTTGAAAAAATGGAGTCCTGTTTCTCATTTGAAGAAATCACGGACTTACATTTTGAATTTGCAAAGAGGTGCATAATTCAGAATCCGGACGGCGTAACAGCTCCAAATCGTTATATTGCCGCGCACGAACTTGTGAATTGGTTAATAGAGCTGAAGAGAAGTCATGAGGAAAAGATCGTGAACGACTTTGTCTATTGGTTGGAATGCTTCTATAAAGAATTCATTCTTGATGAGGATGTTAAGATATGCATAATCACAGGTATTCTTGAGCATTTGTTTGAAGATGTGGATATTAGACTAAAGTTCCTCTATTGGAGAGATGATCCAATGTTAGTCGAAGCATATAAGATGGCTGAAGAATGGATTCACTAATATCTCCAGGAATGAGTTTCGGAGTTTCGGAGACGCTCTCGAATGGCACTGACTCGGGTTTCGGGGACGCTCTAATAAATAGGATCGAATTCGAAGAGCGCCGCGCCCGGGATCACCGTCACCGGCCCGAACTTGCCCTCGCTTCTTTTCGTGTTTTTTCATGCTCTTCTTTCGTGTATTTCGTGTTTGCATTTTTTAATTATTTTTAAAATTAAGTGTCATAAGTTTCCTAATGGCCTGTAAGGGAATAGACTTATTCTAACTTTTAGGTATATGATCGCACTCAGCTTCGAGCCACTCCCGGAGCCGCGATACCCGGCCCGCCCGCCGGGTATCTCATCTTTCATCTTTCATTGACTTCGCCCAAAAAATGCATACGAGAATCACGTGTGCACTGGCTTGGGTGGACTCTTGAGAACAAATGCCGGAATCGTATGAATACAAATTACAAAGCCGGCCGCGTTTTGACTGCGCGGCCGGCTTTGACTTCGTTTTTATTTCTCAATAAGCATGAGAATCGGAGGACACGATTGTGTTCGTGCCATTGCCGGAGAAAGTCACCCTGCTGATAATGCGTGTCAGCGATTCCATTTGCAGATTCACGCCGTTGGTGTTGTTGGTGATGCTGTGGGCCCCGTCCACGAACCATGCCGACGAGTACTGCCAGCAGCCGAGGGCGTAACTATTACGGCTGAAGGTGCAATTGCCATACAGGCCAATGGTGCAGTTGGCTTGGGCAAGCGCACCGTATGAAGTGCAATCGGTGACGCCGCAACTGATCAAATCCATTGCCGATCCACCGTTCGCACCATAACCGGTCGAGCAATACCTTGCCCAGCAGTTGGCGAATTGCACCCATGTGCTCGGAGCCGTGTTGAAACCATTTGTCACATTGGTCGCTTTGCATTTCGTGAGATACACATGACCGCCAGTGACGTTTGCCCCGCAATATCCATAATAATCGATCAAGAAGCCCTTCACCTCAACTTCACCGCAGCCGTCTAACGTGAACCCTATTGACCGCGCGATCGCATGAGTCGAATCGTTGTCGGTGCCGGTGAGCCGCACAGAAGGCGATGCGGAATCCGAGGGCACGGTTGTCTCATCGCCCACGATGAGGAAACGGGCGGGACTGGCCGCATGAATATTGTTGATCTTGACCGACTCGCGATAAACACCTGTCGCCACGCGGATCGTGAAATTATTGAAGACCCTCGAGGGGACCATACTCACGGCAGCCTGGATCGTCTTCTTTGCCGTGGTCGCCGAGAGACCGCTGTTGAGGTCGTCGCCGGTCGAGGTGTTCACGTAAAGGGTTGTGGTGGTTTGAGCCTCGGTGATGCCAAGCCGGCGCGGGTTGGTCAGGCGCCGGTCCGGGGTAAGCAATTGAAAACCGTGGCTGCCGTCGTTGAACCAGACGCGCACCTTAAGTTCGTCATCGCGGTTGAACATGATCGTCGGGATGGCGTCCATGATATTGGTATCGCCGATGAGCGCGTTAAAAACGCCGCCCACGACCGAAATGCTGAACGAGCCGGTCGGCTCCGAGCCGGCGACGCTCGTGCCGTCGTTGGACCACAAGCTGAACAGCGGGCTCGTACCCGCGACGATTGCGACTTTCATCTGCCCGGTTCCGGTATAAGGAATCCCCTGCACAAGCACTCGACCCTGATAATCGAACATGGCGTTATCAGCGGCCATGGCGGGGGCGGCAATCGAAATGAACAGCAAGATAGCGGCGGTGCAAATCGTTGCTTTCATAAGACATCCCTTTCGTTCGCAATGAGACATCATGGTGATGGCGCAACCGAACATGCGACAAAAGAAGCCATGACGGACGCAAGTGACGATTACGGCCATGCGAGCGATTCTCTTCGGAAAAGGAAAAAAGTCAATTTGAATTTCGTTTATTGCCGGGCGAGCCAGTGTAAATAAGCGAGAAAAGGGGACAATCGAACCAATAGGCTTGCTACTTCCTATGTTTTCGATCCGACGCGGTTGGCTTTCATAATGCCGTTGATTTTTAAAGGGAAGGGGACGCACAATTCGTGCGCAAGAGGTGGCGGGTTCGTGAGCAAACCGATTCCCAGGATCTATGCGGATACTTCTGTTTTCGGCGGCGCGTTCGACGATGAATTCAGCGCAGCCAGCTTGCGTTTATTTGACGCCATCCGCTCGGGAGCGTTCCAGATCGTTACCTCGGAAGTCGTGCGTAAAGAGATCGAGGATGCGCCAAGGGCGGTGCGCGACCTGTTCCGGGAAATGCTGCGCATAGCGGAAGTCGCCGCGATCACCGAGGACGCCCTGCGTTTGCGCGATGCCTATCAGAAGGCAGGCATCCTCTCGCCTCGCTGGACGGATGACGCCCTGCACGTCGCCATGGCCACCGTCGCCGGATACACCATGATTGTGAGTTGGAACTTCAAACATATCGTGCACTACGAAAAAATCCCGTTATATAATGCAGTCAATACCCTGCAAGGGTTTGGAGCGATCCAAATTTATTCACCCTTGGAGGTGGCGGGCCATGGGAATTAAGAGGAAAACGTTTGATTGCGTGGCAATGAAGCGCCGGGGCGCCGAGAAGGTCCAGCGTACGACCCGTGGAATGACACGCGAAGCGGAATTGGCCTTCTGGTCGCGCGGCACGGCCGAATTGTTGATAGAACAAAAAGCACTTCGTCAGAAAAACAAACGGCCACGGTCCACGAGCCGAATTCCGCGAATTCCGTGACGTCCATGAGAAGTTAAGTCAAGCGGCAAATGGAGTTTGCCGGTTCGCCCCCGGTAGCTGTCGGTGACATCGACTTAATTGATTTGGTGGTCGGCGGGTGAAGTGCGCATCCCTTTTTCACGCCCGGGCTACTGCTTTAAGAGGCTCGCCTTGAGTCGGATGAGGCCGCGCTTTCAGCGCTCGGATTATTTATGGCGCTTTTTCCTGGGGCTTCGCTTCGCTCCGCCTCAGGCTGGGATGAATCGCGCCTTCGGCGCTCGGGCCGAATTGAATATCCAAAACGTTCAATCATATTCTTTGGGGTTTCGGGGGGGACATTCTACTCAATAGCAGGGTGTTGAAAAATGAATATTATCGGTTTGGCGTGTTCGGTCGTCCTTCCGGGACTCTCGATTATATTGGCTTTTTTTTACCCGCCACTGCCGTGGCGGGCTGAAAGCGGCCGTCCCTGCGGGACTATTTCAACACCCTGATAGGGTAGCCTCGATTGACACTCAACATCTTCGGTAACTCATAACGCATGCACTCGGAATGCATTTGGGTAAGGCGGGCCGATTTTTTGCCGCCAGTTTCCGGTTGTTGATTCCGCGCCCGAATCATATAAACAACATCAGGTTGCAACATCGGAGATCGCACACCGCATCCCGCGACGAAAGCTGTGCACCCTTGACGAGAACAGGATTCCCGGCCGGCGTGCTCGCCCTGGCCCTGCTGTTCATCGCGATCCTGCCCTCGCGCGCCGAATCGGTCCGCACGATCGATTTCGGCCAGGCCGTCAACGTTGATATCTCGCCCGACCAATCGCGCATCGCGTTCTCGGACAGCACAGGCGCCCAGGTGCTCGACGCCCGCACCGGCCGGCGGCTGTTATACCTTTCCGGACACCGCGACTGGGTCGAGTCGGTCGCGTTCTCCTCCGACGGCCGCCGGCTGATCACGGGCGGCTTCGATAACGTCGCCAAAATCTGGGACGCGCGAACCGGCAGCGAGATCCTTTCGCTGCGCGGCCACACGGGGCTGGTCCACAGCGCCATCTTTTCCCCGGACGGCAAACTGGCCCTGACCGCCTCGTGGGACAAGACCGTCAGGCTGTGGGACGCGCAAACCGGCGAGCTCCTGCGCACGTTCAAAGGCCACAAGAAGATCGTCGAATACGCGGTCTTCGATCGCGACGCCAAGCAGGTCCTGACATGCGGCTACGACAACGTCGCGATCGTGTGGGACGCGGCCACGGGCCGGATCGTGACGCGGCTCGTTGGACATGCTGACGGAATCCAGACGGCGTTTTTTTCGCCAGACGGCAAAACGATCCTGACGGCCTCGTTCGATAAAACCGCGAAGCTATGGGATCGCGCATCGGGGCGGCTCATCCGCACGTTCTCCGGCCACACGCAGGGCATCCACTCGGCCGTGTTCTCGCCGGACGGCTCGAAAATCCTCACCGCTTCGTGGGATCACACCGCAAGGGTGTGGGACACGGCGACGGGCGCGCTGATGCGCACGATCAAGCACGACGATTTCATCCTGCACGCCATCTTCACCCCGGACGGCAGGCGGATCCTGACCGGGTCTTACGACAAAACGCTCGCGCTGTGGGATGCAGGAAGCGGCGAGCTCGTGAAGCGCTATGACGCCGGGCAGGACATTGCGCTCGCATGCGCCGCCGGCAAAAAACAGATCGCGGTCGGCCTCGCCAATCACAACGCGATCGTCATCGATCCCGACCGGGAATACTCGTGGGACGCAACCATGATCGGGCACGGCGGGCCGGTGACGTCGATCGCCTGTTCGCCCGACGGCAGGTTGATCGCGACCGGATCGACCGACCGTACCGCGCGCGTCTGGAAGATACGCCGGGCCGAGCCGGTTCACGTCCTGAAAGGCCACGCGGGCGCCGTTCGCTGCGCGGCGTTTTCTCCCGATGGAAGCATGGTCGCGACCGGAAGCGACGACCAAACCGCGCGCGTCTGGGACGCCCAAACCGGCAAACAGAAGTTCTGCCTGAGCGGCCATGCCGCGCGCGTGCGTTCCGTCTGTTTCTCGCGCGACAATCTTCGTCTTTTAACCGGTTCCGATGACGGAACGATCCGGCTGTGGGATCTCGCCGGCGGAAAGCTTGTTCGCGCGATGGATGCGGGCTCGCCGGTTCAGGCGGTCGCGTTCCTGCCGGGCGGACGCGAAGTCATCGTGGGCACGCTCGAAAACCAGCCGCAAATCCGCGACCTTGCCAACGGGCGGCTTGTCCGGAAACTGCCGGGCCACACGGGGCCGGTTCGCAGCGCCGCGTCCGCGCCCGACGGCCGCACGTTCATGACGGCGTCCGACGACGGCTCGTTCATCATTTGGGACGCGCCGGCGGGCGTCGAAGTGTTCCGCCACAAGTTCGACCTGCCGCCCCGGTGCGCGGCGTATTTCCCCGACAGCCGCGCGATCGTGGCGGTGACGGAAAACATCACCTCGATCGTAAACATCGCGGCGGAGGTGCCCAGGCCGATCCTTTCGCGCCCGGAAAAAATCGCGCGGCTGGCGAGCCTCTCGACGTTTGTTTTGCTCTCCGGCGTCGCCGGGTTGATGCTGATCTCGCGCAACGGAAAACGCCGGCGCGGATCGGGCGTGAAAACGATCATTTCCGAAAAGAAGCGCGCGTGGTTCCGGTTCGCGGCGGTGTTGATCGTTTGCGCGATGGCATGGCCGGCGCTTGAAATGAGCCTGCGCGTGCTCCTGACGTTCGCGTATCGCGGCCAACTCGCCAACGAGCCCGCCGGACCGCCGCCGAACGAACGCGCGACCATCCAACTGCCGCAACTTCTCACGCCCGATCCCGACCCAAAAATCGGGTTCAGGCTGCGGCCCGGCGCGAAGGGCGTCTTCCAGAACGCGGACGTCGGAATCAACGGCATGGGCTTTCGCGACGATCCCGTCGATCGCGCCAAGTCCCGGCGCACGCTGCGCGTGCTGGGGCTCGGCGACTCGACCATGTTCGGCTTCGGCGTCCATCGGCAGGAGACTTACATGGACCTGCTCGAGGCCGAGTGCAACAGCTTCATGGGCCCCGATTGGAAGGTCGAATTCATCAACACCGGCACGCCCGGCTACAACACCAGCCAGCAGGCCGAACTGCTGCTTGCGCGCGGCCTGGACCTTCAGCCCGACGCCGTCATCGTCCAGTTCGACCAGAACGACGTCCAGACGATCATGACGCTTCCCAAGCCCGAGTTCCTGTTCTCGACCACGCTGCTGACGGCGCATCTGCCGGAAATCTTCAGCGGCGGCGGCACCGACGCGCGCGCGTTTTATTTCCTCGGCCAGGACGACCGGCTGCGCCACCCGAGCTTCCCGGCCACCGGATGGACGGCCGTCGAGAGATCGTATCGCGACATGGCCCGAGTCTGCCGCGAGCGCAACATCCCAATTTTCGGGTTGCTCGTGTTCGAGGACATGCCACCGATCATGCCGGTCAAGGTGCCGCTCCTGCCGATTCACCAGCGCGTGGTCGATCTCTGGCGCGAGATCGGCATCACGCCGATCGAGGCGCTGCCCGCCGCGAACCAATACGCGCTCAAACGCCAGCTTCATTGGATCGACCTTGTCAACGGGCACAGCGACGAGCGGCACCCCAATCGCATCGGCCACGCGCTGATCGCGCAGGCCGCGTTGCCGCCGGTTGCCGATGCGCTTGCGAAGAAGGCCGGATTGGAATCGAAGCAAAGGCCGCTCGGCAACATCATCCTGCGGCAAACCACGATGGCCAACATGCACCCGACTGAAATTGCGCGCGGGGAATTCGTGAACTGGACGCGGCGCGCCGGGCATTTTCATTTCGTCCCGGGCGGCGGCAGGGTTGTGGTGCCGATCACGGTCGGCCATCCCGATGTCTCGCCGGCGAGGCCGCTCGAAGTCACCGTGCATATTTACGGCGCGCAGTCGTTTTACAGTCCGCTGAAACGACGCAAAGAGGTCTTCAAAATCACAAAGCCCGGTTATTCCGAGCACGCATTGGATATTCGGGGTCTGGTGGGAAGTCCGCTGGAATTAACAGTCATCGTCGATCGGACGTTCGATACCGAAAAAACCAGCGAGATGGGCGTCGGCATCCACCCGTTACGATTTAAATGATGAATGATGAATGATGAAAATCATTTCAATGATGGGTTGTCGCAATCCACGATTCACGATCCACGATTCACACCTAGCCGCGGCCGCGGCGCATGCGGTCCATTTCGCGCGTGATGTCGCGCTCCTTGATGCTGGCGCGCTTGTCGAAACTTTTCTTGCCGTGCGCGATGCCGATCAGGATCTTGACGCGGCCCTTGCGGAAATAGACCTCGAGCGGCACGAGCGTGTAGCCCTGGTGATCGGTGGCCGCGCCGAGCTTGTCGATTTCGCGCCGGTGCATGAGCAGGCGCCGCGTGCGGACGGGGTCCTGGTTGAAGCGGTTGGCCTGTTCGTAGGGCGGGATGTGAAACTGAAAAATCCACGCCTCGCCGCCCTTGATCTGGGCGTACGATTCCTGCACGCTCCCCTGCCCCTGGCGCAGGCTCTTGACCTCGGTTCCCTTGAGCTCGACGCCGGCCTCGATCGTGTCGTCGATGAAATACTCATGCCGCGCCTTGCGGTTCTGGCAGACGAGTTTTTCGCGTTCGGGATGTTGCGCTTTGGCCATGTTCGGGTTCAATTCCTATTGCGGCGTCGGCCGGCGCTACCAGATTAATCTTCATCTCGGCGCGATTGCAAGCAGTCGTTCATGGGCCGGCGCGGAATGAAATCCAAAAGGTTTGCAGATTGACAAACCAAAGCATTAGCACTATGAAAAAGCGAGCATCTGATGTCATCGCCAAAAAAGGAAAGCGGCCCATGCGTCGTGATCTGCAATCTCATCGGCCAAGCCACGCGCCGGCGATCCTGCTGTTTCTTGTTTGTGCCTTTTTCTTTGCCGGCCGGGCACATGCCGCGAACATGTGGAACCACAACCAGGACTTCCCGTGGTCCAAACCCGGCAACGCGCCGGCGGTTTATCACCACGGGCGGTTCTTCATCCTGAGCGGCGCCAACGGGGTCTGGGCGTCGCAGACCGGCGCCGTGTGGGACTGCGTTTGCAAGACGCCGCCGTGGGCGCCGCGCACCGATCACATGGCGGTTTCGTTCCTCGACAAGATCTGGGTCATGGGCGGCCGCGACACCTATAACTTTTTCAATGACGTCTGGTCGTCGTTCGACGGCGTCGATTGGGTCAGGGAGGCCGATGCGCCGTGGCCCGGGCGCGCACTGAGCGGCGCCATCGTGTTCAACAATCGCCTCCTCCTGCTTGGCGGCATGAAGATGACAGAAGAGGAGGATCCGGTCACCTCGCAGCCGTTTATGAACTACGATTATTTCAACGAGGCCTGGTCAACGGCCGACGGCTCGGCGTGGGAACAGAAATCCCATCCGTGGCAGCAGGGCCGCGCCCTGCCGGGCCTTGTCATCCACAACAACCAGCTCTGGTTGATGGGCGGCGCAAGCGAACCGCTTCCCGTGCTCGCCGGCAATCAGCGCGGGATTATCCCGCCATCTGAATGGCTTTATGACGTCTGGGTTTCGAACAACGGGACCGACTGGACGCAAAAAACACATTCCGCGCCGTGGGGCCGGGACTGGAGCCTGAGCGCGTTCTCGTATGACGGCCGGCTGCGCGTCATGGGCTGCCTCGGCCAGAATGAGTGGAATTCGATCGACGGCATCAATTGGCAGCCCATTCCGGCCGCCCCGCCGCAGTTGCCGCCGATGTGGGGGCAGTCGGCCATAACGGTCGGCGACCAGTTTTACATTCTTTCCGGCGGCGAGCCGACGTCCGGGACGACGCCGCTCATCGGCAAGGTGTGGACCTCGAGCGACGCCGTCAAATGGACGCACGCCGGATCCGACACCCAGATCTGGCAGCCGCGCTGGCATCACCGCGCGATCGATTTCAAGGGCCGGATCTGGCTGACGGGCGGCATGGCGCTCAGCACCGAGATCACCTCGCTCACGGGCGAGGTCTGGAAATCGACGATCCTGCCCGCCGAGCAGCCGGGATTTTACAAGCTTGCCGGCTGGGAGCAGATCGACGCGGACGCGCCGTGGGGCGCGCGCTGGGGGCACGGCGCGCTCGCCTACGCCGACCGCATGTGGATCTTTGGCGGGTGCGACGATCACCGGACCTATGGCGACGTGTGGTCGAAGGCGATCGACAGCAGCTGGACGCTCGTCACCGAGAACGCCTGGCCCGCGCGCTCGCATTTCGCTTCGGCCGTCCATAACGGGCGCATGTGGGTGATCTGCGGGACCGATCGGCCCACCAGCCTGACCGAACGGGCCGACGTGTATTTCTCGGGCAACGGCCTGAACTGGGTCAAGACGGCCGACCCGGTGCCGTTCCGCGCGCGCATGGGCATGGGCGCCGTGAGCTTCAACGGCAAGCTGTGGGTCATCGGCGGATCGTATGACGAGAACGGGCGCCAATACCCGCCCGAGGCGTGGTCCACCGGCGACGGCACGCACTGGACGCTTGAGACCGACAGCCTGCCGTTCGCGCGGCAGGATTTCGCGACCGCCGTCTGTGGCGGCCGGCTCTACGTGCTCGGCGGCGCCAACGGCTCAAGCCTCTACAACGACGTCTGGTCAACCGCGGACGGCGTCAATTGGGAACCGGAAGGGGCCGCGCCGTGGAGCCCGCGCCGCGGCCTGTCGGCCGTTTATTTCAACCGCACGTCGCTGTGGATCATGGGCGGCTACGGCCACGAGGTCCTCAACGACGTGTGGATGCTTCCGTTCAGAACCGGCGTCAACAATGCCTGGATGCGAATTCAATAAAGGCGGTTCGAAAACATGAAACTCATCGGCCGGCGTTCCAATGCGGGGATCAACACCATCGAGGTGATCCTGTTGTCGGGGTTCATCGCGTTGTTCGCAATGGCGGCCCTGCCGCGCTTCAGCGACTCGCGCCTGTTTTCCGACATCGCCCGCGCCAAGCGCGACATAGCCTCGATCGCACTCGCGATGGAAGCTTACCGGATCGATAACGCAGGTTACCCCGCGTCGATGCTGGCATCGCCGCTGCCCGGAAAGCCTTACCGCGACGAACTCGACCAGCAGTTGCTGACGACGCCCGTCTGCTACATGGATCAGGTTTTGAACGATGTCTTCAACCCGCTCATGCAGCCCCTGCCCGGTTATCGGGTCTATGCGGTCTCATATGTCTCATTCCCAACCCCGCCCTATTATCGGCGCAGCTATTCGGTTTATCCCAAAACGTCTTGGATGTCGTGGAGCTCCGGACCGGACCGCTTGTCAAACACGGCGGGCTATTATCCCCTGCCGCGAATTCTTCAGAACGAAGCCGAAACAAACTACGGCGGCCCCGCGATCGGCGTGGACAGGTACGGCCGTTATATCGGCGGCACGGCCACCGCCAGCGGCATGCGCTACGATCCAACCAACGGCGAGATGAGCTACGGCGATCTCTACCATTTCGGCAGCGAGGCGCTGATACGCCTGAACTGAGCTCGAATACCTGATTGACGTATCCTGTTGACAAACCGGGGTCAGACCCTAAAATTCATCATTGTCTGTTAAAGTCCGTATTGTCGGGGGTGGTCGCTGATGCAGGTGAACTGTTTTCGTTTTGGTCTCACCCGTGCGCTTCACCTGAGTCTCGCCGTTTTCGCCCTCACATCGATCGCTTCAGCGCAGTCCTGGAATACTTCGCAGGATTTGCCATGGTCGAAGCCGGGCAATGCACCGGCGGTGTTCCTTAACAACCGGTTCTATATCCTGAGCGGCGACGACGGCATCTGGTCGTCGAGCGACGCAGTGAAGTGGGACTGCGTGCTGCAGGAGCCGATATGGGCGCCGCGCAAGGATTTTGCCGCGGCGGTTTTCAACGGCAGGATCTACGTCATGGGCGGGCGCTATGCCTACGTTTTCTACAACGACGTATGGTCGTCGTCCGACGGGATCGACTGGACCCGCGAAAGCACCTCGGCGGGCTGGCTTCCGCGCAGCCTCAGCGGCGCGATCGTGTTCAAGAACAGGCTGTGGCTCATCGGCGGCGTCAAAACGACGAGCGGCACCACCACGGCGGAATACACGTATTACAACGACGTGTGGTCAACGGCCAACGGAAGCGACTGGGAAGCCGGGCCGGCCGTTCCATGGACCGCGCGCGCCATGCCGGGGCTCGCTGTCTTCAACAACCAGCTCTATATGACCGGCGGCGCCGGCGTCTCCGATCTTCACGACGTGTGGGTCAGCGACAATGGAACCGACTGGACGCAAAAGACGGCTTCGGCGCCGTGGGGCGAGGAATGGAGCCTGAGCGCCGCCACAACGGGCGGCAAGTTGTGGGCGTTCGGCGGCGCGACCAGGAAAACATGGAACTCGACGAACGGAACCGACTGGACCGAAGCCGCGGCGGCGCCGTGGCCTTCGACGTGGGGGCAATCCGGCGTGACCGCCGGAACCAATTTCTACATTTTCGCCGGTGGCGAACTGACCACCGGAACAACGACGCTGGCGAGCAAAATCTGGCGCACGGCGAACGGGTCGGCGTGGACACAACTCGGCGGCGACAAGGAACTCTGGAATCCGCGCTCGCTGTACCGGACCCTTGAATACAAGGGCAACCTGTGGCTTGTCGGCGGCATTTCTTCTGCCAATTCCACGACAAGCGAATCCGCCGAGGCCTGGCGCGCCAACCTCGTGCCGTCGCCGTATGGCTATAACATCACCGGCTGGATTCCGGTGAGCCGCAACGCGCCGTGGCACGGGCGCTGGGCGCACGGCCTGCTCAACTACAACAACAAGATGTGGATCCTCGGCGGCTGCGACGACGCGCATTCGTACGGCGACGTCTGGTCTTCGACGAACGGCTCATCGTGGACGCTCGTCACCAATAACGCGTGGCCCAGGCGCGCCTATCACGCCGCCGCGGTCTATGACAACAAGATGTGGGTGATCTGCGGCACGGGCCGGCCCGATTTGCAGACCGAGAACTCCGACGTGTATTGGTCCACCGACGGGCTCAATTGGACAAGAACCACCGACACCGCCCCGTTTGCGGCACGCCGCGGCATGGCCGCGGTCGCGTTCGGCGGCAAGCTGTGGGTCATCGGCGGGTGCTACGGAACCAATCTGACGTCGTATCCGCAGGAAGCATGGTCAACGACCAACGGCATCGCATGGACCCGCGAGTCCGACGCGCTCCCGTTGGCCCGCAGGGATTTCGGAACCGCCGTGATCGACGGGAAAATCTGGATGCTCGGCGGCATGACCCCGATGGGCTTGAGCAACGATGTCTGGACGTCCGCCGACGGCGTTCATTGGGACCAGGCGGAAGCCGCCCCATGGAGCGCGCGCAGTGGCCTGAGCGCGATCTACTTCAACAACGCGAAGCTGCTGGTCCTGGGCGGGAATGCGCATGAAAACCTGAACGACGCCTGGGCGCTGCAATTCAGGACCGGCGCCGAAAATGCCTGGATGAGGGTGCAGTAATGCGGTCCAACCGTTCGGTTTTCGGCTTCAACCTGCTGGAGGTCGCGCTCATCTGCGGCTTCATCGTGCTGTTCGCGATGGCCGCGATGCCGCGCTTCAGCGACGCGCAAGTCCGTTCCGACGTCGCGCGGGTCAATCGCGACCTGCGCAAGCTCGCGGCGGCCATGGAATCGTACCGCGTCGATACGGGTTCGTATCCATGCGGTGTCGTGTCGGGTAGTGGTTTAATGAGCGCATGCAATCCGGCCTTGCTGACCTCGCCGGTTGCCTACCTGAACCGGTATCCCACCGATATCTTCAGGACGATGGGAGACTCGCGGCTCGCAGTAACATACCGTATTTACGGCGTTGCCTACACGCCCTGGCAAAAACCGCCGGGTTACTATCGCAGCTACAATCTGTTTCCACGGACTTCATGGATGACATGGAGCTATGGCCCCGACCTTTTAACCAATACGGGAGGTTACTTCCCCCTGCCCGCGGTGATCGCTAATGAAGCATCGCCGGCGCCATTGGTCGGCAAGGACCGGAACGGAAATTGGATTGCGGGATCGAGTTATTACGGCCTGCGTTACGACCCCACCAACGGGACGATCAGCTACGGCGACATTTTCTATTTCGGCGGCGAGTCCAGGTGGCGGCTGAATTAGTTTCACCTTCACGATTCCAGGCCCGTTTGATATGAATGGATGCCTGCCTGCGCGGCCGAGGCACGTTCGGTATTTTTCATCTTGGATTTGGCAATCATGCGCAGCCTGCATGTGTTGGATTTCGTTCTCCTGATCTCGCTGGCGATTATTCCGGCATCGGCGTTTCAGTCCCAACCAACCGATCTTCCCAATCCGATGCGGCATCCGGCGATCGCGGCGACGCCCGACGAAATCGCCCGCCTGCGCGCGGCCTGGCAATCGACCGGCCCCGAGCACGACCTGCTCGCGCAAACGATCAAATGGGCCGACAACGCCGTGCGCAAGCCGATTGTTTTCCCCCCGCGCGGCGGCCAGCACAACCAGTGGTACCAGTGCCAGAGCTGCCAGATGGGGCTCAAGACCATCGACGACACGCATCACCAGTGCCCCCGGTGCAAGAAGGTCTATAGCGGCCCGCCTTACGACGACGTGATTTTCCTGCGCCAGCACAACCAGATTTTGAATCACGCGCGCTCGGCGGCGTGGGCCTACGCCATCACCGGCGACGAGAAATATGCCGCGCACGTGCGCAAAGTGCTGATCGGTTACGCGGAACGCTATCGCAAATACCCGTGGCACAATGCGAATTTGACGCAGACGGGCACCGGCGGCGGCCATATGTTCGAGCAGACGCTCGACGAGGCCTCGGCGATGGCGGGCTCGATCGCGCCGGCATATGACCTTGTGTATTCGTCGAAATCGATGAGCGCCGCCGACCGGCACAAGATCGACAACGGGCTCATCCTGCCGCTGCTGCAAAACCTTGCGCGCAACAAGAGGGAGACCAGCAACTGGCAGAGCTACCACAACGCCGCGATGCTCGCCGGCGGCGTGATGCTTCATGATGCGCGGTGGGTCGATCGCGCGATCAACGATCCGAAAAACGGGTTCCTGTTCCAAATGGAGCATTCGATCACAGCCGACGGCATGTGGTTCGAGAACAGCTGGAGCTATCACTTCTACACGCTCACGGCGCTCACCGAAACGGCCGAATACGCTCGCCGGATCGGGATCGACTTGTGGGGGAAACCAATGCTGCGAAAGATGTATGCAACGCCCGCGCTCTATCAAATGCCCGACGGCAGCCTGCCGCGTTTCGGCGACGCGGTCGATACGATGGCTGGATCCGCAACAAAGGATTTCGAATCGGCGTGGCGCGCAACGCATGATCCGGCCCTTGCTCCGATGCTCGTCGCTGAACCCACGTTCGAGAGCATTCTTTACGGCCGCGACACGAACGCCCCCCGGCCGAAAGCGTCGTCGTTCGCGAGCCGGCAATTTCCCGGCGCCGGCCAGGCGATCCTGCGCGGCCCCGGGCCGGCGGGCCTGACGAGCGTCCTGAATTTCGGACCGGACGGCGGATTCCACGGCCACCTCGACAAGAACAACTTTGTGCTCTTCGCGCATGGCGTCGAGATCGCCAACGACCCGGGCCGCGCCCGCAGCCAGGCGTATCGACTGCCGATCCACAAGAACTGGTACAAGGCGACGATCAGCCACAACACGGTGATCGTCGATCGAACATCGCAGCAACCGGCAACCGGCAAGCCGCTGTTTTTCGAATCGGGCAGCGTGTTCAGCATCGCCGCCGCCGCGAACAACGATTCCTACCCCGGCGTCGAGCACGTGCGCACGCTCGTCCAATCGCCCGAATACCTGCTGGTGATCGACGAGCTCAAGTCCGACCGGCCGCACCGTTACGATTTCGTCTATCACAACACTGGCTCGACTGTCGGAGCGATGGTGCCGGTGAAACCTGCAAAAATCACCGGCTTCACCGGAATGGAATACGTGAAGAACATCAAAACGGGCGCGAGCGACGGCGAGATCGGAGCGTCGTTCGGCGGCGACGGCATGGTGACGTATCTGACTCTCGACGCGCAGGCCGGCACCGGGATCTTGATCGGCGACGGCCCGGCGGGCTCCGTGATGGACCGCATGCCGATGGCAATGTTCACGCGCGAAGGCGCCGGCGCGCGCTTCGCGGCCGTGATCGAACCGGTCGTCGCGGGCGCCAACCGACAGGTGCAGTCAGTTGAATTATCGCAGCAGGGCAATGAACTTGTGGCCACCGTCAAACGCGAAACCGGCCGCGACGTCATCACGATCGGCGCCGATCACCGCGTCACGGTTAAACACGCGGAAAGATAATGGAAACCGCGTGGCGGTTCGATTGTCAATCGTGCAGAACGCCAAATACAATAATCGCCAAGAACAGAATCATCTGTCTTGGCGATCCTGGCGTCTTGGCGTTTCAATTCGTTTGAATCAGATCTCGGCCGCGAGCGCGCCGATCTCGTCTTCCATCGCGATGATCTCCTCGATGTTGCGCAGGAACCACGGATCGACGCCGCTCAGCTCATAGACTTCGTCGCGGCTCATCCCGTTGGCGAGGGCGTACTTGATGAAGAACACGCGCCACGGATTGGGCGTCTTGAGGCGCTTGCGCACATCCTCGGGCTTGATCTTGTCCTTGCCGTCCGAACCCAGGCCGGAGCGGCCAACCTCGAGCCCGCGCAGGCCTTTCTGCAGCGCTTCCTTGAACGTGCGCCCGATAGCCATCGTCTCGCCGACCGACTTCATCTGTGTGCCGAGGATCGGCTCGGCGCCCGGGAATTTCTCGAACGCGAAGCGCGGAATTTTCACGACGCAGTAGTCGATCGTCGGCTCGAAGCACGCCGGCGTCTTGAGCGTGATGTCGTTGGCGAGCTCGTCCAGGCGGTAGCCGACGGCCAGCTTGGCCGCGATCTTGGCGATCGGGAAACCTGTCGCCTTCGACGCGAGCGCCGACGAGCGGCTCACGCGCGGATTCATCTCGATGATGGTGCGGCGGCCGGTCTTGGGATCGACCGCGAATTGAATATTCGATCCGCCGGTATCGACGCCGATCGCGCGGATGATCGTCTTGGCGTCGTCGCGCATCGCCTGGTATTGGCGATCCGTCAAAGTCTGGATTGGCGCCACCGTGATCGAGTCGCCCGTGTGCACGCCCATCGGATCGAAGTTTTCGATCGAGCAGATGATCACGACGTTGTCGGCGTGATCGCGCATGACCTCGAGTTCGAATTCCTTCCACCCGAGCAGGCTCTCCTCGATCAGCAGCTCGTGGTTCATCGAAAGGCGCAGGCCGCGCTTCACGATTTCCTGGTATTCGTCAATGTTGTAGGCCGTGCCGCCGCCGGTGCCGCCGAGCGTGTAACCGGGCCGGATGATCGCGGGGAACTTGACGAACTCGATCACTTCAAGCGCCTCGGCCATCGAGTGCGCAAGCCCCGAGCGCGGCACGTCCAGCCCGTGCTCGATCATCGTCTTCTTGAACAGTTCGCGGTTTTCGGCGCGTGCGATCGCCTCGGCATTGGCGCCGATGAGCTCGATCCCGAGCCGTTCGAACACGTGCTCCTCGGCGAGTTTGGTCGTCAGGTTCAGCGCCGTTTGGCCGCCGAGCGTCGGCAGCACGGCGTCGGGCTTCTCGGTCTCCAGAATGCGCGTCAGCACTTCCGGCGTAAGCGGCTCGACGTAGGTCCGGTCGCCGAACTGCGGGTCGGTCATGATCGTCGCGGGGTTGGAGTTGACAAGAACTACCTCGTAGCCGTCGGCGCGCAACGCCTTGCATCCCTGCGTGCCCGAATAGTCGAACTCGCAAGCCTGCCCGATCACAATCGGCCCGGAGCCGATGATCAGGATCTTATGGATGTCAGTGCGCTTGGGCATGTGCGTCCTCTCTCCCCGGAAGTACAGAATCCCAGCCGGTAGGATAGACAAATCAGGTGGAAGACTCAAGAGCGCTTTTGGATCCTGAGTCATAAAGAATGATGCCGTTTTCCATAATGTCTTTAATGAAATCGTCACCCAGGACAATTCTGTTCCGAACTTCCGATGGTGTGCGAACGATGATATCGACTGGGAAGTCAGTCTTGATAGCCAATCGAATTTTCACTGCCTCGTGAACCGTTTTGCCTTCCGTGGACATAACAACCAATAGATCGACATCGGAATCGCGACAAGCTTTACCGCGAGCATGCGAACCAAAAAGGATCACCTTCTCCGGATTGAATTTTTGGCCGATGAATTCGCCGATTTCATGGATCTTGCGCATTGAGACCACGTGAAAGCCTTTTCAACCTATTCCCTTCGAACTTATCCGCGATCAGATTTGTCAGTCAAGCACACCTTCATATATTCAGGATATTTCTCTGCCTCTCCGCCCCCCTCTGCGTCCTCTGCGACAAAGCTTTTATTTTTCCGTGTATTCCGTGTATTCCGTGGTTAGAATTCCGCCATGATTCCTCTCCCCCAACCCACGCTTCAGACCGCCCGCCTTGTTCTGCGCGCGCCGGTCCTGACCGATGCCGTCACGATGAACGACGCCATTCGCGCCAGCTTCGCCGAGCTCAAGCCGTGGATGCCGTGGTGCCAGCAGGTCCCGGCGGTCGAGGAAACGCGCCAGAACATCGAAAACCTGCTCGCCTCCGAGGACCCGAAGAAAGAAATCCGCTTCCTGGCGTTCGAGATCGTGGCCGGCCGTTTCGTGGCCTGCATCGGGTTGCACCCGCAAAACCTGTCCATTCCCAGCTTCGAGATCGGTTACTGGATCGACAGCCGCTGGTCGGGCCGCGGCTACATGACGGAGGCCGTCCGCGCCGTGACCGATTACGCGGTCAACTCGCTGGGCGCGCGCCGCGTGCAGATTCGCGCCGCGCTGTCCAACGCGCGCAGCTGGAAAATCCCCGAGCGCCTCGGCTACACGCGCGAAGCCGTCCTGCACAACAGCGAAATCGAGCCCGACGGCCGTCTCGACGACACCGTCGTCTATGCGATCTGGCGCTAGCCTCGCCGCCGTGATATCATATGGCCGCAGTTCGATGCATCCGCGCGCGATGCTGGCGCAGGATGCAAGTCCCGGCAGTCATACCCAGGAATGTTGCATGGCCTCCCCGTCGATCAGTTCCCCGCGACAACACCGCTGGTTCTTCATGGTGCGCGCCCTGGTGCACCGCAACTTCCGCCTCTTCTTCATCGGCCAGACGATTTCATTCATGGGCACGTGGATGCAGCAGGTCGCCATGGGCTGGCTCGTGTGGCGGCTGACGCACAACCCCGCCTGGAACGGCACCGTCGTGTTTTGCGCGCAGGTTCCAGTGTTCTTTCTCGGGCCGGCGTCGGGCTTCGTCGCCGACCGATTCAATCGCCAGCGCGCCATTCTCGTCACGCAGTCGATTTTGATGGTGCAGGCGCTGGCGCTTGCAGCGCTGACGCTGACGAACGTCATCACCATCCCGCATATCATCTCGCTGGCGATCCTGCTCGGCATCGCGAACGCGTTCGACCTGCCGCTGCGCCAGTCGTTTTACATCCACATGGTCGGCAAGGAGGACCTGAGCAACGCGATCGCGCTGAATTCGATCATGGCCAACGGCGCGCGCATGTTCGGCCCCTCGATCGCCGGCCTGCTGCTGTTCCTGCCCAAGGGCGACGGGATCTGTTTCCTGCTCAACGGTGTCAGTTACATCGGCGCGCTCTGGGCGATCATGGCGATGCGCAACCTGCCCGCGCAAGCGGCCAGGGGCGCGGGCAAAAGCGGCAAATCCTTCCTGCTCGACGCGGTCCTGGACATTCAGGAAGGTTTCAATTACGCCATGCGCTCAACGCCGATTCGCTCGCTTCTGGCGATCGTGGCGCTCGTCAGTTTCGCGGGCATGCCCTACGTGGCGCTCATGCCCATGATCGTCGATAAGGTGCTTCACGGCAGCGGGCATACGCTCGGCTACCTGACGGCAATCGCGGGCATCGGAACGTTCGGCGCCGCGTTGTTCCTGGCGTCGCGCCGCGGCATCGGCGGCCTCGACCGCGCCGTCGCATCCGCGACCCTTATCTTCAGCGTCAGCCTGATCGTGCTTGGCCTCTCGCACTGGATCTGGCTGTCGGCGCTGGCGCTGATCGGCCTCGGTTACAGCTTTATCGTCCAGGTCGGCTCGAGCAACACGATCATCCAGACGATCGTCAACGACGCCCACCGCGGCCGCATCATGAGCTTCTTTACAATGTCATTTTTAGGCGTGAGTCCGTTCGGATCGCTCCTGGCCGGCTTCATGGCCCGGCACATGGGCGCGGCATCAACACTCCTGATTTGCGGACTGTGCTGCCTCGCGGGCGGGCTCTATTTCACCCTGCGCCTGCCAAGGCTGCGCCTCCTGGCCGGAACCCCCGCTTCGTGAATCGTGGATCGTGGATCGTGACGTGAAATTGTAGCTATTGCCTATAGGACGCATAAGACCCATAAGTCCCATCAGCCCTATTCTTCCCGCTCCACGATAAATTCCGCGAACTGCGCCTTGAACCTCAGCGGCAGGTCGGCCTCGAGCCACACGCCTTTTTCGTCGTGCTTCTGGGTGAGCACTTCGCCTTCGCGGTGGACGAGGTCCACGACGTCGAACCGCCCGTGCGGGATGTGAAGCCTGAAGCGCTCCATCGGCAGCACAAAATGCGTCGCCATCGCCTCGCGCAGCAGGTCCAGCCCTTCACCCGTGTGCGTTGAAATTTCGAAGCACAGCGGATTGTGCCGAGCCATCCGCGCTGCCGTGAGGGGATCATGCTCCTGGTCGGACTTATTCAGCACGAGGATCGTCTTTTTGTTTGCGGCGCCGAGCTCCGCCAGGACCTGGTTCGTCACCGCGTAATGCTCGTCGATTTTCGGGTGGCTGACATCGAGCACATGCACAATGAAATCGGCGATCGTCGCCTCTTCCAGCGTCGCCTTGAACGCCTCGACGAGTTGATGCGGCAGCTTGCGGATGAACCCGACCGTGTCCGTCAACAACAACGGCTGCCTGTTGGAAAGCTCAACGCGCCGCGTCGTCGGGTCGAGCGTCGCGAACAGTTTGTCCTCAATGAAAACGTCCGCGCCGGTCAACGCGCGCAGCAATGAGCTTTTCCCCGCGTTCGTGTAACCGACGATCGCCGCCGACGGGATGGGGCGCGTGGAGCGACTCTTGCGCTGCACCTGCCGCTGCATGCGCACCTGCTTGAGCTCGCGCCTGAACCGCGCGATGCGGTCCATGACGACGCGGCGATCGACCTCGAGTTGAAGCTCGCCGGGGCCGCCGCGCAGGCCCGCGCCGCCGCGTTGGCGCTCGAGGTGCGTCCACGCGCGGCGCAGCCGCGGCAGGCTGTATTCCATGCGCGCCAGCCCGACCTGCAAGCGCGCCTCGCGCGTCTGCGCACGGCTCGCGAAGATATCCAGGATCACTTCCTGCCGGTCGATCACCGCTTTTTCGGTGAATTTTTCCCAGTTGCGCTGCTGGCTCGGGCTCAGGTCGAAATCGAAGATCAGCACGTCGGCCGCTTCGGATTCGGCCAGGGCCTTGATCTCCTCGGCCTTGCCGCTGCCGAGATAAAAATGCGGCGTCGGCCGGCCGATGCGCACGATTTCCCCGCCCACGACGTCCGCGCCCATCGTGTCGGTCAGGCTCGCAAGCTCCTCCAAGTGATCCTCGGCCTCGGCGCGCGAGGCCCCTTCCGCATGCACCCCGACGAGCAACGCGCGCTGTTTCCGTTCGACGTTTGACCTGATTTCTTCCAATTTCACTCCATCCTTGCACTTTAATTATATCCGAAAATAAACCCGGTGTGGTGTCTGGCGATTCGATTGCTAGCTTTGATTTGTTTAGCCCGCTTTAGCGGGCTGAATCGGTTGCCACCGGCTTCAGCCGGTGGTTATCGGCTCTTCTTTTGATTCCGAGCCGGCTTTAGCCGGCTTCTCGCCAACCGGCTTCAGCCATCGGATACCGAAGACCCTTTAAACCAATTCACAACACCCGCCTGCACCCTGTCTATCCACTGTTCCGGATCAGCCGGCATTGCCAATTCCTTTTTGTTCCGAGCGCATTCATCCACCCAATCGGTCCATTTTTCGCCGCCAAAGTCGCCGGACACAAACGACCGAACTTTTTCCGCATTCATTCCGCCGGCCGTTTCGCCGAGCGCCGCGACCGGCCGCCCGAGCGCCATCGCCTCATCCGCGACGAGCGCCGAGTCGGTCGTCACGCCCGCGCTCCCACGCATCAAATCCGTGTAAACCGGATACGGCAGCGGCGGCGTGACGATCAGATTTTCCGGCCGCTTTTCGAGCGATGCGATCGGCCGCTCGAGCGTCGCGTTCAGGTTGCTCAGCACGACGAAATCGATCTCCGGCCGTTCGCCGGCGGCCTTCCCGAGCGCCCGCGCGAGCTTCGCGGCCGTGTCGCCGAACATCCCCCAATCGCGCCGCAGCACCGCCCACACGATTCGCGGCGCGCCCGGACGCAACCCCGGGATTTCTTTCTCGAGTTCATATTTTTCCCCGCCGGCCACGCCCGCGAGCTTCGTCCAATCCGGCGCCGGCTCCAGATCGACAACGCTCACGGCCGGCACGCACGCCTCGATGACGCGGGCCAGCCCGGCCTCCCACCGCAATCTCGGTATCAATCCCGCCGGATCGGCCGGCTTGAGCCACAGCCCCGGATTCCCCCGGGCATGGCAGCAAAGCGCCGCCGCGGCCGCGGTGGGACCATAACCGGTAAAAATCAGCCGTTGCCCCTTGCGCTGGCGCATGAACGTCTCGATGCGCTCCAACATGACCGTCATCCGCACGGCCGGCTGATCGGCCGGATGGCACAGCGCGCCGACTTCGTCGGGCCGCAGCCCGATCAAATCGAGCGCCTGAAATGCGGCCGTGCCGTCCTCGCCGGTGCCCAGGAACCACTGTGTCGGCTTGATGCCCACGGCGCGCGCGAGCCGCTGAAACACCGGCCCCAGCAACAGGATCTCGCCTCGCCGCCCGGCGATCCACAACACGCGCATTTGCTCGAGATTCAAAATGACCACCCACCTCGCAAGAGATGGTCACTTTTAACAAATCACACATGAAAGATGAAATATGAAAGATGAAAAATTAATCCAACTGGCGCAGCGTGCTTTCGTCGGGCCGCGTGACCGGATCGCTCAATTGCAGGTGGCCGTTGTGACTCCGGTAATAGGCGTGGCGCGCGCCGTAGATGCACGAGCACCAGTCGGAGCGTAGTTCCGGGAACCGCCGCGCCATGCGCCGGCAATATTGGATGATGTCTTCGAAGCGGCTCAGCCGCTCGACGGGCGTCGCGTCGAACACGTTGTATTCGAATTCGAGGTGAACGCGCCCCTTGTAGGAATAAACAAGCGTTTGGACATCCTTCGGCCCGCGCGTCTCATGGATCCATTTGCGCACGCGCTGGCACATCTCGCGGTCGAGCGGCTCGAACACAAAGCCGTCGATCCACGTGTAACCGTCAAGCCGCTCGAGCAACGTCAGGAACGCCTCGTCCTTCTCACGCTGCAAGTGCTTGAGAATCTTGCTGATTGCCTCGTTCATGGAATTCAATCCCCTGCCCCGTGGTCAAGGGCATGCAATGTTGGGGGCTTTTTTACTGAGAAAATCGTGCAATGACTGGAACGGCCCGGAAAGCTGAGGGAAGCAAACTGTCGCGGACATCTTCTCGGATGCCCACATCACATTTTTATTCTCATTCACGTTTCATTTCAAGCCCTAATCCGGATCGTTCATAGTCCCGCTTCGATACGTTGTCTGCTTCCTGATTCACTTTTGCATTTCAGATTCTCGGATCCGAATTCAACGTCGAGCCAATAAAAAAGGCCGCATTCGCGGCCTTCGATAGTTAAAAACATTTTCGTACTACTATCCGTCAGAATCTTGTTTTCCTGACAAGATTTTTGAACAGGAGGCAACGGAGGTAACAGAGATTTCAGCCAATAGAAATTACTCCGTTTCCTCCGTTTCCTCCTGTTCAATTCTTCTGTTCAGAAATATTCTTTGCCTCTCTGCCAAACTCTGCTTCTCTGCGACAAACATGGTTTTCCTTTTCGTGGCTTTCGTAAATATTTCGTAAATTTCGCGACCTGCATTTTGTCTATTGGTTGCGGCTCGACCGCGCTAAGCCTTTCCCGACCTGCCTTTGCTGTATCTGTATCTATTTGAGTCCAGTCAGGAAATCGAACAGCTTCTCGTTGAACTGCTCCGGGTTTTCCAGGTTGCACATGTGCGCGGCCTGCGGGATGACGTGGAATTCCGAGCCCGCGATCTTTGCCTGGATCTCGCGCCCGATCGCTACCGGCGTCAGCGCGTCCTCCTCGCCATAGACAATCAGCGTCGGCACGGCGACCTTTGCGAGGCTTGCCGTCATGTCCGGCCGCGTCGCCAGGGCGCGAATCGTCCCGATGACGCCGATCGGCTGGTGGCCTTCGATGATCGCCAGTTGATGATCGATGATCTGCGGCGCCTGGACGAATGTCTGCGGCGCGAACAGTTTCTTCAGGAAATCCTCGGCGAACGGCCGCACGCCGCGGTGCTTGACGATTTCGATCCAGCGCTGCCGCATCGCGAGCGCGTCGGCGTTGTCGCCCTCGGCGCGCGTCGAGAACAACATCAATCCGCGCACGCGATCCGGGGCTCGCTCGCACAGCCGCATCGACACGTAACCGCCCATCGACAGCCCGCCGATCACGGTCTTTTCGATCCCGAGCGTGTCCATGATCCGCAGCACGTCATCGACGTAATCGTCCAGCTTGAACTCGCCCGTGCCCGGGTCGCTCTGGCCAAGTCCGCGCACGTCGAACGTCACGACGCGCCAGCGCTCGTTAAGCATTTCAACCTGCGGCGCCCACATCTCGTGCGTGAACGGGAACGCATGCGACAGGATCACGGCCTCGCCGTCGCGCACGCCTGTATCGGTGTAGAATACCCTCGGTTCTGCGGTGAATTTCTGCGTCATCTCCAACTCCTTTCGGCTTGATTCATCCTACCTCAACAGCTTCGGCCAAAACAAATTCAACATCATCGAGATTTTAATTGCTCATTGCTTATTTCTCATTTCTCATTGCTCATTCAATTCTTCCTTCATCATTTCTTCCGCCTTCCGATTCAGCTTATCCAGCAGCTTTCCCAACTGCAACGCCCGCTCATGATCGTCGCCCGCCCACTGCCGAGGATCGATCGGCGGACCGATATATGCCGCCATTTTCGCGAACGGCTTGGGCAGCCGCGTCCTGTCCCACGACTTGAACACGAACTGGCTCGAATACGCGAACCCGAACGGCACGATGAGCGCGTCGGCCTTGCGCGCCAAAAGCGCCACGCCGGGCTTGGCTTCGTGGCGCGGCCCACGCGGCCCGTCGGGTGCAATCGCCGCCGTCGCACCCGCATTCCCTTTCAGGTATTTGACGAGCTCGATCAGTCCGGCGACGGCCCCGCGCGACGAACTCGCGCGCACGGCAACCATTCCGAGCCGCTCGATCACGCTCGCCAGCTTGTCGCCGTCGCGCGACCGGCTGACCATGACCGCGACTTCGTGATATTTGATCCGGCGCTTGAAGATCGCGATTGCCGGGAAGTCCTGATGCCAAAACACGGCGATGATCGGCCGACCCGACTCGACCGCAAACCGGTAATGCTCGGCCTTCAGGACCTTCAGCCGCAGCGTCCACCCCAGCAACCGCACCAAACAAGAAATCACCGGCCCGCCTGCAATCTCGGCCAGCCAGTCGGTCATTTTGCGGAGTGTTTTATTCCTTCTCATTGCTGCTCATTGCGTCGGCATAAGATCGAATTCAATCAATCGGTGGTCGGAAAGCAACGTATCGATCAGGCGGCATTGGTTGCTCTTGAGCGACCTGCCGAGCCATACGTGATCGATCGCCTGAACCGGCAGCGGGCTGGGCCACGTCGCGAAATATCCCTGCCCGGCCGTCTCAAACCCATGTTTCAACTTTTCACGCCAACTGTCGAAGAATACCGAATCGGCCGGCGTATTAAAATCGCCGACCACGACCAGCGGTTCATCCTTCCATCGATTCAAAATCGCTTCAAGCTCTCTCAGCGGTTTTTTGCGCCAACTCAGCGGATTGCTCACGAGATCGACCACAACGAACCGAAACGAAACCCCGCCAGCGCTTACGCGAGCCGATTTGCACCGGCCCGAATCGAACTTGATATACAGCTGGTCCTCGATGCTCCCGCGAACGAAGATCAGCACACCGCCCGAAAAATCCGAGCGCCGATACTCCGGGAATTGCTTCATCCAGAACGGCAGGTCATCCTTGCGACCGGCCTCAACCAGCGCAATCACGTCCGGATCGTTGCGCTTGAGCTCTTCAACGATCAATTCATAACCGAGCCGGCCGCGCGCGATATTCCAGAACACCACGCGCGGCCGGGCCTGTTGTCCGTGACCATTACTGAAATAGAGCGTGGCATGCCACCACACAAGCAATGCAACCGCGGCAACCAGGTACGGCAGCGCAAGCCGCCACTTCCGCCCCCATCCCCACGCCGCAGCCGCGGCCATCAACAAACCGCCTTGAACAACGCCAGGCAGCGCATAATAAAACGTCGCGATCAGCGGAACACGATCGCGAACGGTTAATCTTACAATGAAACCAACAATGGCCAGAGCCACGCAGGTGTGCGGAAATTTACGGAACAACCTTGCGGCCCATCGCAGGCCGCCTTGTTGATGATGATCCTGTTCCTGCCCCGCCTCACCGCCCATGTTTTCTTTCCCAGCGGCGCTGTGTGGTTCGGAGTTCAAGCTTCTGCTTGTCCGGATTTGGCGAATTCCGCTTGTTTTTCCGCGAGATCGAGCACGACCTTTGCCGCGCGTTCGCTGGCGCCGCGGCCGCCCATCTTTTCCTTCACCTTGCCGAGCTGATACTTCACGCGCTCGACTTCGCGCGGATCGGTCAGGATCGCCAGCGCCGAGTCGGCCACGTTCTGCGGCGTGCACTGCTCCTGGATCAGCTCCGGCGCGATCATGTCGCCGGCGACGATGTTGATCAGGCCGATATACGGAATTTTCACGAGGCTCTTGCCGATCAGCCACGACAGGTACGCGACCTTATAGACGATGATCATCGGCGTGCCGAGCAGGCCTGTTTCCAAAGTCGCCGTCCCGGAGGCCACGATCGCGAGGTCCAGCGCCGCGCGCACGTTGTAGCGATACGACTCGACGACCTTGACCGGCACCTGCGCAAGCGTGATCAGGTGCTCGACGATTTCACGCCGCACCGTCGTCGCGCGCGGGATCACGAACTGCACGTCGGGGCATTTCTCGTAAATTTTCTCGGCCGCCTCGAGCATCGTCGGCAGCAGCGATTCCACCTCGCGGCGGCGGCTTCCCGGCAGCAGGCCCACGAGCCGCTTCGCGGGATCGAGCCCGAAGTGCTCGAACACCTGCTCTCGGTTCATCGTGATCGTCATCAGGTCGAGCCACGGCGTGCCGACGAACTCGGCATCAACGCCGCCGTTGCGCAGATACGCCTCCTCGAACGGCAGGATCACGAGCGCCTTATCGACGAACTTGCGGATCTTGTTGATGCGGCTCTTGTGCCACGCCCACACCTGCGGGCAGACGTAATACACGACCTTGATCTCGAGCTTGTGCGCCTGTTCGGCGAGCAGGCCCAGGTTGAATCCCGGGTAGTCGATCAGCACCAGCACCGCCGGCCGATGCTCGCGCAGATACTTCACGGTGTCCTTGAAAACGGCTCGAATTTTCGGGTATTTCGTTACGGCCTCGGCAAAGCCGATGATCGCCAGGTCCTTGACCATGTTGTGCCGGATCGTCGCGCCAGCGGCTTCCATGCGTTCGCCGCCGAGGCCCGTGATCCTCAGCGTCGGGTCGAGCTTGAGCAGTTCCGCGATCAGCAGCGAGCCGATCAGGTCGCCCGAAAGCTCGCCGGCGCTGATGAAGATCTCGCGCCCGTTCTGGGAGCCGGCTTCAGCCATGCTCATTGAATCCCATCCGGCACGGCCTGGATGATTCGCTCGATCGCCGGCGTTTTGCTTTGGATCTGCTCGACGATCTGGATCGCGACGTCGAGCGCGTTCTGGCCGTGCTCGCCGGTCACTGCCGGCTCAATCCCTTCCCGCACGCAACTGGTGAAGTGGTCCAGTTCGCGGCGCAGCGGCTCTTCAGTCTTCAGCTTCAGGCGCTTGCGCACGATCTGCGCCTTGGGCTCGCCCTCGGCGGCCTCGGCGATCGTCTCGCGCTGGTAAATCTCCATCGCCTGTTCCTGGTAATCGATGGAGACGTAGGTGTTCGGCTGGAAGATGCGGATCTTGCGCATCTTATTCGGCGTGACACGGCTCACGGTCAGGTTCGCCGTGCAGCCGTTGGCGAACTTGATCCGCGCATTGGCGATGTCCTCGCGCTCCGACAAAATCGGCACGCCGATGGCATCGATCGAGACGATCGGCGCGCGCACGACCTGCAGGACGATGTCGATGTCGTGGATCATCAGGTCGAGCACCACGCCGACGTCGCGCACGCGCGGGTCATACGGCCCAAGCCGGTGGCTCTCGATGAAGCCCGGATTCGTCAGGATTTCCTGCAATTTGACGATCGCCGGATTGAAGCGCTCGATGTGGCCGACCTGCAGGACGACGTTTTTCTCGCGCGCCAGTTCGATCAGCTCGCGCGCCTCGGCCACCGTCGTCGTGATCGGCTTCTCGATCAGCACGTGCACGCCGGCCTTGATGAAATCCTTGGCGACCATGTAGTGCATCGTCGTCGGAACCACGATCGACACCGCATCGACGCGCCCGATGAGCATCTTGTAGTCGAAAAAAGCCTGCGTGCGGAACTTATCGGCGAACTTCGTGGCGGCCTTGCGATCGCAATCGACCACCGCCACCAGTTCCACGGTGTCCTTCATCTCGCTGTAGTTGCGCGCGTGGTGCTGGCCCAGATGGCCCACGCCGACCACGCCGACCCTGATCTTTCCCATACGGCGGCAAATCCTTCTGAACAGGCTGGAGCATGCCTCGGCGCCAAACAGCCGAAAGCCGCTCGTCGCCCATTCTCCCGAAATCACCCCCAAATCGCTATCCGAAAATATTTTTGCTTTCGCACTCGATACCGAGTACGCTGTTTACCTGAGCTGGGGGTGCTGCCTGGTAGGTCGGGTCTCTGACCCGACTCCGGCGGCTGAGAGAGTCCCTTCGAACCTGATCCGGGTAATACCGGCGCAGGGAAGCTTTTCCGGCCCTTTTTCCCCCAGCCAAAAACAGATTGCGTTTTCGTGCTCGTGCTCGTGCTCGTAATCGTAATCGAAAATTCGGAGCCGCCAATATGAACCCGACCGATTCCATTACGCCCGTCCTGCTCGATTTCTCTACCCCCATCCGCATCGAGCCCTTCACCGGCTCGCGCCGCATCTACGTCCAAGGCAGCCGGCCCGACTTGCGCGTCCCGATGCGCGAGATCGTTCAAACCCCGACCGGCGACCGCCCCAACCCGTCGATCACGGTCTATGACACCGCCGGCATCTGGGCCGATCCGGATTGCGCGCCGGATCCGAGGGTTGGGCTGCCGGCGATTCGCGAAAAGTGGATCGAGGAGCGGGGGGATACTGAGGTTTTAGATATGAGAATTCCGCCTGACGGCGGGACTACGAACATTAATTTCCCCAACTCGCGGCGGCCTCGCAGGGCGATGGCAGGGAATGCGGTTACGCAATTGGCCTACGCGCGCGCCGGCATCGTCACGCCCGAGATGGAATTCGTCGCGATCCGCGAGAACGAAAATCGCGCCGCGCTGATTGACTCGCTTATCGAGGACAGCCCGCTGCGCCACCGCCATCACGGCGACTCGCGCGGCGCCGTCCTTCCCGACATCGTCACCCCGGAATTCGTCCGCTCCGAAATCGCGCGCGGCCGCGCCATCATCCCGGCCAACATCAACCACCCCGGGCTCGAGCCCGCGATCATCGGCCGCAATTTCCTCACCAAGATCAACGCCAACATCGGCAACTCGGCGATCGCGAACTCGATCCGCGCCGAGCTCGAGAAAATGCTGTGGGCGATTCGCTGGGGCGCCGACACCGTCATGGACCTTTCGACCGCCCACCCCATCCACGAGACGCGCGAGTGGATCCTCCGCAACTGCCCGGTTCCGGTTGGCACTGTCCCCATTTATGAAGCGCTTGAACGCGTGGGCGGTAAACCCGAGGATCTCAACTGGCCGCTCTTCCGGGACGTCCTCATCGAGCACGCCGAGGCCGGCGTCGATTATGTGACCATCCACGCGGGCCTGCGCCTGCGCCACGTGCCGCTCACGGTCAAGCGCCTGACCGGCATCGTCTCGCGCGGCGGCGCGATCCTCGCCCGCTGGTGCCTCGCGCACCACAAGGAAAATTTCCTGTTCGAGCACTGGGACGAGATCTGCGAAATCTGCGCCGCCTATGACGTCTCGTTCTCGATCGGCGACGGCCTTCGCCCCGGCTCGATCCACGACGCCAACGACGAGGCCCAGTTCGCCGAGCTTTCCACCCAGGCCGAGCTCACGCGCCGCGCGTGTGACTTCGGCGTGCAGGTCATGAACGAAGGCCCCGGCCATGTCCCGCTGAACATGATCGAGCGCAACATGGCCAACCAGCTCGAATGGTGCTCCGAGGCCCCGTTCTACACGCTCGGCCCCGTCGTCAGCGACATCAGCCCCGGCTACGATCACCTCTCGTCGGCCATCGGTGCCGCGACCATTGGTTGGTACGGAACTGCTCTTCTTTGCTACGTCACGCCGAAGGAGCACCTCGGCCTTCCCGACCGCGAGGATGTCCGCCAGGGGATCGTCGCCTACAAGATCGCCGCGCATGCCGCCGACATCGCCAAGGGCCACCCCGGCGCGCAGCTTCGCGACAACGCGATGAGCCTCGCCCGCTTCGAATTCCGCTGGCAGGACCAGTTCGCCCTCTCGCTCGACCCCGACCGCGCGCGCGAGTTCCACGACGCGACGCTCCCCGCCGAAGGCGCGAAGCTCTCGCACTTCTGTTCCATGTGCGGCCCCAAGTTCTGCTCGATGCAGATCACGACCGAACTGCGCGACCAGATCGAATCCGGCCTGAAACAAAAAGCCGCCGAGTTCACCGGCCGCGAATGACCGTGCTGATCTGAATCGCCCTGGATCGCACCTGAACAACTGTTGAAAACAGCAGTTAACGTTTATTGATGAATACAACCAAATGTCGGCTTGGCGCAAAGTGCCTTGCTTGCGTTTTTGTTGTTCTTCCACAATTGGACATTTTATTATTTATTGTTTCATGATTGCATTTCGGCTTAATTCTAACAATGTCTATTTCTAATGAAATATATAATGTAAATATCATTGACATTTCACGGCGGAAAAGCATAAACCAAATCTGTTCGTTATCCGTTTTTCATTTTATATCCCAAATTTCAGTCAGGAGGTGCCCGATGTTGAAGCAATTCATCCTTGTCATTGTGCTTTCGCTCGTGGGTGTTGTTCCTGGCTTTGCCCGGCCACAAAAGCTTTGGTCCGTGGCGGCCCGCGCCGATGTCACGTTCATCGGCGATCTCGGGAAGTATTCGTTCGTGAAAGTGGGGCCCGGAAATTTTAATCATTTCGACATCGTCCGGATCGACCGGACGACTCCCGCAGCAGATATTCTCGCCAGCAACACAGGGGAAATATTTTTTATCGACAAAGACTACTTTGTGTTTATAGGCACGGTCACCAATAACGGCAAAACCATCCCCTCAATATGGGCCGTCGATGTCAAAAACCCAAATCCACAGAGCACGTATTCAAATTACAACAGTTTGATGTCATTCCGCAGCGTGACCCGCGCGAATAACGACTTGCTTTGCAATCTGGTGCAATACTCGCCGGGCGGGTCACGCTGGACGACGTATCCGATGGTTATCCTGGATCTGCCCAAACACCAACGGGTGTGGGGTAGTGCCCCAAACGCCAACTATTCAGCACAGGCCGGGGATTTTGCGCTGATCAATGCAGAAGGGGAACCTCAATCCTTATTCGATTCCGCCACGAATCAAATGCATCCGCTCCCCAGCGCAATCAGTCTTCTCGGCGCTTTCCAAAACAAATGTTACCTTCGTTCGGGAAGATCGATTTATCTTTGGGATCGTTCGACAAACAATCTCGTCAAGTATTGTGATATGGTCCCGAATATATTCGCTGTTCTGAACAATCGCCCGGTGATTGGCGTCGTCGGGTCGCCCACCCAGTTCTATGCCGTGGATGGACCGGCGCCTGTCCCGCTCCTGGCGCAGCCAGTCGATACAGGGTCGCTCGTCTTCGACCAATACGGCATCCACGTCAGTTTTGTTATTCAGGATGCGTCTCTGTTGTTCATCGCCCGCCCGACCACGACAACGCTCCGGGTCTGGGAATTGCGCGCCGGCACGCCGTTCACGCTTAAACCGATCGGCGCCGAGTTCCCGGCCCTCGTTAACGGCAGAACGTACCTGGAGCATGGCTACAACAATATTTACCTTGCAAACGGATCCCACACCGCCGGATATACCGCATCGCGCTGCGATCTCGAATCGGGCACTCTCAGGCCGTTCTGGCAAGGCAAATTTCAGCCTTGCCCTACTATTTGTCCCCTCGCTAATAACCGTTTTCTGTTCCACGCGGTTGACGCGGAACACGGCTGTGAATTTCGGGTAACGGACATGAACACGACCGCGAGCACCTCTGTGCTTGTAGAGTGCGGCCCTGGCGCGTTGGAGCATGATTTTGGCGGTATTCGTCAAATCGGGAGCGCATTCCGCTATGCCTTCGCGGCCCGCACCCCGGCCAGCGCTGCCCGTGACATCTGGATCACCGATGGAACCACCGCCGGCACCAGGGCGTTGAACCTGAGCGCCTGGGGGATATCGGTCCGGGCAATCCTGAGCGCCGATCCAGACAAGGTCATCTTCAGCGCCGACGAGTCGGCCGGCGGCACCACTCAGCGCGGTATCTACGTCCAGAGTTTGCGCAACGCCACCGAGGACTGGCTCCTGTATCGCGAATAAATACCGAGTCCGTGAACAGGAGGTTACGGAATGGCAGCCTCGGGCTGCCGCCGTTCCCTCCTGTTCAAATATCGTCGGTCCGAATCGCGACCGCACCGGCGTGTATCTTGTCTTTTTCATCTTTCATGTTTCATCTTTCATATTTTTCTCATCGCTCATCTTTCATCGCTCATCTCTTATTTCATCTTTCATCTTTCCTCATTCATCACTAGAATAAGTGCGTCTTTTTGCGCTCCGGGGTCCTTTTGTGGCCGGAGCCCATCACCGTCCGCACAGGCCGCACATGTCCACCGAAACCCAGCTCTCCAGCCGTTATAACCCGCACGACCTCGAGCCCGCGCTTTACGAGCGCTGGGAAAAAGGCGGCTATTTCACGGCCGATCCGGTCCGCTCCGCCGAGCCTTACACGATTGTCATCCCGCCGCCCAACGTCACCGGCTACCTGCACATCGGCCACGCGCTGAACAACACGCTTCAGGACATTCTCATCCGCTGGCGGCGCATGCAGGGCAAGGACGCGCTGTGGGTCCCCGGGACCGACCACGCCGGCATCGCCACGCAGCACGTCGTCGAAAAGAAACTCTGGAAAGACGAGCACCTCGACCGCCGCGACCTCGGCCGCGAAAAATTCCTCGAGCGCGTCTGGGCGTGGCGCGATCAATACGGCACGCGCATCATCACCCAGCTCAAGCGCCTCGGCTGTTCGTGCGACTGGTCGCGCACGCGCTTCACAATGGACGCCGGCCTTTCGCGCGCCGTCCTCACCGTCTTCAAGCGCCTCTTTGAAGAAGGCCTGATCTACCGCGGCGATTATCTCGTCAACTGGTCGCCCAAGCTGCAGACCGCGCTCAGCGACGACGAAGTCGAATACAAGATGGTCAAGGGCCACCTGTGGCACATCCGCTACCCGATGGCCGACGGCGAAGGCTCGATCATCGTCGCCACGACGCGCCCCGAAACGATGCTCGGCGACACCGCCGTCGCCGTGCACCCCGAGGACGAACGCTACAAGCACCTCATCGGCCGCCAGGTCAAGCTGCCGCTCATGCACCGCCTCATCCCGATTATCGCCGACACGTTCGTCGAGCGCGAGTTCGGGACCGGCGCCGTCAAGGTCACGCCCGCGCACGACCCCAACGATTACGACATGGGCCTGCGCCACGAACTCAAGATGATCAACATTCTGACGCCCGATGGCCATCTGAACGACAACGCGGGCCCGTATAAAGGCCTTGAAATCCTCGCCGGCCGCAAGAAAGTCGTCGAGGACCTCGAAGCGCAGGGCCTCCTCATCAAGGTCGAGGACCACGAGCACTCGGTCGGCCACGACTACCGCTCCGGCTGCGTCGTCGAGCCCTACCTGAGCAAGCAGTGGTTCGTCAAAATGAAGCCGCTCACGGGGCCGGCGATCGAAGCCGTGCGCAGCGGGCGCATCCAGTTCGTGCCGTCGCACTATGAAAATGTCTATTACCACTGGATGGAAAACGTGCGCGACTGGTGCATCTCGCGCCAGCTGTGGTGGGGCCACCGCATCCCGATCTACTACTGCGCCGACTGCGGCCACATCTGGTGCGAAGTCGAGCGCGCGCCGAAGGGGTGCCCGCGCTGCTCATCGCCGCGCATTCACCAGGACCCCGACGTCCTCGATACGTGGTTCAGTTCCGCGCTGTGGCCGTTCTCGACGCTCGGCTGGCCCGACAAGACGCCCGAGCTCGACAAATACTATCCGACAAACACGCTCGTCACCGCGCACGAGATCATCTTCTTCTGGGTCGCGCGCATGATCATCATGGGCCTCAAGTTCATGGGCGACATCCCGTTCAGCAAGGTCGTGATCAACCCGCTTGTCATGGACGAGCACGGCAAAAAAATGAGCAAGAGCTCGGGCACGGCCATCGACCCGATCGAAGTCATCGACCAGATCTGCGCCGACTCGATCCGCCTCACGATGGCGAGCTACCCGACGCAAAGCCGCCACATCAGCTTGAGCGACAAGCGTTTCGAATCGATGCGCAATTTCAGCAACAAGCTGTGGAACGCAACGCGCTTCGTGCTGATGAACACCGAGGACCTCTCGGCGGAATCGCTTGCCGCCGGACCCGACCCGAAGTTTCTCGAGCTCGAGGACAAGTGGATCCTCGCGAACCTGAACCGCGCCACGCAACAGGCCACCGCCGCGCTCGAACAGTTCGGCTTCGACGCCTACGTCGATTCGGTCTATAAGCTCATCTGGAACTATTACTGCGACTGGTATGTCGAGCTGGTCAAGGACCGCCTGTATTCGTCGGATCCCGCCGGACAGGGACGACTGACTCCCGCCTCGCGCACGACCGCGCAGGTCGTCCTCGTGAGCGTGCTCGAGCAGATCCTGCGCCTGCTTCACCCCGTCGCGCCGTTCATCACCGAGGAAATCTGGCAGAACCTCAAGTCGCGCTGGGGCAACGGCAACAGCCGCTTCGATTCCGATGTTCTCATGACGGCGCGCTGGCCCGAAGCGGCACCGGCCGCCGAAGGCGAAGCGGCGATCGAGTCGGCGATGAACCTCATTCAGGAAGCGATCGGCCGCATCCGCGCGATCCGCGGCGAGCTCAACGTCCCGCCCGGCACGAAGGTCGATATCGACATCGTCACCTCGAACACCGTGCGGCTGGACCTGCTCGACCTGCAGCAGCATTACATCCGCAACCTGACGGCCATCGGCGAACTGCGCTTCGGCTCCGCGCACACGCTGGCCGGCTTCTCCTCGACCGCGGTGATCGAGGACGTCACGATCCACGTGATGCTCCCCGAGGAGCTGCGCGCGCAGGAACGAACGCGCCTCGACAAGGAAATCGCGCGCCTCGAAAAGGGCGTCAGCGGCGCCGAGAAGAAACTCTCCAACGAGAAGTTCATCGGCGGCGCCCCGGCCGACGTCGTCCAGGCCGAACGCGACAAACTCGAGAAACTCAAGATCGAACTCGCGGCCCTCGCCGCCAAGCGCAAAGGCCTCGAATAAACAGCATCACGCAAAACCGCAAAAGGGCAAAAGACGCAAAATCATTTCGGGTCTTTTGCCTTTTTCGTTTTGGCGAATGAAGCACCCTCGCCGACAGTTTCTTTAAAACATGATCTTTCGCGCCTTTTGCCGTTTTGCGTTTTTGCGTGATGCTTTTTTTTATTTGTAAAACTGCAAATGTATCCCCATCCACATCGCGATCTGCACGACAATTGCCGGGACTAGAACCGACCACACCGGCACGGGCATTCTTCTGCGCGCCATCAGCAGCGCGACCCACCCCAGAAAATTCAGCGGATACACGTATGCCGTGATGATGTTCCAGTCGCCCCATCCGCCGAAATCGAGCTCCCAAAGCATCGGCACCGATGCCGCTGATGCCGCCGCGAGCGCAACGACCGTCAGGAACTCGCGCTCGAACCGGTCGAGCCGCTTCAATCCGTTCATCGCGGCCAACGCCATCGGCACGCCCAGCGGCGCGCCGACGAGGAACCCCATCCCGACATCGGCCGCATGCCGCCACGAAATCATGCCGTAATAAACGTAACTCGAAACCGCGCGCGCCTTCTTGTAATCCCACGGCACGAAGTTGAACTGGTCCGCGCCGCCGTGCATGTTGCCGGCGAACTCAACATCAATCATGAACGGCTGGATGAAGAACAGGTAATACGGGACCATCACGATGCCGGCGAACCCGAGCGTGATCCACGGGTCCTTCAATGGACGCAGGCGCGCCCATCCCGTGGCCGCCGGGTCGATGCACAGCGCAAGCAACGCGGTCGCCGGCAGCAGCACCACACCCGCGCCGTGCGCCAGCATCGCCATCGACAGGCTCGCGAATACAAGCATCAGCCGGTTGCGGCGCGCCGCGCTCCCCTCGCCCTGAAGCATCCATGCCGAGGCGGCAAGGAACAGCGCGAACGCCGTCATCACAAGGAACGTCGTTTCCACGTACCCGAAAAACTGCGCGAGGTATCCTGCCAGAACCGGCCCGGCAAACATGAACAATTGTTCCACGCGGTCGCGCCCGATCAGCAGGGCGATGATCGCGCCGGCCCACACGAACACCGCGCCCGTAATCGACAGGGTCAGCCTACCGACATAATGCGTGAGGTCCGCCCCTCCCGAAATCGTGATCATGATGGAATCGACGGCGTTATACAGGTGCATCGTGAGGACTTCGGACGGAAAAACCCAGCCGCCCCCGCGAATCTGCATCTGGAGCGACGACACGTCGCCGAACGTGCGCGTGATTTTGGGATCGACGCTCAGGAGCGCAAACAAAATGCCGCACAGCACTGACAAACCCGCGACGATCTTCATTCGCCGCCGCGTCAGGCTTGCCGGCGCCCCGTTTGGAAACGGCGCGCGATTCCACGGCCAGAGGCATAGCCCCGCGACGACGATGACCAACGCCACGCGGACCGCCGCCGGGATGCGCGCCCAGCCCAGCGTCCCCCACAGCAGGTCGAGCGGAATCCAGTGGCCGTGGCCGCGATCGAACAGAAACACGGCGCCACTCGTGTCGATCACGACGTGCCATTTCTCCGGGAAATACGGCGCGGCGAGAAACAGCGCCGCAAGCAGCGCCACAAAGAGCTGAAAAAGACGAAGGGGCACCGGCGAAATCCGCGGCGCCCCTTCGAGTGTTGACGTCCGGTTCAGCAAAGCCTACTCGTGCTCCAGGTAATACTTCGTCGCGTAATCGGCGACCATGCGGTCGGTGTTGAACTGCGGGATCAGCGTGACCATCGCGCGCCGAATCCTCTGGATCCACTTGCGCGGCAGGTCCATCGCGTCGCGATCGAAATACTCCGGAATGACGTCGTTCTCGAGCATCGCGTAGAGGTTCTCAGTGTCGATCTTGTCCTGCTCGGCGACGTTGTTGGAATTCGTGTCCTCGCCGATCGCGAAGCCGTTCGTGCCGTCGTAGCCTTCGCGCCACCAGCCGTCGAGGATCGACAGGTTCAGGCAGCCGTGGACGGTCGTCTTCTGGCCGCTCGTGCCGGAGGCCTCCAGCGGCCGCCGCGGCGTGTTGAGCCACACGTCGCAGCCCGACACCAAATACCGCGCGACCTGGATGTCGTAGTTCTCGATGAAAAACACCTTGCCAAAGAACCGCGGGTCGCGGCTGATCCGGTAGATCTGCTGGATCAGGCCCTTGCCGCCGTCGTCGCGCGGGTGCGCCTTGCCGGAGATGACCATCTGCAGCGGGCGTTGTGGATCGTTGAACAACCGCGCCGCGCGGTCGATGTCGCTGAAGAGCAGCGCGGCGCGCTTATACGTGGCGAACCGGCGCGCAAAGCCGATCGTCAGCGAATCGGGGTGCATCGGCAACTGGCCGCTGTAGGCCATGCCGCCGCCGATGCGCGCCTGCTGGAACTCGAGCCGCTCGCGCATCGCCTCGATCATCTGGCGCTTGAGCCGGTAGCGCAGCGACCAGATCACCTCGTCGCTCAGGAACCGCGGGTCGGCGACCTTCTCCCAGAAGTCGGGCTGCATGATGTGCTTGAGCCATTCGACGCCGAGGTTGTATTCCCAGAACGAATACGTGACCCGGTTCATCCATCCCAGAATGTGAACGCCGTTGGTGATGTGCCCGATCGGGACTTTCTCGGCCTCGACGTTGTTGTAAAGGTGCCGCCACATCTCGCGGCTCACCTCGCCGTTCAACTCGCTCACGGCGTTCGCGGCGCGCGTGTTTTGCAGCGCCAGCACGGTCATCGTGAACGGGTCGGCGGGGTTGCCCGGCTGTTCGCGGCCAAGGTCCATGAACTGTTCAGTGTTCATCTTGAGCGCTTCGGGCCAGCAATGGAGCAGGTGGTCCATCAGGTCGCGCGAGAATCGGTCGTGGCCGGCCGGAACCGGCGTGTGCGTGGTGAACACCGCCTTCTTGCGAACGGCCGCCTGCGCGTCGGCGAGGCTCTTGCCCTGCGCGATCTGCTCGCGGATGAGCTCGAGTAGCAGGAACGCGGAGTGCCCCTCGTTCAAATGGAAAACCGACGGATCGACGCCGATCGCGCGCAGGAAGCGCACGCCGCCGACGCCCAGCATCAGCTCCTGGCTGACGCGCGTCGTCTGGTCGCCGCCATAAACTCGGGCCGTGATCTCGCGATGGTGCAGCTCGTTTTCGGGCCGGTTCGTGTCGAGCAAATACAAAACGTTGCGGCCGACGTTCAACCGCCACGCATGGAACGCGACGTCCGTGTGCGCGATCTTCAGCTTGCACACGATCGGCTCGCCCTGCGCGTCGGTCACCAGTTCGACCGGCAGCTTGCGCGGGTCCATCGGCGGGTAGTTCTCTTCCTGCCAGCCGTCCGCATTCAGTCTCTGCTGAAAATATCCACCGCGATAAAACAGCGTGATGCCGATCATCGGCACGTCCAGGTCGGAGCTCGACTTCAAATGGTCGCCCGACAGGATGCCAAGGCCGCCCGAATACACCGGCAACGATTCATGGAATCCAAACTCGGCGCTGAAATACGCGACCGGGTGCTGCCGGAAATGCGGGCAGTGCGCCGCGCCCCACGTGTTTTTATCGGCCAGGTAGCTCTCGAATTCCTCGATCACCTCGGCGGCCATCGCGCCGACGCGCTTGCTGTATAAGTTCGCGATCAGCTCGTCGTGCGTCAGCGCCTGCAGGACGGCCACGGCGCTGTGGTTGGACTTGACCCACGCCTCTTCGGACAGGGTCTTGAAAAGCTGCTGCGCCCGCGGGTTCCACGTCCACCAGATGTTATACACCAGCCGGCGGATTCCGTCGGCAAGGCGTGTTGCTTCTTCGTGCATCGCCAGCGAGGCATGCGAGGTGACCGCCATGGGAATTGCCTTTCATCCTTGAATAAAACACAGACGGGATGGCACCAGATGGCCCAGCCACCCGCCCTCCTATTGAATCGACCCATTTAACTGTATCCTTGAGCTTTAGTTCAAGGTTAAGGTTCGGTGGGGTTTGCCGTTGACACTGAAGGGGTCGCATCGTTCTCCAGCCCAGGTGGAGCGAGGCTGTTGCGAGCGCAACCATGGGAACCAACGCACAAATATGAACCTCAGAGCCCTGTAGAGGCGACACGGTTTTAACCAAGCCCGAACACCTTGCCACCCGCTCAATGTTTGGGTTAGCATTTTCAAAGATGGAGTCATTGGAGGTAAAATAGATCTTTCGCGATTTCGAAACGGGCGAATTCGAAAGCATTCGCAATTTTCGCGAAGAAAAGTGCAAACTGGAAGATGTTGCGCGTTCGTCCCTGCGCAACCCGTCACGGGCAGATGCAGGGAAACGTCGCCAAAGCCATTTCCTCGCGGCCTTTATCCGATCACTACTCAGCACTCAGGACTCAGGACTAACTTCATGTATCGCGTCGCAAAATCCATCGACTTCTGCTACGGCCACCGCCTCACCAACTACCCGGGCAAGTGCCGGTTCCTGCATGGCCACAACGGCCGCGTGCGGATCGAGATCGAGGGCGACGGCCTCGACGCGCGCGGCATGCTCGCCGACTTCGGCGACATCAAGCGCGTCATGAAGCAGTGGATCGACGAAAACCTCGACCACCGCATGATCCTGAACCGCAACGACCCGGCGCTTGAATGGTTCCGCCAGAACGGCGAGCCGCATTACACCATCGATGAAAACCCGACCGCCGAGGCCATCGCGCGCCTCATCCACTCCAAGGCCCGCGAGTTCGGCCTCCCCGTCACGCGCGTGCTGCTTTGGGAAACCCCCGACTCCTGCGCCGAATACGGCGAAAGCAACTACCCTTCCGATCCGTCGGATCGGTCGGATTAAAATTCTCGATTTCCCCATGAACTGCCCGCTTTGGCGGGCTGAACGGGTTGCCACCGGCTTCAGCCGGTGGTCTGTGCTGCAAACATTTCCCTGCCAGCCGGCTTTAGCCGGCTTCTCGTGAATGCGGCTTCAGCCATCACTCCACATAAATCCATGTCGTTTTATCGGATCTGCATTTTTGCCCGATTTGGCGAAAAAAACGCATTTAAAATTATGCCTGCTTGAAATCTTTCATCTCGAACTCGACCGTCGTGCGGCCATTCCACGTATTCAAAATCGGCATGCCGGCCAGCCGCAGCTCCCCGCCGCCGACGCTCAATTCGCCGATGCGCCGCGCCATGCTCCACCCCAGCGCCGCCATCGGCCGCCCGTCCTGCGCCGAAAGCCACAGTTTCATGTGCCTTTCCTTCATGACGCGCGGCTCTTCCATCAGGCGCATGCCGTCGATCGCGATGATCGGCTTCGGATTGTCGATCCCGAACGGCGCGAGTACTTCGATTTCCTCGACGGCCTGCCGGGTCAGCTCGGCCGGGCTGGCGACCGTGTCGATCCGGATGCCCGGCGAAAGGATTTCGTCGCTCAGCACCTCGCGCGCGTGGGCGTTGATCGCCTCGCGGAATCCGTCGATCCGGTCCGAAGCCAGCGACAACCCCGCGGCCATCCGATGCCCGCCGAACTGTTCGAGGTGTTCGGTGCACTTGCCGAGCGCCTCGTAAAGATCGAACCCCGGGATCGAGCGGCCCGAGCCCTTCGCCATCTCCTGGTCGATGCTGATCGCGATCACGGGGCGGTAAAAGCTCGCCTGAATCCGCGAGGCGACGATGCCCAGCACGCCGTGATGCCAGCCGTCCTGCGCCACCACCAGCACCTGGTCCTGCCGATACGGCTCGATGAGCCGCATGGCCTCGGCGAGCGTCTCGGCCTCGATCGCGCGGCGGTTCTCGTTGAACTGGTCGAGCTTGCCGGCCAGCTCCTTCGCGCGTTTGTCGTCCTGCGTCAGGAGCAGCTCGACCGCGAACAGCGCGTGCTCCGTCCTCCCTGCCGCGTTGAGCCGCGGCCCGAGCACGAACCCGATCGAGCCGGCGTCGATCTTGCGCGGTGACAGGTTCGCAACTTCGGCCAGCTTTGCGATGCCGAGCCGCGGCTGCCGGCGCATGCGCTCCAGCCCCGCCGCGACAAGGCAGCGGTTTTCGCCCGTCAGCGGCACGACGTCCGCCACCGTCCCCATCATGACCAGGTCCAGCAGCGATTTCAGGAACTCTTTCGCGCGCGCCTCGTCCGGGTGAAACGCCTTGAGCAGCGCGTGCGCCAGCTTGAACGCCACGCCCGAGCCCGACAGCCCCTTGCACGGGTAATGGCAGCCCGGCTGCTTGGGGTTAATCAACGCGTAGGCCTCGGGCAGCGCCGGCCCGGGCTCGTGGTGATCGGTGATGATCAGATCGACGCCGAGTTTCCTGGCCAGCTTCGCCTCGGCCATCGCGCTCACGCCGCAATCGACCGTCACGATCAGCGTCGCGCCTTCCCCGGCAAGCTGCTCCATCGCCTGCGCGTGCAGGCCGTAGCCTTCGTTGACGCGGTGCGGGATGTAGTAATCGGCCGGGCAACCGAGCTCCTCGATCGTCAGCAACAGGATCGCCGTGGCGGTGATGCCATCGACGTCGTAGTCGCCCCAGATCCAGACCTTTTCGCCGCAGCGGATCGCGCGGCCGATCCGCTCGACCGCCTTCTCCATGCCGAGCAGCTCGTTCGGGTTATGGATCTGCGCGAGCGATGGGTTGAGGAAACGGTGCGCTTCGGCGGGGTCGGCGATGCCGCGCGCGGCAAGGATGCGCGCGACGATCGGCGCGATCTTCAACTCGGCGGCAAGCTGCTGGCTGATTGCGGAATCGACTTCGCGGAAGTGCCACTGCATCGTGCGGGGTTGCGCGGCGGCTTGAGTGCTGGATGAGGTCGTCGCCACGCGAAACTCCTGTCATGGCATCGATTGGTGCTGAGTCGATCAAGACCGCTCAAGGGGCATACTATCGGACAATGGATACAATGTTTCAAGTTCAAATTCGAAACGTGCCGGTTGCTTGAAACCTGGCGATTTACGATTGACGTTCGAGGATGCAGGATGAAGGATGCAGTGGTCAGGCTGCGGGCACGGAACCATCCGCGGGCCTCGCAATTCTTGACCCTGAAAGGGTCACATAGTTCAGCAGCCCAGGATGGAGCGAGGCTGTTGCGAGCGAAACCCTGGGACCAGACGCGATAAACACATCCGAGCCCCGAAGGGGCGACATATCACATGCAGACGACCTCACGCATCATCCTCATCGAGTTCGCCGCGACCGCTGAAATGCAGTTGCTCGCGCTCGAACTTGCCACCGAAGGCCACTCGCTCGGCCTCCTCCTGCGCGGCCAGACATCGCCGGATCCGCTCGACGCCCTTCAATTGCAACTTGAACAAACCGGCGGCATCTCCTGCGCGATCAATGCCGCATCAATCCAAATCGCCCTCGCCAAAATGCAGGATCTCTTCGGCCGCGTCGATGAAATCCTCGCCTTCACCCCCGATTTCGCCGCCGAAGTGTCCCCGCTTTTACAAACGCTTCCCCCAAAAAACCGCCCCCCATTCCGCATGGCCATGCAGTAGCCCGAGCGTCAGCGAGGGACTACCACCCCCAAATCCGTATCTCAATCGACCCCGGAGCCTGGGAACGCCGATCTCCGGATCGGCTCTGGATTCGATGCCGCGTTCGGCGAACGCGGCCTACCGGGACAGGTGATCAGCAATCGCAGTAGGCCGCTTTCGCCGAAAGCGACATGGAAAACAGATACCCGGTTTCAATCATCATTTTTAACAGGAGGAAACGGAGGAAACGAAGATTCGGTTCTTCTTCTTTCTTAGTTGCCTCCGTTTCCTCCCATTAAAAAACTCTTTAGAAAATCCCCCCTACAAGAATTTCGGCTCCGCGTCTTCCACTTTCTTGATCAAATCCGGGCTGTCCTCTTCCGGCCGATTGACCCTCGCGCTCACCCGATAGCTCTCCATCCCCGCCGCTGGAAACGGCGTGAGCAACGGACGCACTTCCGCGACCTCGACCGAGGGATCCAGCCACCTCCCGTAATGTTCCGGCGCGATGATGACGGGCATCCTGTCGTGCACGCGCGCGACGAGCTCGTTGGCGTCGGTCGTCAGGATCGTGAACGACTCCACCGTGCCCGCCGGATGGCTCCAGCGCTCCCACAGCCCCGCCAGCGCGAACAGCGCGTGTCCCTTCATTTCGTAGTAATACGGGATCCTCTCCTTGCCCGCCTTCTCCCATTCGTAAAACCCGTCGGCCGGGATCAGGCAGCGCCGCCGCGCGAACGCATCGCGAAACGCGGCCTTTTCCGCGACCGTCTCGCACTTGGCGTTGATCATTTTATTGCCGATCGCCGGATCGTCCGCCCAGCTCGGGATCAACCCCCAGCGCAAGAAAACGAGCGCCGGCTTCGCCGCAGCATCAAGCTTGCGCACCGCCGCCACGTCCTGCGTCGGCGCGATATTATAGTGCGGCTCAAGCACGGGCACCTCATCGAGCCCGAACATCTCCGCCAAAACCTGCGGCGATTGCGTCATGGAAAACCGTCCGCACATGAATCCAGCTTAGCACATTCAAACTGCTTGTCGCCCATCCGTGTTTGGCCCGGAGTTTGCAATTAACGTTTTCGGGCCATGTTGAATCGAGACGATTCTTCGTGCGATGGAGATGTACCATGAAATTAATTTGGGACTCGAACAGCGATGTGGAGATGTCGATTGCGCTCGTCGCGCTTGTGATCATGGTGGCGAGTTCGCTGCTTTTCAGCTGAAAACACAAAGGATTTGTGCGGTTTCAGAAAAATCGGCCAAGGAAATGGATCCCCTTACGCAGGCCCATGGCGTTCGCCATGGGCCGTTTTGTTTTTGTGCGCAGGAAGAAAAACCGGGGATGATCGAATGGCAAAACGTTGCAGCCGCCGGGTGCAATGAGTTGCAGTTTCTTGAAGTACATGGCGAAGCGGCCGCCGGAGGTGGGAACGGCGGGCGCGTGGGAGAAGATTTGGGGAATAGGTCCTATAGGGCTTATAGGTCCTATAGGTCCTATGGGACTCATGGGAGTTATGGGAGTTATGGAAGAAGAGTCGGGTCGGAGACCCGACCTACCACTCTTAGCGGGAGCGGTTTTTGGGGATGATGGAGGAGGGATTGGGTTCGGGCGAGGGAGAGTCTGAGATTTCTTCTTCGGAGAAATCTTCGGAAAAATCATCAGAAGAATCATCATAACGATCTTCGGAAAGGTCGTCGGCGGGGGTGAGGGGTTCCTCGGTTTCGACGATGTGGAATTCGACCAGGCGCTCTTCGAGATAGGGGATCATGCGGTCGAGCTCGAGGCGGATCTGGTCGGGGGTCAGGTCGCGGAGCATGGGGATCTCGCGGAGAAGCGGGGTCTCGCGGAGCGAGGGGGAAAGGAGCGTCGTGGATCGTG